>NZ_JABENB010000002.1:0-300000 GCF_013002715.1 Flexivirga aerilata
GGCGGTTATAGCGAAGTGGGAAACGCCCGGTCACATCCCGAACCCGGAAGCTAAGCCCTTCAGCGCCGATGGTACTGCACTCGGTAGGGTGTGGGAGAGTAGGACACCGCCGAACATACATTTGAAGCAAAGGCCCGCCTGATTGCATCAGGCGGGCCTTTGTCATGTTCAGCCTCTTGTCATCGCACCCCCAGCGAGTGCGCGTATGAGATGGTTACCCTCCAGGTGACGCCGCGTCATGGAGGCCGCGGTCCATGATCCGGGGGAGAAGGCTGCATTGGACAAGGGAACGTTGCCGAAGCTACCGCAGCTGTTCAAGGGCACCATCAACGCGTATGGCGGCCCGCGTCGCGACCGGGTGCCGGTGCCGTGGCGAGAGCAGGTCGCCCGGTGGATCGGCCGCGTCTACCTGTTCGCCGCGATCTGGTCGCTGATCAGCGTCCCGCTGCGACACAACATCGTCGTGGAGATCGTCGCCGACCTGCTCGGCCTGGTGAACGTCCCGTCTGAGCCGAGCCTCTTCATCGTCTGCCTGCTGTTCGTGCTCGCCGGCGCGGTGCGACGCAGGCTCCGCGCCGGCTTCACCATGGTCGTGATCCTCATGGGGATCAGCGTCCTGGTCAGCCTGGCCGTGATGCTGAGCGCGATCTTCCGCCAGGAATGGCTGCAGGACACCCAGTTGCGCGGTTTCGAACGCGACTACTACTCCTTCATCACCAGCGTCCCGGTCACCGCGGTCTTCTTCGCGATCGGCTTGGCAGTCCTCGTCGTCGTGGCGCGCTCGCGCAGTGCGTTCCCGGCGCGTCTCGCCGAAGGCAGCCGCCTGGCCGCGGTGCTGGTGCTGGTGGCCGGCCTCGCCACGTCGTTCGCCATCACCTTCGCACTCGCGGCCACCGCGCCGAAGGAACTCGTCGGCACCCGGGAGATCGGCCGCTTCGCGCTCCGCTCGACCTTCGGCATCGCGAGCGACTCCACCAGCCCCGGCATGCACGGTCACGTCGGCTACGCCTGGATCTACGGGCTCGCCGGCATCATGTCGACCATTGCGCTGCTGCTTGCCAGCCTGGTCTTCCTGCGGTCCGGGCGTGGACGACAGTTCCAGAGCGCCGACGAGGAGCTCGCCGTACGCCGGCTGATCCTGCTGCACGGCGAGAACGACTCGCTCGGTTACTTCGCGACCCGCCGCGACAAGAGCGTCGTCTTCTCCCCGGACGGCGCCGCGGCCGTGACCTATCGCAACGAGGGCAGCGTCAGCGTCGCCAGCGCCGACCCGATCGGGCGGGCGAGCTCGTGGCAGCCGGCGATCCAGGCGTGGCTGCAGCAATGCCGCGAACACGGTCTCTACGCCGCGGTGCTGTCCAGCTCCGAGCGCGGGACCCGGGAGTATGTCGAGGCCGGCCTCAAGGCGTTCGCCCTCGGCGACGAGGCGATCATCGACACCGAGTCGTTCTCGCTGCGCGGTCGCACCATGCGCCCGGTGCGCCAGGCGGTGACGCGCGTGAGCCGCGCCGGCTACAGCACGCGCGTGCGGCGACACAGCGAGCTGTCACCGCAGGAGCTGCAGGAGATCTCGCAGCTGGCCGAGCAGTGGCGCGGGGAGGAGACCGAGCGCGGCTTCTCCATGGCGCTCAACCGGCTGGGCGACCCGGCCGACGGGCGCTGCGTGATCATCACCGCGCACGACGCGACCGGCGCCATACGCGGGTTCCTGTCGTTCGTGCCGTGGGGGGTGCGTGGCATCTCCCTGGACCTGATGCGTCGGGACCGGGACGCCGAGAACGGCCTCAACGAATACATGGTGGCCCAGCTGATCGAGGCGGGCGCCGAGCACGGCATCCGGCGAATCTCGTTGAACTTCGCGGTCTTCCGCGAGGTGTTCAGCAGCGCCGACCAGGTCGGCGCCGGGCCGATCACCCGCATCAACGACGCCGCACTGTCCTTCGCGTCCCGCTTCTTCCAGCTCGAGACGCTCTACCGCTCCAACGACAAGTACAAGCCGACGTGGGTGCCGCGGCTGCTGTGCTACGACCCCGCGCTGACCGTGCCTCGCGCCGGTCTGGCCATGGGCATCGCCGAGGGCTTCGTGCCGATGATCGGGCCGCGGATGCTGACCGGACCGCGCCCGTCCGACGTGCAGCCGCCGCGCCCGGAGCCCTGGTTCGTCGAGCGCGTCATCGAGCAGGAGGACGCGCTGCTGCTGCCCGCGCCGCCGGCGATTCACCTGTCCGAGCAGCAGAAGGTGCGACGCGGCAAGCTCGACCTGCTCGACGAGGCCGGCGTCGACGCCTACCCGGTGCAGGTTCCGCGCTCGGACCGGGTGCGCGACATCGTGCCGGCATACGCCGACCTCGCCCCCGACACGGTGACCGACGACGTCGTGTCGGTGACCGGCCGGGTGCGCGCGCTGCGGGACCTCGGCGGGGTCTGTTTCGCGGTCCTCGACGACGACGGGTCGATGATGCAGGTGATGGTCACCACCGCCGACTCGCCGGACGCCGCCCGGTGCCTCTGGCGCAAGGCGGTCGACCTCGGTGACCTGGTGAGCGTCACCGGTCCGGTCGCGACCTCGCGCAACGGCGAACTCTCGGTGCTGATGACCAGTTGGCAGATGGCGGCCAAGTGCCTTCGGCCGGTGCCCGACCTGCACGCGCACCTCAGTGACGACGTGCGCGCGCGCAACCGGTCGCTCGAGCTGCTCGTCGACGCGCACGCCCGCGGCATGCTGGCGCAGCGGTCCACCGCGGTCCGCACGATGCGGGATGCCTTCGTGGAGCACGGCTTCATGGAGGTCGAGACCCCGATGCTCCAGCCGATTCACGGTGGCGCGGCCGCCCGACCGTTCACCACCCACATCAACGCCTACAACATGGAGCTCTATCTGCGCATCGCACCCGAGCTCTACCTGAAACGGTTGGTGGTCGGCGGTTTTCAGCGGGTGTTCGAGCTCAACCGCAACTTCCGCAACGAAGGTGCCGACGCGACGCACAACCCAGAGTTCACCTCCTTGGAGGCTTACGCGGCCTACGGCGACTACAACACGATGCGCGTGCTCACCCGCGAGGTCTTCCTGCGCGTCGCCACCGCCATACATGGTCGACCGATTGCGTTGCGCCCCAACGGTGCTGGTGGGTATGACGAGGTCGACCTCTCACCGGAGTGGCCCGTGGTCACCGTGCACGACGCGGTGTCGAAGGCCGCGGGCGTGCAGCTCACCTCGTCGTCCAGCCGCGAGGAGGTGGCGCGGGTCTGCCGGCAGCACGACGTCGCCGTGCGACCGGAGCACTCGGCGGGCAAGTTGGTGATGGAGCTCTACGAGGCCTTGGTGGAGAAGCAGACGACGTTCCCGACGTTCTACTGCGACTTCCCGGTCGAGGTGTCGCCGCTCGCCCGGCGTCACCGCACCGACCCACGACTGGCCGAGCAGTGGGACCTTGTCGCGTTCGGCGCCGAAATGGGCACTGCTTACAGCGAACTCACCGACCCGGTTGATCAGCGACAGCGCTTCACCGAACAGTCGATGGCGGCCGCGGCAGGGGACGTCGAGGCGATGCAACTGGACGAGGCGTTCCTCTCGGCCCTGGAATACGCGATGCCACCGACCGGCGGCCTCGGCTTCGGCGTCGACCGGCTGGTGATGATGCTGACCGGACAGAACATCAAGGCGACGCTGGCATTCCCGTTCGTGCGCCCGCAGGGCTGATCACTCCGCGGGCGCCCCGAACGACGCGATCTGCGGCTTGCTCGACCACGGGAAGTCGATCCAGTCGTCGGTGCGCTTCCAGACGTAGTCGGACTTCACGATCGAGCGCGACTTCTCGTAGATCACCGCACACCGGGTCTCCTTGACGTGGCTGTGGCAGAAGTCGCGCACCAGGTCGAGAGTCCCGCCGGTGTCGGCCACGTCGTCGATGACCAGCACGGTCGCCCCCGACAGATCGACCGGCTGGGGGACCGGCGGCAGCATCACCGGCATCGGCAGGCGCTCGTCGACTCCCGTGTAGAACTCGACATTCATCACGTGCACGTTCTTGATGCCGAGTGCGTAGCTGATCGCCCCGGCGGGGATCAGACCGCCGCGCGCGATCGACATGATCAGGTCCGGCTGGTAGCCGTCGTCCGCGATTGCCTGCGCCAACTCGCGGCTGGCGTCGCCGAACATCTCCCAGGTGAGCACTTCCCGCTGCGTCATGCGGTCATTCTGGCCCAGCACGCCGGGGCACGGTGGACGGCAGGGTGGATAAGGTGCAGGAGTGCCGCAACTCGTCCTGCTCAACGGTCCGCCGGCCGTGGGCAAGTCGACCCTGGCGAGGCTGCGGGCCGACCGCGCACCGATGACGCTGAGTCTGGACCCCGACGAGTTGCGCGGCCTGCTCGGCGCCTCCGTGCGGCATACGCAGGACGGCATGCGCGCGGTGCGGGAGCTGGCCGTCGCGATGGCCGGCACCCACCTGCGCGCCGGGCACGACGTCTGGCTGCCGCAGCTGGTGCTCGACGAGAGCTTCCTCGACCGTCTGGCGCAGGTCGCCGAGGCCGCCGGCGCCGACTTCCGGGAGCTTCTGCTGATCGACAGCCTGCAGCACATCAGTCGCCGGGTCGCCGCGCGCCATCGGGATTTCGAGCCTACGGAGGATGAATTGTCCTGGTATCACACAGAATTCGTGCATCGGATCGGGCAACGTCCCGGAGTGCTGGTGCTGCAGTGCCAGGAGGGTGCCGCCGAGATCACCTATCGCGCGATCGATCAGGCGCTCACGTGACGACGCCCACGACGCCCGGCCCGCAGTCCGACGCCGAGATCCCCGCCTACCTCACGGCCTTGGGCGTGCCGGGCCTCGCCGACATCCACGTGCACTTCCTGCCCGAGCCGATGCTGGTCAAGGTGTGGCACTACTTCGACGAGGCCACCGAGCACTACGGCGCCCAGTGGCCGATCACCTACCGCTTCGACGAACCGACCCGGTTGGCGGTGCTGCGCGACCTCGGGGTGCGTGGGGTGCCGTCGCTCACCTATCCGCACAAGCCGGGGATGGCGCGCTGGCTCAACGACTGGTGCACGGACTTCGCCGCACGGGTCCCGGACGCGGTGCACAGTGCGACGCTCTATCCCGAGCCGGGCGTGGGTGACTACGTGCGGGAAGCCCTCGACGCGGGAGTGCGGCTCTTCAAGATGCACGTCCAGGTCGGTGCCTACCGCCCCGACGACGAGCTGCTCGACCCGGCCTGGGAGGCACTGGCCGCAGCAGGAGTGCCCGTCGTCATACACGCCGGATCTGCGCCGATCCCAGGGGAGTTCACCGGGTCCGAGCGTGTCGCGCGCGTGCTCGAGCGGCATCCGTCGCTGGCGCTGGTCATCGCCCACGCGGGCATGCCGGAATATCACGCGTTTGCGGACCTGGTCGAGCGCTTCGACAACGTGCACCTGGACACCACGATGGTGGCGACCGACTTCACCGAGCGCTTCGCGCCGCTGCCGGAGGGGTATGTCGAACGTCTCGGGCGGTTGCGCGACCGGGTGGTGCTGGGCTCGGACTACCCGAACATCCCCTATCCCTATGCGCACCAGCTCGATGCGCTCGCTCGGCTTGAGCTGGGGGACGACTGGATGCGAACAGTCCTGTGGGACAACGGCGCTCGGCTCATGCGTCTGAGCGGGTGAGCGCGGCGGCCAACTCCTCGGACGAGGTGACCGGCCGGTCGCAGACGAACCCGCGGCACACGTACGCGGCCGGATCGCCGTCGACGAGCGGACGCTCGGCGAGCAGCGGCTGCCCCGGGGCATCGGGTGGGCCGGCGACGACGACGGCGCCCGAGGCGGGTGTGCGCCACGCGGTGCGCCGCAGGCCGCGCGGGCCAGGGGTGTCGCCGACGACGGCCACCTGGAGCGGGCCGGACAGCGCTGCCTCCGCGACCGCCAGTGCCCAGCCGGCGAATCGCGGTGCGGCCGTGGTGACTTCGCCCATGGAGGCGACCGCTCGCTCGGCATGCTCGCGAGCAGAGGTGTCCCCGGTGAGGGCGCTGTAGGTGAGGAGGGCACCGGCCAGACTCGAGGTGCCCGACGGCTCGGCATTGTCACCCGCACCGCGGGGCGTGAGGAAAAGCTGCTCGCCGTCGGCGGCCGTGTCGCGGAATCCGCCATCGGGGGAGGCGAATTGGGCTTCGGCTGTCTGCAGCAGCTCGCCCGCCGCCCGGAGGTAGCGGACGTCGCCGGTTGCCTGGTGGAGTGCGAGCAGCCCCTCGGCCAGGTTGCCGTAGTCGTCCGCCACCCCCGCGGCCGCACCCACCTGGCCGTCGCGCGACGTGCGGCGGAGGCGACCGTCGACGAGATGCAGCGCGAGCACGTGGTCGGCGCACTGCTGTGCTGCGTCAACCCATTCCGGCACCCCGGGGATCATGCCGGCCTCGGCCAGCGCGGCGATCGCCAGGCCGTTCCACGAGGTGACGACCTTGTCGTCGCGCGCCGGCTGCGGGCGGGTGCGGCGACGAGCGAGCAGCTTGGCGCGGGTGTCCTGCCACCATCGGGCGTCCTCCGGGTCGTGCCGTAGCTGCAGCGTCGAGGCGCCCGCCTCGAAGGTGCCCGTCGGTGTGACGTCGAGCAGTCGTGCCGTCCGTCCGGCGTCGGGCTCGCCGAGTGCCTCGCGCAGCTGGTCCGGGGTCCACGCGTAGGTCAGCCCCTCGACGCCGTCGGCGTCGGCGTCGAGCGCTGACGCGAATGCGCCCTGTGGGGTGCGCAGGTCGCGCAGCATGAAGTCCGCGGTCTCCTGCGCAATGCGCTCGGCCAGCTCGGATTTCGTGACCCGCCACAGGTGCGCGTAGACGCGCAGCAGCTGGGCGTTGTCGTAGAGCATCTTCTCGAAGTGCGGCACGGTCCACGTCGCGTCGACGCTGTAGCGGGCGAACCCGCCGGCGAGCTGGTCGTACATGCCACCGCGGGCCATCGCCTCGCAGATCTGCTCGGCCATCCGCAGCGAAGTCGCGTCCCCGGTGCGCAGGTGATGCCGCAGCAGGAACTCCAGCACCATCGACGGCGGGAACTTGGGCGCGGTGCCGAACCCCGCGTTCGTCTCGTCATACTCCCCGGAGAGAGTGCGGACCGCGCGATCGGCCAGCTCGGCCGTCGCCGCCTCCTCCCGGCCCCGTCCGGTGGCCGCCGACAACTGCTGGGCGATGTGCGCCCCGGAGGCGAGCACCTGCTCCCGTTGCGTCTCCCAGGCGTGGCGACCTGCCGAAAGTAGTTGCAGGAACTGTGCTTTGGGCAAATAGGTGCCGGCGAAGAACGGTTTGCCGTCAGGGGTCAGCAGGCAGGTCATCGGCCAGCCACCGTTGCCCGTCATCGCGGTTGTGGCGGTCATGTATGCCGCGTCGACGTCCGGACGCTCCTCGCGGTCGACCTTGATCGGGACGTATGCCGCGTTGATCGCCGCAGCCACCTCGGGATCCTCGAACGACTCGTGCGCCATCACGTGACACCAGTGGCAGGCGGCGTAACCGACCGACAGCAGGATCGGCCGGTCCTCTTCGCGCGCTGTCGCGAGCGCTTCGGGCCCCCACTCCTGCCAGTCGACCGGATTGTCGGCGTGCTGGCGCAGGTAGGGGCTCAGGGCATCGGCGAGACGATTGGCCATGTCACGAGTCTGCCTTGTGCAGAATGCGAAGCGGCCGGCGCCTCGAGAGGCGCCGGCCGCTTGGTCGGTCAGTGGTCGGTCAGTAGGTGATCGTGATGGAGCCCGGGCCACCATCCGGCTTGCCGCCGTTGCCCGCTCCGACCGGACCCGCGGTGATCTGCACCGTCGGGCCGACGTAGCTGGAGCCGGCTGCGCCACCGCCACCCACGGTCACCGTGCTGCGGCCGGCCGCACCGCCGGACCCACCTCCGGCGTAGCCGCCGCCACCGCCGCCGGAGCCCGTGCCCACTGTTGTGGAGACGGCGGAGTTGATCGGCACTCCATTGGCGCCGTTGCCGCCGCCCTGGTTGCCGGTGCCCGCGCTGCCACCGGCAACGCCGGCCCGGGTGATGGCCGTGCCGGTGCCGGCGGAGGTCCCTCCGGCGCCGGCCGCACCCCCGGTCGCGCCGGTGGCGGCGCCACCACCGGGGCCGGTCGCGGACGTCGCGCCGTTGCTCGCGGTGGTCGTGCCGCCCGCGGCCGTGCCGCCCGCAGCGTTGCCGCCGGGTCCGCCGGTGATCTGGATGGTGGAGGTGCCGGTGACGCTGGCCGACCCGGTGCCGCCACCGCCGCCCGCGACGACGAGCGGGCTGGTGCCGATCAGGATGGCGCTGCCACCGCCGCCGCCGCGGCCGCGCGCGGTGGTGGACTGGCCGACACCGCCGGCGCCGCCGTTGCCGAAGCCCTGGCCGCCGGCGTTGCGATTGGCGCCGAGGCCGCCCGCGCCGACCACCAGCGTCAGGGCGGTGCCCGACGAGCTGGCGGGCATCGTGATGGTGCCGGAGTAGGTCGCGCCCTGTCCGCCGGGCACCGAGCTGACGCCGCCGCCCCCGCCGCCGGTCACCGTGAAGGTGACAGTGCGCACGGATGCCGGCACGAGGTGGGTCACCGTCTGGTAGCCGGTCCAGGTCTGGGAGAAGCCGTTGCTCGCGGCGCTGGCAGGTGCTGCCGATGCGACGGCGACCACCGGCGCCGCCCAAGCGGCCCCCTTGGCGATGGTGCGGCGGGATGGCAGGTCGTGCGGCATGCGGACGGCTTTCTGTCGTGTGTGGGGGAGCAGCTGACGGGTGCCGAGGGTCTCGATGACACCTGACCTATTTGGCCTAGATCAGCGCAATGTGGACGGTAGCACGTCGGCGTGACATCCGGTCAAGCCATCCGTATGACGCAGCTCACGTGCGCGACGCCGGGCGGCGGCCTGCGCCAGCACGAGCACGACGAGTGCGCCGGCGGTCATCGCCGCGCCCACCCAGATCGGTGAGGCGTAGCCGAGGCCCGCGGAGATCGTCAGGCCGCCGAGCCAGGCGCCGATGGCGTTGCCGACGTTGAAGGCCGCGATGTTCGAGCCCGACGCGAGGGTCGGCGCGTGATCGGCATACGACATGATCCGCATCTGCAGGGCGGGCACGGTTGCGAAGCCGAACAGGCCCATGAGCAGGAGCGAGACGATCGCCATCGGACGGGACGCGGCGGTCGCGGCGAACAGCACCATCGCTGCCGCCAGTGCGGTGAAGACGACATAGAGCGTCCGCGGGACGGACCGGTCGGCGGCCTTGCCGCCCACGGCATTGCCGACGAAAAGCCCTGCGCCGAAAAGGATCAGCAGCCACGGCACCGCCCCGGCGGGGAAGCCGGACAGGTCGGTGAGGGTGTAGGCGATGTAGGTGAACGCGCCGAACATGCCGCCGAAGCCGAGCACGGTCATGGCGAGGGACAGCCAGACCTGAGGCTCGCGGAACGCCCGCACCTCGGCCCGCAGGTCGGGTCGCTGGGTCGACGTCCCGGCCGGGACGAGCGCCGCGAGTCCGGCGAATGCGACGACGCCGATCACCGTGATCGCCCAGAACGTCGAGCGCCAGCCGAACTGCTGGCCGAGCAGGGTGCCGAGCGGCACGCCGAGGACGTTGGCGAGCGTCAGGCCGCCGAACATGATGGCGATCGCGCCGGCCTTCTTGGCCGGCTCGACCATCGACGCGGCGACGACCGAGTCGATGCCGAAGAAGGCGCCGTGACACAGTGCCGCGAGCACCCGGCCCGAGAGCAGCACGGCGTATGACGGGGCAAGCGCGGAGAGCAGGTTTCCGGCGATGAAGAGGATCATCAAGCCGAGCAGTGCGCGTTTACGCGGCACGCGGGTGAGGGCCGCGGTCATCAGCACCGCGCCGATGGCGACGGCCAGAGCGTAACCGGTGATCAGCCAGCCGGCGCTGGCCTCGGTGACGCCGAAATTGTCTGCGACGTCGGGCAATAGGCCGGCGATGACGAACTCGGTGAGGCCGATGCCGAAGCCGCCGAGCGCGAGTGCGATCAAGCCGATGGGCATGTTCGTGGTCACTTTCGTTGGGTGGGTGAGTGGGACGCCGCTCGTGTTGCGTAGGCAGGTATCCCGCGTGTGCAACTAAAACTAGTTGCACACGCGGGATATTGCAAACGCGGGTATAGTGGTGTGCAACACGTCGCCGTCGGGCGACCGGAGCCGGAGGACGGACATGGGCATTGCCGACGACGCGGTGGAGATCCGCGCGCAGGGCTGGCGCACCCTCGCTGCGCTGCACGGACTGATCGACCAGGCGCTCGAGCGGGCGTTGAGCGCCGAACACGGTTTGTCCGTCGTGGAATTCACCGTGCTCGATGCCCTTTCGCGCCAGGACGGTTGGCACATGCGCATGCAGCAGTTGGCACGCGCTGCGGCGCTCTCGAGCAGCGCGACGACCAGGCTGGTAACGCGGCTGGAGGATCGGGGTCTGCTGCAGCGGGTGCTGTGTGCCGACGACCGGCGCGGCATCTACACCGAGCTGACCCCCAAGGGTTCGGCCCTGCTCGCCGACGCCCGGCCGACCTACGACCGCACCCTGCACGACACGTTGGACGACGCGCGCGAGCGACCCGAGCTGGCCTGCCTGGTCGATGCGCTGGAGCAGCGACCGGCGAAGGCCGGCTGACGAGCTGCTGATCTGCGGCCGGTATGCCGCCGGCCTTGCTGCCGGGCTTGCTGCCCACGGCAGCAAAGGGTCGCCAATTGCGTTGTGCGGCAGTGATGCTGGCTGCATGACCGATGAACAGCCTCGTCCACCCCACCCACTCAGCCGGCAGGTCGCCGAGCACCTGCTCGAGCAACGCATCGTCGTGCTCGACACCGCGCTCGACGACGAGATCGGCACCCGGCTGATCTCCCAGCTCTTCCTGTTGTCCGCGGACGACGGTCGCGCCGACATCAGCCTCTGGATCAACTCACCCGGCGGTTCGGTGCCGGCAATGCTGGCGATCATGGACGTGATGCACGCGATCCCGAACGACGTGTCCACGCTCGCACTCGGAATTGCTTGCAGCGCAGGGCAATTCCTGTTGAGCGCCGGAGCGCCTGGCAAACGGTTTGCCCTGCCGCACTCGAAGATCCTGATGCACCAGGGCTCGGCGGGCATCGCCGGCACCGCGGTCGACATCGAGCTGCAGGCCGACGATCTGCGCCAGACCCGCGACACCGTGCTCGGCCTCATCGCCGAGCACACGGGACAGCCGGTGGCCCGGATCTTCGAAGACTCGTTGCGGGACCGCTGGTATACGGCGCGGCAGGCCGTCGACTACGGCTTCGTCGACCGGATCATCGACTCGGTCGACACCATTAAACCGCGCAAATCGCCTGTGGGACTGGGGGTTTGAGATGTCCACCTACACGATCCCCAACGTCATCTCGTCGTCGGCGCGCGGCGACCGCATCATGGACGTCTACAGCCACCTGCTGACCGAGCGGATCGTCTATCTCGGCACCGAGATCGACGACGGCGTCTCCAACGCGCTGATCGCGCAGATCCTGCATCTGGAGGCGACCGCGCCCGAACGCGAGATCAACCTCTACATCAACTCGCCGGGTGGCTCGCTCACCGCGACGTTCGCGATCTACGACGCGATGCGGTTTGTGCGGTCCCCGGTGGCGACCACCTGTGTGGGGCAGGCGTGCTCGACGGCGGCCATCCTGCTCGCGGCGGGCGAGTCCGGGCGGCGCAGTCTCCTGCCGCACTCGCGGGTGCTGCTGCACCAGCCGTCGGGCCGTGGTCAGGGCGCGGTGCCGGACCTGATCCTCGCCGCGGACGAGGTGATCCGAGTGCGGGCCGAGGCCGAGGAGATCTTGGCCCGGCATACAGGACAGACGCCGGAGGTGCTGCGCAAGGACACCGACCGGGACAGGATCTTCACCCCGCACGACGCGGTCGCCTACGGTCTGGCCGACCAGGTGGTCGCCTACCGCGAAGCCGACTAGGCGGCGAGCGCCACCGGCCCGCGCGGCATCGCGGCGAAGGTCTCCCGCCGCAGGTCGCGCACGGTCAGGTCGGTCACCTCGGTGAGCGTGCAGCCGAGCGCACCGGCGACGGCCGCGACGATCTCGGACGAGGGGTCCTTGCGGCCGCGCTCGATCTCCGAGAGGTATTGCGGCGAAATGCCAGCAATGGCAGCGGTGTCCGCCAGGGTCATGCGACGGTGGCGGCGCAGTTGGCGCAGGCGGGTGCCGAGCACCTCGCGCCAGAGAGGCTCCACCGGTCGGATCTGTCGCAGCTGCCGCACGTCACCCATCTCCCGACCGTATGACGGCAGCCCGCGGCCGCGCCGCAGTTTCTGCTGAGAGCAGAACCACCGCTCGCCGGACCCCCGCAGACCCCGGCGACCCGTTCGCCAGACCCCCGCCCCACTACCCGCTCGCCAGACTCCCGCACGACCCGCCACTGACGGCTTCCTCGCCGACCGACGCCTCGATCAGGCCGTCAGTCGCCGCGTGACGCGTCAGTCGCCGGTCGCCGGTCGCCGGTCGTCAGCGCGGCCCCAATAAGCGGCCTCAGCGCGCGGCCTCAGTGGGCGGCGTGGGAGCGGTCGGGTTCGCGCACCGAGGGCACGAGCAGCAGCGCCAGGGTGGCGGCCGCGCCGACGGCGAGCAGGGCGTGCAGCACACCGACGTGTTCGCCGAGGAAGCCGAGCAGCGGCGGTCCGGCGAGGAACGCGGTGTAGGCGATCGTGCTGACCACCGAGATGCGGGCGTGCGCCTGGGCCGGGTCGTCCGCCGCGGCGCTCATCCCGACCGGGAAGCCGAGCGAGACTCCGACGCCCCAGACGACGACCCCGGCATACGCGATCGGCGTGGAGCCGAAAACGACTGCGAGACAACCGACCACGGCGAGTGCGAAGGCGCAGCGCAGCACCGGCACCCGGCCGTGCCGGTCGAGAATGGCGGTGCCGGTGATACGACCGATCGTCATGAAGGTGAGGAAGGTGGCGAAGGCCAGCACACCGGCCCACTTGGGCACGTTGTGCCCCTCGACGAAGGCCACGGACAGCCAGTCGTTTGCGGTGCCCTCGGTGAACCCCGCTGCGAGCGTGACCACGCCGATGAGCAGGACGCGAGGGTCGAGCCACGCGGACAGGTGACTCGACTTCCCTGCGGGTTCGGTTGCGGAGTCTGGGTTTTCGGGCTTCTCAGAGCTCTCGGGCTCGGAGGTGACTTCACCGAGCGCGCGGAATCCGCCGGCCGCCCACGCCGTACCTGCGGCGAGCAGTGCCATGACGACGATCACGTGAAGCCAGACCGGCACGCGCAACGCGGTCAAGCCGGCGCCGAGCAGCGCGGCCGCGACAGTGCCGCCACTGAACATCGCGTGGAAGCGCGGCATGATCGAGCGGCCGAGGTGCTGCTCGACGACGGTGCCCTCGAGGTTCATCGCGACGTCCCAGATGCCGACACCCCAGCCCGCGACGAAGAGGCTGACCGCGGCGAGCCAGAGCTGGTGGGTGTCGATGCCGATCGCGGACAGCGAGTAGCCGAGCGTGGTGGCGGCCGAGCCGGCGAGCACCGTGCGCCGCGCACCGAAACGGCCGGTGATCCAGCCCGACATCGGCAGCCCGAGCACGCTGCCGAGCGCGCCGGCGAGCAGGAACAGGCCGAGCTGGCCGGCGGACAGGTGCAGCAGCGATTTGGTGTCGGGGATGCGCGAGGCGTAGGTGGCGAAGGCCGCGCCGTTGAGCGCGAAGACGATCATCACCGAGCGTGAGGCGCGGCGGACCGCGTCCGGGGCGGGGGAGCCCGGGCGGGTCGGTCGGTCGTTGCGCAGGTCGTCCACCGTTGCCACGGTGCTCCTCCCGGGGTGAGTGCGGAGCCTGCAGGGGGCTCCTGGATGTCGATCGAATCGATTCGATCGAATCGATTCGATAGTCTGCTGCACATGCCCTCACGTGGTCAAGCCGGAGCCGTCGCCCGAGTGACGTTGCGCGATGTCGCGCAGCTCGCCGGTGTCTCGATGTCGACCGCGTCCCTGGTCTTCAGCGGCAACAAGCCGGTCGCGCAGGACACCGCGGGCCGGGTGCGGGCGGCCGCCGAGCGACTCGGCTACACCGGGCCGCACCCGATGGCCTCCTCGTTGCGGCACGGCCGCAGCGGTGTGATCGCGGCGGTGGTCGAGCGGCGCATCCTGCACGCCTTCCGCGATCCGTATGTCGTCGCCGTGCTCGACGGCCTGTCCCAAGTCGTGGGGGAGATGGGCTCGGGGCTGCTGCTGTTGCCCGACGCGACGGAAGGACACGGCGACCCCGGCCCGCAGGTTTCCCGCATCGTCGCGGATGCCGCGGTCTTCATGCTGTGCGGGGACGAAAACAACGCATTGGCAACACAATTCGCCGCACGCGGGGTGCCAGTCGTCGGCACCGGTGCGCCCTGCGGCCCGGGCATCGTGCAGGTCGAGGTGCCCGAGCGGGACGCGTCCGCGCGGGTGGCTCGTCACCTGCGCGACCTGGGCCACCGCACGGTCGGGCACATCATGATGCCGCTCGCATGGGGCAACGAGACCGGCTTGCGCACGCTGGACACCGTGCGCCGCAGCCACTTTCCCGACACCCGGGAGCGCGCGCTGGGCGTGCGGGACGTCTTTGCCCGGGCTGCGCTCGTCGAGGCGGCGGAGGCCGATTTCGACTCCGGGTATGCCGCCGCCAACCTCCTGCTCGACCGCCCCGACCCGCCGACCGCGATCATCGCGCAGAGCGACCTGCTGGCCGCCGGCGCCGTGCAGGCGGCGAGCGATCGCGGCCTGCGAGTGCCCGAGGACCTCTCGGTCACCGGCTTCGACGGGGTGTCACTGCCGTGGTTTGGGCGGGAACTCACCACGATCGACCAGCGACCGCTCGAGAAGGGGCGCGCCGTCGGCGAGGTCGTGCGCGACCTGCTCGCCGGTGACGAGGTCGGCGATGTATCGTTCGAGGTGTCGCTGCGCGTCGGTGACACCACCGGCCCGGCACCCGATGGGCCTCGGTGACATCGGCTCCCCCCCCGGCGCCCGAGTGACGGCTCGTCCGGCGAGTGACGCCTCGTCACGGTCGTCACTCGCCGAGGGAGCCGTCAGTCGCGGTCAGACCGGGAGCTTGGCGGCCAGGAACCTCAGGTAGTCGTTCGAGGCCTCCTCGAACGGCGCGCCGAGGTAGATGTCGAAGTGACCGATGTCGTACTCCTTGACCGTGCCGTTGGGCGCCTTGGCGGCATACACGCGAGTCGGTCCGGGTGGGGCGACGGTGTCCTTGCTGCAGATCGCGAAGTAGGTCGGTGCCTCGATCGCGGAGGTGGCCCAGCCGGGGTAGTAGGCCGGGATCTGCACGGCCGCGCGGGCGCCGACCTTGTTGATCCAGGTGACGCCCGGCGGGACGAGCGCGTGGATGCCGTCCCAGACGTCGGGGGCGTTCATCAGGGCGACGTCGTTCGGATGGCCGGCGAGCGGGATGGTGACCATCTGGCCGACCGCGCTGGCCGCGATGTCTGCGGTGGCGAGTGCCCCGGCGCCGGCGATCGCCACCGGGCCGATGGTCGCCGTCGACGCGGCGCCATCGGTGAAGGGACACTGCGAAATCACTGCTGCGACACGGGGATCCGCCGCTGCGACCTTGAGGACATGGCCGCCGGAGAAGGACGTGCCGAAGATGCCGACCCGGTCCGGGTCGACGCCGGGCAGCTGCCGGGCCCAGGCGATCGCGGCGTGCCAGTCCTGCAACTGGCTGGGGATGTCGAGCAGCTGTCGCGGCCGGCCGGTGCTGCCCGCGAAGAAGCGGTAGTCGAACGCGACGACGACATAACCGGCGGCGACGAACTTGCGCGCATAGGCGTCCAGGCCCATCTCCTTGATGCAGCCGAGGCCGTGTGCGGTGACGATGACCGGCCGGCGGCTGCTCGTGTCGGCGGTCGGGCGGTAGAGCCAGCCGGACAGCCACTCACGATGGCTGGGGATCCATACATCGGCGCGCGGTGGTGCGGCGGCGCTCGCCGATGGTGCGAAGGCGACCGCGGCGCCGGTGGCGACGAGACCGGTGAGGAAGGTGCGACGGGTGGTGGCCATGAGCCCTCCAGAGATGTCTTGCCGGCTGTCAACGACGGTAGCGCTTCTGGTTACGGTCTCGTCAATAGCTGGGTGCCGAATCTGGCACCGCAGGCCGCGCGGGTCACTGGAAGTCACGCGATCTGACCTGCACGTGGATGGTGAGGTGTTCGAGCCGGTCGGCGACCAGGTTGATCACGCCGTCCTCCGAACGCTCCAGCACGCCGCGCACCACCATGGCCGGTGAGGACCGGGCGATGCGCCGGTAGCGGTGCCACACCCCGCGCGACACGATGACATTGAGGATGCCGGTCTCGTCCTCGAGGTTGACGAAGGTGATGCCGCCGGCCGTCGCCGGACGCTGGCGGTGCGTGACGACCCCACCCACGTGCACCCGCCGGCCGGTCTCGAAGTGCTGCAACTGGGTGATGGGCAGCACCCCACGGGCATCCAGGTCGGCTCGGGTATGACGCATCGGGTGGTCCTGCGGGCTGATGCCGGTCGCCTGCAGGTCGTGCACGAGCAGCTCGCCGATGCTCAACTCCGGCAGCAGCGGTGGCTGGTAGGGCACCCGCACCTCCAGTTGGTCGCCGCGGATCGACGCGGCCTCGGCCGACTGCCACAGCGCATCGCGCCGCGAACCGGAGATGCCGTCGAGCGCTCCGGACAGCGAAAGTGCCTCCATCTGCTCGGTGTTCAGCTCTGCCCGGCGCGCCAGGTCGGCCAGGTCGCGGAACGGCCCGGACGACTCACGCTGCTGCACGATGCGCTCCGCCGCGGCCTCGCCGAGCGCGGTGATGTCGGACAGCCCGAGCCGCACCGCACACGGCCAGTCGCGCCGGTGCTCCTGCCAGTCCTCCGGCGCGGCAGCATCGAAGTCGCCGACCTTGCCGGGATTGTCGTGCAGGCACTCCTCGCGGCCGCCTGCGGTCATCGATCCGTCGGGCTGCTCCGGCTCGAGATCGGCATACACGTTGGACCGGTGGATGTCGGGGGAGCGCACCGAGACGCCGTGCCGGCGCGCATCGCCGGTGAGCGTCTGCGGCGAGTAGAAACCCATCGGCTGGGAGCGCAGCAGACCGGCGAGAAACGCTGCGGGGTAATGCAATTTGAGCCATGAGCTGGCATAGACGAGCACCGCGAAACTGAGCGCGTGCGACTCGGCGAAACCGAAGTTGGCGAACGCCTCGATCTTGGTGTAGATCTCGTCGGCGAGCTCATCGGTGATGCCGTTGCGCGCCATACCGGCGTACAGCTTGTCGCGCAGCCGGTCGATGCGTTCGACGCCGCGCTTGGAGCCCATCGCCCGGCGCAGCAGGTCGGCGTCGGTCGAGCTGCAGTCGCCCACGGCGATCGCCATCTGCATCAGCTGCTCCTGGAAGAGCGGCACCCCGAGGGTGCGTTCGAGCACCGGCTTCACCAGCGGGTGCGGGTAGGTGATGTCCTCCTTGCCGGTGCGCCGCCGGATGTAGGGATGGACCGCGCCGCCCTGGATCGGGCCGGGCCGGATCAGCCCGATCTCGACCGCCAGGTCGTAGAAGCTGCGCGGCTTGAGCCGGGGGAGGGTGCCCATCTGCGCGCGGCTCTCGACCTGGAACACCCCGATCGAGTCGGCGCGGCACAGCATGTCGTAGACGCCGGGCTCCTCCTTGGGGATCGTCTCGATCCGCCAGCGCTCGCCGAGGTGCTGCTCGACCAGGTCGAAGGTGTGCTGCAGTGCGGCCAGCATGCCGAGCCCCAGCAGGTCGAACTTCACCAGCCCCATCCAGGCGCAATCGTCCTTATCCCATTGCAGGACAGTGCGATCCACCATGCGGGCGTGCTCGATCGGGCACACCTCACCCACCGGCCGGTCGGTGAGCACCATGCCGCCGGAGTGGATGCCGAGGTGGCGTGGATAGGTCAGCACCTGGCGCGCCAGATCGATGACCGGGGCGGGGATGTCGTGGTCCTGGCTGGAGATCTCCGCACCCCATCGCTCCACCTGCCGGGACCAGGCGTCCTGCTGCCCCTGGCTCGCGCCGAGCGCCTTGGCCATGTCACGCACGGCGTTCTTCGGGCGGTAGGTGACGACGTTGGCGACCTGGGCGGCGTTGCGTCTGCCATATCGCTGGTAGACGTGCTGGATGACCTCCTCGCGCCGGCGGGAGTCGAAGTCGACGTCGATGTCGGGTGCCTCCTCGCGCAGCTCGGACAGGAAGCGTTCGAAGGGCAGCTCGTAGTAGATGGGGTCGATCACGGTGATGCCGAGCACGTAACACACGGCCGAGGCCGCCGCCGAACCACGCCCCTGACACAGGATGCCCTGACTGCGGGCAAACTCGACGATCTCGTGGACGATCAGGAAATATCCCGGAAAGTCTTTTTTCTCAATGACATTCAGCTCTCGCTCGAGCCGGGCGTATGCCGCATGGTTGTCCGCCGGATAACGCTCCGGCGCACGCTGCATGGTGATCTCCCGCAGGTAGCTCATCGGGGTGTGCCCGTCGGGCACCTCCTGCCGAGGCAGTCGCGGCGAGGTCGCGCGCAGACTGAAGCCGAGCTCGTCGGCGAGCTCGACCGTGCGTTGCACCGCTCCGGGGAAGCGGCCGAACCGCGCCGCCATCTCGGCGCCGCTGCGCACGTGGGCGCCGGAGTGGCCCGGCAGCCAGCCGTCGAGCTCCTCCAGGCTGCGCCGGGCGCGCACCGCGGCGAGGGCCGTGGAGAGTGGATATTGCGTCGGGTTGGCGTAGTGCACGGCATTGGTGGCGACGACCTCTGCGCCGGCGGCAGCGGCCACCGCGGCAAGCTGATCGCACCGGCTGCTGTCGCCCGGGTCGCCATGGTCGGTCAGCTCGACGTAGACGTTGTCCTTGCCGAAAAGCTCCTGCAGTCGCCGTAGTTCGGCGATCGCCGCCTCGACACCGCGGGTGCGCAGGGCGTGCGGCACGCTGCCCTTCCGGCAACCGGTGAGCACCACCCAGTGGCCGGCCGCCTCCTCGGCGAGAGTGTGCAGGTCGTAGACCGGGCGACCCTTCTCGGCCGACTCGGCGAGCTGTGCCTCGGTGATCGCGCGGGCCAGCCGGCGGTAGCCCTCCTCGCGGCGGGCGAGCACGAGCAGGTGCGTGCCGTCGGGATCGGCCATGCCGTTCTGCGGAGCGGTCAGCCCGAGGGAGAGCTCTGCGCCGTACACCGTTGTCAGACCGTAGCTTTCGGCGGCCTCCGCCATGCGGACGATGCCGTAGAGGCCGTCATGGTCGGTGATCGCGAGCCCGTGCAGTCGCAGCCGGGCCGCCTCGGTCACCAGGTCCTCCGGTGCGGCGGCTCCGTCGAGGAAGCTGTAGTGCGAGTGCGCGTGCAACTCGGCGTAAGGCACGACGGGACCGGTGCCGACGTCGAGATCGGCCGGCCGGAAGGGCTTTCGCTTGCGGGAGAAGCCCGGGCCATCCCCACCGTCCGCTGCCCGCCCGCGCACCGTCCGGTCGTCGGGGCGTATGCCGTGGGACAGCGCCTGCTCCAGCTGCGACCAGGGGATGGCCGGGTTGTTCCACCCCATCAGCGCCGCGCCCGGTCAGTCATAGCGTGCCTCGATCCACCACGAATCGCCTTCGGTGAGTGCCAACCATGCCGTCGACTGGTTGTCGATGAGTTGAAACCTGTTGATGTCGCGCTGTTTTCGCCACCATCGCTGGCGCACCGGCCAAGGGCCGGCCCAGGCGGTGATGCGGCGCCGGCCGTCGTCGGGCAGGTGCAACCACCCCGGTGCGCCGCTGACCGCGCCGCGGTCGTCGACCGTGATCGGTGCGCCGTGCTCGGTGGTCACCTGCACCTGGCGGGCCTGGCTGAAGACCGTGGGTGGTGCCGGACCCGGCACCGTCCCCGGCCACGGTTGTTCGAGCCGGCGCTCGCGGGTGGTCGGCAGCGCGTCACCCCACGGTCGCAGCACCCGCCGCTCGTGCAGCAACCGGCCACCGGCGACCGCGCTGGTGAGGACGCCTTCGTGGCCCAGCCGGTGTTGCAGCCCGGTGAGGGCGTGCTCGACCTTCTCGTCCGGCCGATCGCCCCATAGTGCGGTCGCGTGATGCGCTGTGCTGTCGAGGGATTCGGGCATCACGTGCACCGAGAGCACCGCCGCGGGCAGCCCGTCGTCGTCGACGGTGACGGCGTCGGCGGCGAGGTCTTCCAGCTGCCAGCGCACCCGGTCGAGCACCTCGGCGCGGCCGAACTGCCACGGATGGCGCCACTGCTGCTCCAGCAGGGCGCCGGGCTCCACCTGCACGGTCACCCGAATCTCGGTGCAGATCAACGATGCCCGGGTCAGCGCTTCGACGAACTCGGTGGCGGCGGGCTCGCACCGGGCGACGATCTGCTCCAGGTGGGCGGCCGGCGGATCGAAGGTCACCGACATGCCGAGGTCGGGTGGCAGGGTGCGTGGGCTGAGAGTGGGTGAGTCCTCGCCGTGGGCGAGTTGGTGGGCGTGCAGTCCGGCGGCGCCGAAGCGTGCGTGCACCTGCTCGCGGGGGAGGTCGGCAAGATCTCGCAAAGTGCGAATGCCCATGCGCTGCAACAAGTTTGAAGTGCGCTTGTCGCACACGGTGGTCACCGGAAGGTTGGCGAGGAAGTCGGCGGAGGTGCCCGCCGGGACGAGTCGGATCGGGCGTTGCGGCCGGGTGGCGTAGGCCGCGTGCTCGGCGGTGAAGAAGCCGTCGGCGGCGCCCGCTCGCAGATCGACGGTCAGTCGCAGGTCGTGCTGTGCGTGGGACCGCACGTGGTCGAGCAGGGCACGGGCGGCGGACTCCTCGCCACCGTAGAACCGGGCGGCGCCCTTGGCACGAACGGCCGCCAGGCCGGGCCGGATCACCTGGACGTCGGGGATCTTCTCCTCGACGGCGTGCAGCATCGGCTCGAAGGCCCGGGCCTCGGCGAGCTGGTCGTGGGGCAGCACGATCAGCTCGGGGCAGCGATGTTGCGCCTGGCGGATGCGCAGCCCGGTCTCGACTCCTTCGACCGCAGCGGCGGCCGAACGGGCCACGACCAGACCGCGGTCGACCAGCGCCAGGGGTGCGTCGTGCGGGACGCCCTGGGTCAACTGCACCGCCAGCACCGGCCAGTCGGGGCACCACAGCATGAGCACCCGCAGTGGGTCGGGCCCGATCATGGCCGCACCGGCACCGCGAACTCGATCTGGCGCCGCCGATGACGTTCGGTGACCTCCAGTTGCACCCGCCAGGCACTGAGATGGCCGTGTCCCTGGTGCAGCCCGCGCCATTCGACGACCTGACCGGTCAGCTCCGCGGCCGCGCGCGGCCAGGGGCCGAGCACGACCAGGGTGCTGCCACTGGTCCGCAACCGGGCGAGCAGCCGGGACACCTCGCCGGGGGAGATGCGGTCGGGCGGGGCGGCGACGACCAGCGCGGTGACCTCGGCGAGCGCGGCGATCACCGTGGTCCAGTCGGCGGGGTCGAAACGCGGCACCAGAGCCAGGCGGTCGAGCTGCACACCCCACTCGGCGGCGGCCTCGACGCCCAGGTCGGGCACCCCGACGACCCCGCACCACGAGCCGGCGAGAGATGGTCCGGCAAGCAGGGCGAGCGCGGCCGTCATCGAGCCGCGCAGCGAGTAGACGGCGCCGCTGCGCAGCCCGTGGGGGAAGATGTCGGCGAACACCTCGTGCACCGGCACCCCCGCCGTGACCGGTGCGCTGTCATGGCGGGCGAGCAGTTTGGTCAGCTCGGCAACGGTGGTCTCGGAAGTGGTCGCCATACGAACTATGATCGAACGCATGTTCGAAGTAGTCAAATGCGAGAATGCCGATCGTGATCGAGGCCGGCGCATGGCAGACCTTCTCGCGGGCAGACGTCGAGCTGGCGTATGCCGACGTCGGTGACGGGCCCGACACGATCGTGCTGCTGCACGGTCTCGCGGGCACCGCGGAGGAGTGGTCCGGCACGATGCGGGCGCTCCGCGGCTCCCATCGGCTGGTCGCGCTCGACCAGCGTGGTCACGGCCGGTCGACCCGGCGGCCGCGCGAGGTCACCCGGGATGCGTATGTCGGCGACGTCGTGGCACTCATCGAGCGCATCGGCGCGCCGGTCACGCTGGTCGGGCAGTCGATGGGTGGCCACACGGCGATGCTGGTTGCAGCCGAAAACCCTGCACTGGTAAGCAAACTCGTCATGGTCGAGGCGGGTGTCGGCGGAGCGGAGGACGACGACCTCGACGGGCTGAGCCGATGGCTGCACGGCTGGCCGGTGCCCTTCGCCGACCGTGACGAGTTCGCCGACTTCTTCGACGGCACACCGTCCGCGGCGCAGGCGTGGGCCGACGGGCTCGAGATCGGCCCGGGCGGCCTGCTCCCGCGGTGGGATGCCGATGTGCTGGTGGAGGCGATCCGGCCGGTGCTGGTCATGCCGCGCTGGCGTGCGTGGGAGAAGGTCACGGCGCCGACGGAGTTGGTGGTGGCCGAGCGCAGTCTGCTGGATGCGGCGCAGGTGGAACGAATGGCCGCGACCCGGCCCGGCATACGAGTCAGGACCGTCGCGGGTGCCGGGCACGACCTGCATCTCGACCGGCCACTGGAATGGGTGAGCGCCCTGCGCGAGCTCCTCGCGACATAGCAAACGGGGCACTCACCGGAAAGGTGAATGCCCCGCTGGCACAGGCGGTTTCGGACCGGTCAGCCGGCGCCGTTCTCGGTGGTTGCCACCGGTCGCTGTGCCAGGTCCTCGTCCAGGCGCAGCAGGCCCGGGCCGTCACCCGCGATCAGCTTGACCCGGCCGATGATCTCGTCGACCGTGGCCTCCTCCTCGACCTGCTCGCTGACGAACCACAGCAGCAGCGGACGTGAGTCGAGGTCGCCGTCCTTCTCGCTCGCCGCGTAGAGACCGCGGATCGACTCCGAGACGCGGCGCTCGTGCGCCAGGGCGGCCTCGAAGACCTGCAGGACGTCCTTCGCCGACACCTTCGGCGCCGGGATCGCACCGATGACCGGGTGGTTGCCGCGGTCGCTCAGGTGGTCGATGAACTTGTTGGCGTGCACGATCTCCTCGTCCGCCTGGTGCCGCAGCCATGCGGCGATGCCCGGCAGATCGGCGTCCTCCATCTCGATGGCGAGCTGTCGGTAGACCATCGACGACTCGAACTCGAGGGTGATCTGCTCGTTGAACTTCTTCTCCAGGGCGGGCTTCATCTTCATGCCCCGAGCCTAAAGAGAAAGCCCGGTCGCGGCCAGGCATGTTTGCCTCACCTTGGCAAGGTGCGGCTTGCCTGTTGCCCTGGTGTTGCCCTGGTGTTGCTCGGTTGATGCTCTGTTGGTGCTCGGCTGTTGCTTGGTTATTGCTTGGTTGTTGCTCTGTTGCTGCCCCGTCAATGCGGCGGTCTTCGCGCTCGCCGAGGCGGTCGAGTGCCTGCGGTTGCAGCGGCCTGGTGGCCGGATCCGGTGGCTTGTCGGTGGGGGCACGTATGATATTGGCAACAACGAAAACCACTGCGGCGGAAGGAGATTCGGGTCATGTCTCTCGATTCTGCTGTGCCGCTGCCGGAGTGTCCGGATTTGCCGGAGGGTGGTGTTCGGGTGCCGGCTGAGCCGGGGCGTGGACCGGAGGTCTTGGCACAGTTGCAGGCGGTCGCGGCCTTGCTGGATGAGGTGCCGGAGGTGGTGCACCAGCTCGGCGACGGGCAGGTGGAGTCGTTGACCCAGGTGTTGTTGCGGTGCATGGGCGGTCGGCACAGGTTGCCGCGGTGGTCACTGCTGATGCGGTGGACCGTGGGACGGTTGCGGGCTCGACGGCTGCGAACACGACGCAGTGGGTATGCCGTCACGCCGAGGCGTCCGGGGTGCCGATCGAACCGGCCGAGGCGAAGTCGATCGCGGTGGTGGCCGAGGAGTGCCGGGAACGCAAGAACGCGGTCATCGCCGCCGCAGTCCGGCAGGGTTCGTGCACGGTGTCGACGGCGCGGGCCGCGCTGAGCAATGCGGACAAGGTGGCGCCGGTGATCCCGACCGCTGACCGGGGAGAAGTGCTCGCGTGGTTCCTGCAGTTGGATCCTGCGCTCGGAGCCAACGGTGTGCAGGCGTTGACCCGGAAGATCCTGGCGACCTATGCCACCGAAGCGTTGTCCGCGCAAGACGCGAAGCTCGAGCAGGTCGAAACGCTGACCTGGGGCACCACTGCTACCGGGATGACCCGGCTCGTCGCGGAGCTGGCGCCCGCGAATGCTGCGGTGTTGAAGGCGGCGATCACCGCCGGGTCCGCACCACGACCCGCCACCGCCGACACCGAGGGCGGCCGCAGCGAAGCCGTGCGGGATGAGCGCACCCCGGGCAAACGTCGGGCGGACGCGTTGATGGAGCTGATCAGTGCGGGCGCGAAGGTTGCTGCCGGTGTAGTGGCGCCCGTCGGGTCGGCGGCGACGATCCTGCTGACCATGGACCTCACGTCGCTGACCGACGGCATCGGCGCGGCGACCACCCCGGGCGGGGACGTCCTCGATGCCGGAGCCGCCCGGCGGGCAGCGTGTGATGCGGACCTGATCCCGGCGGTGTTGGGCGGTCCGAGTCAGCCGTTGGATGTGGGCCGGCGAGAACGCCTGGTCACCAAGGGTTTACGGGCAGCTGTCGTCATACGCGATGGCGGGTGCACGTTCCCTGGTTGTGATCGGCCGCCAGGTTTCTGCGAGGTTCATCATGTGATCCCGTGGTGGGCCGGCGGCGAAACCAGCCTCCCCAACTCCGCGATGCTCTGCTGCAGGCATCACCAGGAAGTCCACCGCCACGGGTTCATGGCACGAGTCGGCCCCGACGGCGTGACCTGGGACCTCACACCAGGCTGCATGCCCGGTCACACCCACGCCGCCGCGTGACGGCTTCAAGCTCGGCCGCCCGAGCCGTCCGGCGCCAGGGTCAGGGTTGCGTGAGTGACTGGTATTCGGGGTGCTTGTCGATCCACGCCTTGATGAATGGGCACGACGGTACGACGCGTCGCTCACCGGTCTCGCGCACGTCGTCGAGGGCGAAGCGCGCGATCGCGCCGCCGATGCCCTTGCCCTCGAACTTCGGGTCGACCTCGGTGTGCACGAAGGTGATCACGTCGTCCGAAAGCCGGTAGACCGCGAAGCCGGCGAGCACGCGGCCGACGTGTGCATCGTAACGATGCTGCGGCGCGTTGTCCGCCACGGTGATGTCGTCGTTCATGAGGTCCATCCTCGTCCGAGGCGCCGGCGCGCGGCCAGGAAATGGTCAGCGGGTGAGCACGAGCTTGCCGCCGGTGCGGCCGTCGATCATCGCCTCGAAGGCCTCCTTGGCCCGCTCCATCGGCAGTTCCTGCCCGATGGCCGGCTGCAGCCCGGCCGTGGCGCAGTAGGAGAGGAGGTCGGCGAACTCCGACCGGGTGCCCATCGTGGAGCCGAGCACCCGCAGCTGCAGGAAGAAGATGCGGGTCAGCTCGGCCGACTCCGGCTCGCCGGTGGTCGCGCCGCAGGTCACCACCGTGCCGCCGGGGATGAGCGACTTGATCGAGTGCGACCACGTCGCCTTGCCGACCGAGTCGAAGACGACCGGCACCCGCTCGGGCAGCCGAGCGCCCGGCTCGAACACCTCGTCGGCGCCGACTTCCTTTGCCAGTGCTCGCTTTTCGTCACTGGTGCCGGTGCACCACACTCGCATGCCGGCAGCCTTGCCGAGCGCGATCAGAGCGGTGGAGACGCCACCGCTCGCACCCTGCACGAGCATCGTCTGGCCGGGCCGGATGCCCGACTTGGTGAAGAGCATCCGGTATGCCGTGAGCCACGCCGTACCCAGGCACGCCGCCTGCGCGAAGCTCAGTCCCGCGGGCTTGGGCAGCGCGTTGGCGGCCGGCACGACCACCTGGTCGGCGAACGTGCCCTGGTGCTGCTCGGTGAGCAGGGTGCGCTTGGGGTCGAGCGTCTGGTCGTCGGTCCAGCCGGGCTGGTTGACGACCGGGTAGATGACGACCTCGGTGCCGTCGTCGAGGGTGCCGGCGGCGTCCATGCCGAGCGTCATCGGGAACTGCTCGGGCTTGATGCCGACCCCGCGCAGCGTCCACACGTCGTGCAGGTTGAGGCTGGCGGCCTTCACGTTGACCGTGACCCAGCCGTCGGGCACTTCCGGCTCCGGGCGTTCGCCGACCACGAGGCCCTCCAGTGGCGCGTCCTTGTGGGGCTGGTCGGCGTACACGGCGAACATGGCTCTCCTCACGGGAAGGTGGCGGCTCCGTGCGCCACCTTAACCAGGCACCAACCCAGCGTGTCGGGCAGCGCGACCGCTGCACACCCGGTGAGACCTCAGCTCGGCGGCAGCACGTCCGACTGGGCGGGCAGCTGGTCCTGACGCACCAGGCCGACCGGGCAGGTCATCCCGTTGGGGCCGTGGTTGCAGTAGCCGCCGGGGTTCTTGTGGAGGTACTGCTGGTGGTAGTCCTCGGCGTAGTAGAACGGTCCGGCCTTCGAGGCAGGCTCGATCTCGGTCGAGATCTCGCCGAAACCGTTGTCGGTCAACACCTTCTGGAACGCGTCGCGGGTGGCGATCGCGGCCTGCTCCTGCTCCGGGGTGGTCCAGTAGATCGCCGAGCGGTATTGCGTGCCGACGTCGTTGCCCTGTCGGTTGGCGGTGGTCGGGTCGTGGTTCTCCCAGAACGCCTTGAGCAACAGCTCGGCCGACGTCTTGGCCGGGTCGTAGGCGACCAGCACCGCCTCGGTGTGACCGGTGCGGCCGGTGCAGGTCTCCTCGTAGGTCGGGTTCTCGGTGTAACCGCCCATGTAACCGGCAGCCGTGGTCACCACGCCCGGCTGCTGCCAGAAGATCCGCTCGGCGCCCCAGAAGCAGCCCATCGCGACATACAGCACCTGGGTGCCCTCGGGCCACGGCCCGTGCATCGACGTGCCGAGCACCTCGTGCCGGTCGGGAATGCCGGGCAGCGGCTGCTTGCGGCCGGGCAGCGCCTCGTCGGGGGACACCATCGTGGTCTTGCGGCCGAGGAAGAAGTTCATGTCATGGGAAACGCCCGAAGCTGCCGAACCCTTCCCGCACCGCCGCGAAAACCGCTCGCCACCGCGGAGCGCCTCGGCCAGAATGCGGCGGCGTGGAACCCCTGCGCATCGTGCCCGTCGACGGCCGCTCCGACGACCCGGCCGCCCGCGACCTCTTCGACCGGTGGGTCGACGCGCAACGGGTGTCGATGGCGTCCCTGCACACCGGGACCGACCCGAGCTGGTCGGCGAGCGAACTGCGCACAATGCGGCGCACCCGCACCGACATCGGGTATGCCGACAGAGTCGCGCTCCGCAGGGACACGGTGGTGGGGATGCTGGCCATCGCGATGCCCCTGCACGACAACCAGGACAACGCGCTGGTGATGCTGCATGTCCCACCCGAGCACCGCGGCAGCGGAGTCGGCAGCGCGCTGGCCGACGAAGCGGAAAGCATTGCGCGGCAAGCACATCGGACGATTCTCCAGACCTCCACCGAGTATGACGCAGGCTTCGACGACATCGGCCGGTCCTTCGCCGAACGACGCGGGTTCGCGATCGTGCAGACGATGCTCGGCAGCACGATGGCGCTGCCGGGCGACCGCGATCAGCTCGGTCGCGACGCAGCGGCCGCAGGCCGGGAGGACGCCGCGGCGTACGGGCTGGAGGTGTCGTGGGACGGCATCCCGGAGGAGTGGCTGGCCGACCGGTTACACCCGGCTCGAGGTGTCCAGTCAGACACCCGAACGCGCCTACCAACAGGACACTTTGGTGGTCCGCGAGGCTCGTGGGCACACGCTCGGGTTGCGCATGAAGGCGACCGCGGCGCTCGCCATGATGGACGAGCTGCCCGCGGTCACCCAGATCCGCACCTGGAACGCCGACGACAACGCACCCATGCTCGCGGTCAACCGCAGGCTGGGCTACCGCACCGACGGCGTGCTGCGGGTGTGGGAGCGGCGCCTCGCCCCTGAACGAGGCGCCGCAACCACGTGAGATCCGGCCGGGATCCATCGGGGATGCATCGGGATCGGCCGGAAGACTGCACTTCACTCCTGCAGACGCGCCGCCGCCGGCTCACGTTGTGTGGTCCGGATGGGGCCGCCACCCCATGTGCTGACGTAGGTTTGGCGGTATGCAGGGGGACACCGCCGCACGCAGTGAGCTCCGCGTCGACTTCGCCGGCGAGATCGCCGCGGTCACGCCGGGCGAGACCCTGCGCGTCGGCCGCGAGGGTGACCTCGTGCTCGACGACAACCCCTACCTGCACCGGCTCTTCCTGCAGTTCGTCCACCGCGACGGCATGTGGTGGATCTGCAACATGGGCAACCGGATTCCGGCGTCGCTGACCGACGAGCAGGGCCTGATGCGCAGCACCCTCGCTGCCGGTGCGGCACTGCCGCTCGTCTTCCCGGCGACCGTGGTGACCTTCTCCGCCGGGCGCACCACCTACGAGCTGCTCGTCGAGGCAGACCAGGCCAGTTACGTCACCCCGTCACACCGGGTCTCCGTCGACGGTCGCACCACGCTGGCCCCGACCACGTTCACCGAGTCGCAGCGGCTCGCGATCCTCGCGCTCGCCGAGCCGGTGCTCCGGCGAGCAGGCCTGGGCGCGTGGGAGATTCCGGCCGCCGTCGACGCCGCCGCCCGGCTCGGCTGGACCCCCACCCGGTTCGGCCGCAAGATCGACAACGTCTGCGACAAACTGAGCCGCGCCGGGGTGCAGGGCCTGCACGGTGGAGCCGGTCAGGCCGCGACCAACCGGCGCATGCAGCTGGTGGAGTATGCCGTGTCCACCTTCCTGGTGACGCCGGACGACCTGCCGCTGCTGGACCGGGAGGCTGCCGCCAATCGTCATACGGGACAAGGGAATGCGCCGGCGACCCGAGGCAACGAGCAACGGCCCGGGCCGCCTCGCAGGTGAGGCGGCCCGGGCCCGTCGGGCGGATCGTCAGCGACCGGCGACGACGAGCGTCGTGACCACGCCACCGCGCACGGTGATCTGCGCGGTCTTGTCGACCGCGAAGGCACCGACTCCTGCCGGCTTCACGTAGGGGCTCGCGGTGAACGTGTCCGCCGCGCCCGCGACCTGGCCGCTGTAGATCAGCCCGAAGACCCAGCTCGGTGCGGTGACGCCGGTGACCCCGGCGCCGGTCGTCGCGAGCATGGTGATGTTCGCCTGCTCGGCCAGGCCCAGCCGCAGCGAGTTGCCACCGGCCGGCGACTGCACCGTGAGCTGCTCGCCGCCGGCCTCGGCGCCGGTGATGCGCACCGCCCAGGTGCCGTCGACCGGCGCGCCCGCCGGAAGCGGCGGCGCCGACACGGTGCCGGGCGTCACGGTGCGGGCGTGGAAGACGTTGTCGGCGACCAGGCGCAGCCGGGATCCGTCGGCGCGGTAGGTGCGCAGGAATCGGTGCTGCAGCACCGGCGCCACCCGGGCGTTGTCCGACCCCCAGAGCGAGTCGACGACCAGACGGCCGCCGGTGAAGCGCATGGACATCTCCAGGCCGGTCGACCAGGTCGCCGGCGCAGTCACCAGCCGCATGACCCCGTCGGTCTCCACCCAGCGGGCCCAGCCGGCTGCCCCGCGCCCGAAGGCGAACGCCTGGCCGGTGGAGTCGCCGGTGAAGCCGCCGTCGACCAGGAACGTCGCGTGATCCGCGCCGGGCAGCAGCGCGCCGGTCAGCTTCGGTGCGGGGCAGCTGGTCGCGCAGAACACCTCCGGTATGACGGCAGTCCCGTCCTGGTGCCACGCGCCCGCCGACCACGTCCAGAAGGTCAGCCGCTTCGGCGCTTGGGTCGCGGCCTCCCAGCCGGAGCCGACGCGCACCACCGACAGGACCTGCGCGCCGGAGACCGACCGCAGGGCCGCCGTGACACCCGATGTCGTGGCCGGTGCGGTTGGTGCGGTCGGTGCGGCCTCGGGCGTCTTCGCAGCCGCCGCCGGTGCCTGCGCGGCGGCCGCCTTCGCCGACGGCAGCGGCGCGGTCGTGCTCGTGCCCGAGCTCGAGCTCGTGCCCGTCATCGACGCGTGCTGGGCGCCGCCTGCCGTCATACCTCCTTGCGGCCCGCAGGCGGTGAGGCCGAGCACGGCGAGCGTGCCGGCGGCGGCGAGTGCGAACGATCCGCGGTTGAGCTTCATGGTGGTTTCCCCCGATGGGTCGGGCGCCGGAGCGCCAGGTGTGTGGTCAACACCGGGAAGACGCCCGAATCCGCCTGTGGTTGCTCGCAATCGGTCACGACGCGATCAACGGCCCATAAATACGGCCCAGTCGTAGACGACCGACGGACGAGGCGTAGGACCGCGGCCGGTCGCCCGGTCGATAGCCTGGGTCGGTGCTGACCGTGCAAGACGCCCTCATCCGCCTGCAGAAGTTCTGGACCGACCGTGGCTGCATGGTCGTGCAGCCCTACAACACCGAGGTCGGTGCGGGCACGATGAACCCCGCGACCCTGATGCGGGTGCTCGGCCCTGAGCCGTGGCGGGTGGCGTATGTCGAGCCGTCCGTCCGCCCGGACGACAGCCGCTACGGCGAGAACCCCAACCGGCTGCAGACGCACACGCAGTTCCAGGTGATCCTCAAGCCCGACCCGGGCAACCCGCAGGAGCTCTACCTGGAGTCGCTCGAGGCGCTCGACATCGACATCCACGCCCACGACATCCGCTTCGTGGAGGACAACTGGGCGCAGCCGGCGATCGGCGCCTGGGGGCTCGGCTGGGAGGTCTGGCTGGACGGCATGGAGATCACCCAGTTCACCTACTTCCAGCAGGTGGGCGGGCAGAACCTCGACCCGGTGTCGGTCGAGCTCACCTACGGCATCGAGCGCATCATGATGGCGCAGCAGGGCGTCTCGCACTTCAAGGACCTGCAGTACGCCCCCGGCATCACGTATGGCGAGGCCTTCGGCCAGCAGGAGTACGAGATGTCCCGCTACTACCTGGACGACGCCGACGTCCAGACCAACCAGGACTTCTTCGACCGCTACGTCGCGGAGTCGAAGCGACTCATCGAGGCGCGGCTGCCGATCCCGGCATACACCTATGTGCTGAAGTCGTCGCACGCGTTCAACGTGCTGGACGCCCGCGGCGCGATCTCGACCACCGAGCGGGCCAAGGCGTTCTCGACCATGCGCGGTCTCGCCCGCGACGTGTCCAAGCTGTGGGTCGAGCGGCGCGGCGAGCTCGACTTCCCGCTGATGAAGGCCGACAGCGCCAAGGTGCTCGCCGGAGCCGCGGTGCGCCACCCGGCCGACGAGCCCGAGGACGTCGACGTCACCGCGCTGCCCGACACGGCCCAGACGCTGGCCGTCGAGATCGGGGTCGAGGAGCTGCCGCCGCACGTCGTGGACCAGGCGATCGACTTCGTCCGCACCGCGCTCACCGAGAAGCTCGACGGCAGCCGCCTCACCCACGGCGCGATCGAGGTGACCGGCACCCCGCGCCGCATCGTCGCGGTCGTAGCCGACGTCGCCCCGCACGAGCCCGACGCCGAGACGCTGCGCAAGGGACCCAAGGTCGCCGCGGCGTATGACGAGAGCGGCGCACTGACCAAGGCCGCGCAGGGCTTCGCCCGCGGCCAGCAGGTCGACGTCTCGAGCCTCGTGCGCGCTGACTTCGACGGCGCCGAGCACGTCGCGGTGCGCGTCACCGAGCAGGGCCGGGACGTGCTCACGGTCACCGGGCAGATCGTCGCCGAGGTGATCGAGTCGCTGCGCGCCGACAAGAACATGCGGTGGAACGACCCGCAGTTGTCCTACAGCCGGCCGATCCGCTGGGTGGTCGCACTCTGGGGCGAGACGGTCGTCCCGGTCCGTGCCTCCGAGCTGCACGCCGGGCGCACCACCTACGTGCACCGCACCGACGCCGAGCCGCTCGTGCGGGTGGCGAAGGCCGACGACCTGACCCGCGTGCTCGACACCCACGGCATCGTGCTCGACCCGAAGGTGCGACGGCAGCAGGTCGTCGACCAGTCGCAGGCGCTCGCCGAATCCGTCGGCGGCACCATCGATTTCGAGGGCGAGTCCGACCTGGTCGACGAGATCACCAACCTGGTCGAGCAGCCGCACGCGATCCTCGGCGGCTACGGCACGAAGTACCTTGAGCTGCCCGAGCAGATCCTCACGACCGTCATGCGCAAACACCAGCGCTACCTGCCGGTGCGCGACGCCGACGGCAAGCTGCTGCCGCACTTCGTCACCGTCGCCAACGGCGACTGCGACGAGGAGCTGGTCCGGCTCGGCAACGAGACCGTCGTGCGGGCCCGCTACGAGGACGCCGCCTTCTTCTACGACGCCGACAAGCAGCTGCCGCTCGCCGATCTGCGCGCCGGCATCGACAAGCTGACCTTCGAGAACCGCCTCGGCTCGATGGCGCAGCGCTCCGACCGCATCAACGATGTCGCCCGCGAACTCGCTTCTGTCATCGGCCTTTCCGGTGAGCACCGCAAGACGTTGGAGCGGGCCGGCGAGCTGGCGAAGTTCGACCTGTCGTCGCAGATGGTCATCGAGCTGTCCTCGCTCGCCGGTGTGATGGCCCGCGACTACGCGGCGCAGGCGGGGGAGACCCCGCAGGTCGCCGACGCGCTGTGGGAGATGGAGCTGCCGCGTTCGGCGGGAGACGCCCTGCCGTACTCGCTGCCGGGGGCGCTGCTGTCGCTGGCAGACCGCTTCGACCTGCTGACCGCGATGTTCGCGATCGGTGCCAAGCCGACCGGGTCGTCCGACCCCTACGCGCTGCGTCGTGCCGCGCTCGGCCTGGTGTCGGTGCTGCGGTCGCAGCCGAGCTTCGGCAAGCTCACCGTCGACCTCGGGCTGTCGGTCGCCGCCCAGCGGTTGCGCAAGCAGGGCATCGACGTCAGTGACGAATCTATCGCATCGGCAAAGGAATTCGTGATCGGCCGGTTCGAGCAGGCACTTCGGGACGAGGGGGTCTCGGTCGACAGCATCGCCGCCGTGGCGCCGCTCGCGGCCGCACCCGGTGTCGCGGTGCAGGCGCTCGCCGACATCGACGCCGCGGCGCGCGCCGACGACCGGTTCCCGGCGCTGGTGGGGGCGGTGCAGCGCATCACCCGGATCGTGCCGCCGGAGACGCCTGCGTCATACGACCGGGCGCTGTTGGCGAGTGATGCCGAGGATGCCCTCGCCGTCTATGTCGACGAGCTGCCCGATCACGCGAACGACGGCCTGCCGCAATGGGTCCCGGACGCGTTGCCGCTGGTCGCGCCGCTGGCGAAGTTCTTCGACGACGTGATGGTGATGGCCGACGACCCGCAGCTGCGCGCGACCCGGCTCGGCCTGCTGCAAACCATCGTCGAGCGTGCGCCGCGCGGCATAGACTGGCGGGCGCTCAACACCGCGCTCGGAAGAGACCGCGTGAGCTGACGCACCACTGGAGGTCGCCGCATGCCCACCGATGTCGACGCATGGTTGCTGGCCGGGGACCCGGCGATCCGGTGGCAGACGATGGCTGACCTCGTCGACGCCAGCCCCGACGAAGTCACCGCCGAGCGCGCCGAGGTGGCCCGATCAGGCTGGGGCGCAAGGCTGCTCGCGCTGCATGACGACCAGGGCTGGGCAGGTGGTGCCTGCTTCCCGAGCCGCGAGACGTGGACCCCGCCGCCCGAGGTCGTCGGTGACCCCGAGGGCCAGCCGTGGACCGCGACGCTGCCCACCCTTCGGCTGCTGCAAGCGCTCGGCGTCGAGCCGGGCGACCCGGCGGTGCAGGAGGCGGTGACGGCCGTGCGGGAGCGCGGGCGGTGGGAGTATGCCGGCGAGCCGTTCTTCGAGGGCGAGGTCGAGCCCTGCATCAACGGCGGCGCGGTCGCGGTCGGCGCCTACTTCGGGCAGGACGTCGACGGCATCGTGCGGCGACTGCTCGGCGAGCAACTGGCCGACGGCGGCTGGAACTGCGAGGCCGAGAACGGCTCGACCCGGTCGTCCTTCCACACGACGATCTGTGTGCTCGAAGGATTGCTCGCCTACGAGCGAGCCGGCGGCGCCATACCGATAGCGGACGCGCGGAGTCGCGGCAACGAATATCTGTTGCAGCGCAACCTGTTTCGGCGCGCCTCGACCGGTGAGGTCGCCGACGATGCGTTCCTGGAGTTCTCCTTCCCGCCGCAGTGGCACTACGACGTGCTGCGTGCCCTCGACTACTTCCGCGACGCCGGAGGGCCGCCCGACCCGCGTATGGCGCAGGCCGTCGAGCACGTGCGCGCGAAGCAGCAACCGGACGGTACCTGGCCGCTGGAGAACACCCACCCCGGACTGATGCACTTCGCGCTCGAGGACGGCGACGGCGAGCCCAGCCGGTGGAACACGCTCCGGGCGCTGCGCGTGCTGCGCTGGTACGACGCTGCTTAGACTTCGGCGTATGACGGGATTCTCGACCAAGGCCATCCACGCAGGGCAGGAGCCCGACCCGACCACCGGCGCGGTGGTGCCGGCGATCTATCAGACCTCGACCTACAAGCAGGACGGCGTCGGCGGCATGCGCGGCGGCTACGAATACTCCCGTTCGGCCAACCCGACCCGCACCGCACTCGAGGAGTGCATCGCCGCATTGGAAGGCGGCGCAAAGGGATTCGCGTTCGCGTCGGGGCTCGCGGCCGAAGACGCGATCATGCGCGGGCTGCTCAAGCCGGGCGACCACATGATCATCCCGACCGACGCCTACGGCGGCACCTTCCGCCTCGTCGACAAGGTGCAGAAGGCATGGGGCGTCGACTACAGCCTGGCCAAGGTGTCCCAGCCCGACGCCATCCGCGGTGAGATCCGCCCGGGCGTCACCAAGCTGATCTGGCTGGAGACCCCGACCAACCCGCTGCTCGGCATCGCCGACATCGCGGCCGTCGCGCAGATCGCGCACGAGGCCGGTGCCCTGCTGGTCGTGGACAACACGTTCGCCTCGGCATACCTGCAGCAGCCGCTCAGCCTCGGCGCGGACATCGTGCTGCACTCGACCACCAAATACAGCGGCGGTCACTCCGACGTCGTCGGCGGCGCGGTCGTGGTCGCCGAGCAGATCGGCGTCCCGGAGTTTGCCGACGCGGCCGACCGCATCGGCTTCCACCAGAACTCCATGGGCGCGATCGCCGGGCCGTTCGACTCCTGGATCGTGCTGCGCGGGCTGAAAACCCTTGCGGTGCGGATGGAACGGCACTGCGACAACGCCGAGCAGATCGTGAAGTTCCTGCAGTCCCGCGACGACGTCACACACATCTATTACCCCGGGCTCGACAGCCACCCGGGCCACGACGTCGCCGCCAAGCAGATGCGTCGCTTCGGCGGCATGGTGAGCTTCCAGGTCGCCGGCGGCGAACAGCGCGCGGTCGACGTCATCGGACGCACGAAACTGTGGACTCTCGGCGAGTCGCTCGGCGGAGTCGAGTCACTCATCGAGCACCCTGGTCGCATGACCCACGCGAGCGTCGCCGGCACCGAGCTTGAGGTGCCCGCCGACCTCATCCGCCTGTCGGTCGGCATCGAGGACGCCGACGACCTGATCGCCGACCTGCGTCAGGCACTCGACGGCTGAGGCTTTCTGCTCATGGTGGTCGAGATCGTGCTGGCGGTGCTGTGCCTGATCGGCGCGACGTTCCTCATCGCGCAGACCGTCGTGCAACGCCGGATCTGGCGCCGCCACCAAAACGACGTGGCGATCATGCGGCAGTGGCAGGAGGAGACCGCCGGCGCGCCATACGACCAGTTGGGGAGTGGGCCGCCGCCGGTGACCTCCCCGTATGCCGTCGCCGCGCGCCCCCTGCCGCCGCGCCCGGGTGCGGGCCGGCTCATCTGGGTCGGCGTGCTCGTCGCGATCGCCCTGATCCTGCTGCTCGCCGCCTCCGCCTGACGGGCCGCACACCCTTCTCCGTCGACTGTTGACGCCGTCGCGACATACGCGATATAACGTGTCTAACGCGATATGTCGCGATTAATTATCCGGACGACGATTGTCCGTAGTGGGTGACAGGCTGGACGCCACCCGGGGAGCAGAGGAGCCGCGCAATGACAGATGCCGTGACAGCCGACGGGCTGGTGAAGCATTACAAGGAGGTCAAGGCCGTCGACGGGGTGTCGCTGCGGGTGCCCGAGGGCAGCGTGCTCGGCGTCCTCGGACCCAACGGGGCGGGCAAGACCACGACCGTGCGCATGCTGACGACGCTCATCCGGCCCGACGCCGGCGCGGCGACCGTCGCCGGCGCCGACGTGCTGCGCGACCCGCAGGAGGTGCGCCGTCGCATCGGCGTCTCCGGGCAGTATGCCGCGGTCGACGAGCACCTCACCGGCCGCGAGAACCTCGAGATGGTCGCCCGGCTCTATCACCTCCCTCGGGGGGAGGCGAAGGCCCGGGCGCGGGAGCTCCTCGCGCAGTTCCGGCTGGAGGACGCCGCCAACCGCCCCACCAAGACCTACTCCGGCGGCATGCGACGCCGGCTCGACCTGGCCGGCGCGCTGGTCGCGCGGCCACCGGTCATCTTCCTCGACGAGCCGACCACCGGCCTCGACCCGCGCAGCCGCGGCGACATGTGGGAGGTCATCAACGACCTGGTGTCACACGGCACGTCGGTGCTGCTCACCACGCAATATCTCGAGGAGGCCGACCGTCTCGCGGACAACATCGTGGTGATCGACCACGGTCGCATCATCGCCGAGGGCACCGCCGACCAGCTCAAGGCGCAGGTCGGCGGGGAGCGGCTGGAGATCACCGTCGCCGACGCCGCGCTGCTCGACGAAGCGGGCGACATCCTCGCCGGGGTTGGCGACGGCGCGGTCGAGACCGACCGGCACAGCAGGCGGCTGATCGTGCCGGTGAGCGGTGGCACCCAGTCGCTGCTCGCCGCCGTACGCCGGTTCGACGAGGCGTCGATCACCGTGCAGGACATCGGGATTCGGCGTCCGACGCTGGACGACGCGTTCCTCTCGCTGACCGGTCACCGGGCCGAGCAGCCGGACGACGCCGACAGCGCGGACGGCAAGAACAGCAAGAACAAGAACGGTAAGGACGACAAGAACGACGAGCAATTGGAGGCGGTGTCGCGATGACCGCACCTCAGATCAGTCAGCCGGGCGGGCTCGGCGGCTTCGTCTCCGACGGGCTGACCGTGGCCAAGCGCAACCTGATCAAGATCCGGCGGGTGCCGGACCTGCTGATCTTCACCACACTGCAGCCGATCATGTTCGTGCTGCTCTTCGGCTACGTCTTCGGGTCGCTCGCCGGGTCCGGTGCCTCGGTGCAGGCGGGCTACCGCGAGTTCATGATGGCCGGCATCTTCACCCAGACGATCATCTTCGGGGCGACGATCACCGGCTACATGATGGCCGAGGACATGCAGAAGGGCGTGATCGACCGCTTCCGCACCCTGCCGATGCACCCGAGCTCGGTGCTGTTCGGCCGCACGCTGACCGACGTGCTCAACAACGTCATCGTGCTGGTCGTCATGTCGCTGACCGGGCTGATCATAGGCTGGCGGATCCACGGCGGCGCGGCGAAGGCGCTGTGGGCCTACGTGCTGATGCTGTTGTTCGCCTACGCGCTGTCGTGGCTGTTCGCCTTCGTGGGCCTGCGGGTGCGGTCGCCGGAGGTGGTCAACAACGCCTCGTTCATGGTGATCTTCCCGGTGACCTTCATCGCCAACACGTTCGTGCCGTCGCAGAACATGCCGTCGGTGCTCAAGGCGATCGCCGGCTGGAACCCGGTCTCCACCATCACCCAGTCGGCCCGCGAGAATTTCGGCAATCTCTATGCGCTGAAAGGCAACCCGCAGCCGACGCACGCTCAGGTCGACAAGCAGACGGCCTACACGTGGGCGTTGCAGCACCCGGATCTCTACACGCTGATCTGGACGGTGGTGCTGCTCGCGATCTTCGTGCCGCTCGCGACCTCCGCCTACAAGAAGGCCGTCGCCAAGTAGGCCCCGTCATACGGGACGAAAGGGCGCCCGCACCGATGACGGTGCGGGCGCCCTTGTCGTCGCAGGGTCGGGCTGCTCGAAGTGTCAGCCGGTGTAGGCCGTCGCGGCGAGCACCTTGACCTCGATGGTCTTGCCGTTGGGCGCCTCGTAGGACACAGTGTCGCCGACCTTCGCGCCGTTGATCGCCTCGCCGAGCGGCGAGCGCTCGCTGTAGACGTCGAGGTCGGAGTCGCCCGCGATCTCCCGGCTGCCGAGCAGGAACTTCTCCTCGTCGCCGAACATGTCGACGGTCACGACCATGCCCGGGCTCACGACGCCCTCGGTCGAGCTGCTCTGCCCCACGGTGGCGTTGCGCAGGAGCTCCTCGAGCTGGCGGATGCGGGCCTCCATCTTGCCCTGCTCCTCCTTGGCCGCGTGGTAGCCGCCGTTCTCCTTGAGGTCACCCTCTTGGCGCGCCTCTTCGATCTTGGCAGCGATCTCGGTGCGGCCCTCGCCGGAGAGATGGTCGAGCTCCGCCTTCAGGCGGTCGTACGCCTCCTGGGTGAGGAAGCTGGCCGAGGTGTCGGCAGCGTTGGTCACGATGTCTCCTTGATGGCAGGGTCTTGCGTCAAACAAGTGGGTCCGGGGCGTTCCGCAGTGCGTGCGGAAACCGCTCCCAGACCCGGGGTGTAAACATCAACCATAGCACCCGGACCCCGTCCGGCCACGAATCGTCGGGGTCTGCCTCAGCGGTAGGAGCACTCGTCGACGATGCCGGTCACGGCCTTGGCGACCGTCGGGATCGTGCGGGTGTATTCGGTCGTGTCGAAGGTGTGCGCGGGCAGGTCGACGGTCAGCACGCCGACCCGGGAGTGGTTGATGTCCTGCGCCTCCAGGGTGCAGCGCACCGGCTTGCCGTCCTGGTTGTTGACGTAGAACGTCACGCGCACGCTGCGGTCGTTGACGACCGTGAACGGCCCGTTGTTCCAGCTCAGCCCCTTGCTGGCCGAGACGCCCCACCAGACGGCGAGCGCGGACATCACCAGCACCCCGACGATGCCGATCGCCCACCACTTGCGGTGCTCGGGCGCGGGTCGGGGGATCGCCATGAGGTGAGAGGATAGGTGGCGATGCCGAGAGCCTGCGGCCCGCCCCCGACCGGGCGCCGCGGCCCGAGATCTTTTCGAGGAGTTTGCGGACAGTGACTGACGGCCTGCGTCTGATGGCGGTTCATGCCCACCCGGATGACGAGTCCAGCAAGGGTGCGGCGACGATGGCGCGCTACGTCGCCGAGGGTCACCCGGTGATGGTGGTGAGCTGCACCGGCGGCGAACGTGGCGACATACTCAACCCCCGGCTGCAGGGCAACGCCGACATCGAGCGCGATCTGCCGCAGGTGCGTCGAGCCGAGATGGCCAAGGCGCAGGAGATCCTCGGGGTCGAGCACACCTGGCTCGGATTCGTCGATTCCGGTCTGCCGGAAGGGGATCCGCTGCCTCCGCTGCCCGAGGGCTGCTTCGCGCTCGAGCCGCTGGACATCACCACCGAGGCGCTGGTGCGGGTGATCCGGCAGTTCCGCCCGCACGTCATCACCACGTATGACGAGAACGGCGGCTACCCGCACCCGGACCACATCATGACCCACGTGGTGACGGTCGCCGCGTTCGAGGCGGCGGGCGATCCCGAGGCGTTCCCGCACGCCGGCGCACCGTGGCAGCCGCTGAAGCTTTACTACGACCGTGGCTTCTCCCGGGCGAAGATGACCGCCTTCCACGAGGCGCTGCTCGCGGCCGGCAAGGAGTCGCCATACGCGGAGTGGATGAAGCGCTGGGACGACCGGCCCGAGGGCCGGGTGACCACGCGCATCGAGTCGGCGAAGTACTTCGCGGTGCGCGAGCAGGCGCTGCTCGCGCACGCCACGCAGATCGACCCGGACGGCACGTTCTTCTCGCTGTCGGCGAGCGAACAGGGCGAGATCTGGCCGACCGAGGAGTTCGACCTGGCGCGTTCCTACGTGCCGCTCGCCGAGGGGGAGGACGACCTGTTCGCCGGGCTGCCGACCGATGTCACGGCCGCCGATGCCATGGCGACCAGCGACCTCGGCGACCCGGTGCTGGACGACGTCAAGCCGCGTGCGGCGGAGGTGGAGCATGCCTGACGGTGGCAACGAGAGCGTTCTCTACACGGCCGGCATCTGGGGATTCCTGGTGCTGTTCGGGCTGGCGCTGGCGTGCTGGCTGCTCTTCCGGAGCATGAACAAGCACCTGCGGGGCGTCACCTGGCGCGAGGAGGACCGCCGTGCCGCGGCGGACGCGACCCGCGCGCGCAGCGTGCAGACGCTGCGGCTGCCCGACGAGCCGAAGCAGGGGAAGGCGAACGACGCACCGCCCCACACCCGCGACGAGTCCTGACGCCTCTCGGCGGTCAGGCAGCGGAGGCGTGGCCGTAGATCGCGAGCGACGCGGCGACGTAGTGCGTCACGAACGCCACGACGGTGAACGAGTGGAAGATCTCGTGGAAGCCGAACCACCGCGGTGACGGGTCGGGGCGCCTGGTGCCGTAGACGATCGCGCCGAGCGTGTAGAGGCCGCCGCCGACCGCGATCAGCGTGACCACCGCGGGGCCGCCGGAGCGCAGCAACGGGCCGAAGTAGAAGATCGCCACCCAGCCGAGCGCGACGTAGACCGGCGTGTAGAGCCAGCGCGGCGCGCCGACCCAGAACACCCGGAAGAGCACGCCGAGCGCCGCGCCGCCCCAGACGAGCGCGAGCAGGGTGATCGCCTGCGAGCGGTCGAGGAGGGTCAGCGCGAACGGGGTGTAGGTGCCGGCGATGATCAGGAAGATGTTCGAGTGGTCCATCCGCTTGAGCACGGCCTGCACCCGCGGGCTCCAGTGGCCGCGGTGGTAGACCGCGGAGGTGCCGAAGAGCAGCGCCGCGGTGACCGCGAAGACGGCCGCGCCGATGCGCCCGCGGGCGGTCGGCGCCAGTGCGATCAGCACGATGCCGGCGGCGACCGCGAGCGGCGTCATACCGGCGTGCAGCCAGCCGCGCAGCTTGGGTTTGACCAGGCGCACCAGGTCGGTGGCCTCCTGCTGCAGCTGCTGCGCAGCGCTTCGTGTCGACTCGATCATGTCCTCCAGGATAAGTTACGCAAACGTAGGTTGTCATCCTCACGCGGTATGACGAACGTCTCGGCATACCCTTGAGTTCGTCCAACACATCGGATCTCGTGACCGGGGGTGCTCCATGCGGGTGAGCGATCTGCTCTACAGCGCATACGAACGGCACGTCCGGCGTTCACTGCCCGAGCAGAACCTCCCGCGGCACGTCGGCGTCATGCTGGACGGCAACCGCCGGTGGGCCAAGCGCCGCGGCGCGGCGACCGAGCACGGGCACCAGGCCGGCGCCGACAACATCAAGCCGCTGCTCGGCTGGTGCGAGGAGGCCGGTGTCGAGGTGGTCACGCTGTGGCTGCTCTCCACCGACAACCTCAACCGGTCCGCCCGTGAGCTGACCCCGCTGCTCGGCATCATCGAGGACGCAGTGAAAGGCCTTGCCGTCGAAGGGCGTTGGCGACTGCACCCGGTGGGTGCGCTCGACCTGCTGCCCGCGCAGACGGCGCAGGTGCTCAAGGAGGCCGCGGACTCCACGGCCGGAGTCGACGGCATGATCGTCAACATCGCGGTCGGCTACGGCGGGCGCCGCGAGATCGCCGACGCGGTGCGCTCCATGCTGCAGGAGCACGCCGCGCGCGGCACCTCCATCGAGGAGCTCGCCGAGGTGCTCGACGTCGAGCACATCGCCGACCACCTCTACACCAAGGGCCAGCCCGACCCGGACCTGGTGATCCGCACCTCGGGCGAGCAGCGACTCGGCGGCTTCCTGCTGTGGCAGAGCGCACACTCGGAGTTCTACTTCTGCGAGGCCTACTGGCCCGACTTCCGGCGGGTCGACTTCCTGCGCGCCCTGCGGGCGTATGCCGTCCGCGACCGCCGGCTCGGCAAATAGCCGGGTCAGTCCCTGGCCTTCCTGCCTTCGCCGGCCTCCATGGCCTCGCTGGCCCCAGGTGCCTGCACCACCGGATCAGGACGCGGCCGCAGATAGGTGTACCAATAGGCACCTGCGACGAATACGCCTGCGCCCACTGCATTTCCGAGGAACGCGAAGACGATGTTCCAGGTGACGTCGCCCCAGGTGAGTCCGGGGGAGTCGACGAACATGCCGAGCGGCAGGAAGAACATGTTGGCCACGACGTGGTCGAAACCGAGCGCGACGAATGCCGTGATCGGGAAGATGATGCCGGCGATCTTGCCGACGACGTCGTGCGCGGCGAGGGCGAGCCACACGCCGAGGCAGACCAGCCAGTTGCAGCCGATCGCGCGCAGGAAGACCTGCAGGTGGGTCTCGGTGATGCCCTTGCCGGTGACGATGCCGACCAGGCGGGTGTGGTCCATCGCGGCCGGGGTGCCGGCCTTGGCCAGCGCGTCACCGATCACGCCGGTCTTGTAGGCCAGCACGTAGGCCACGAAGAGCGAGCCGGCGAGGTTGGCCACGAACAGCACGCCCCAGTTGAGGAGGAGCTGCTGGATGGTGATGCGGCGTTCGAGCAGTGCGAGCGGCAGCAGCATCATGTTGCCGGTCAGCAGTTCGGCGCCGCCGATGACGACCAGGATCAGGCCGAGGCTGAAGACGAGGCCGGTGACGAGAGTGGTGAGGCCGCCCCAGGTCTTGGGGTCGAGGCCGGCGGAGCCGACGATGGCGAGTAGACCACCGAACGCGATGTAGGCGCCGGCGAGGAAACCGCCGACCGCCATCGACCCGATCGGCAGGTTCGCCTTCGCGACGCCGGATTCGACCGCGGCTTTGGCGGTCTGTGCCGGGGTGTTGTAGCTCATAGGTCGGCAAGCTATCACCCAGTTGCCACTTCCCGGGCCCAGGTTGCGCCGAAAAGGACTGTCAGCGCGCGGTTTTCACGCCTCGCCGAGCCCACGCCGGCGTCGGCATCAGCCCTTGGGGTGAGGTGCGACCGAGTCACACCGTCACTCGTCGCGCTGTGCCTCTTCGTCGCGCTCGCGGTCGGCCTGGGACAGGTCGCTGGTGGCGACCGATCGCTCGCCGATGGTGGTGCCCTCCTCGGTCAGCTGACCGGCCTCGGAGGCCACGCTTCGCCCGGGCCGCGAGCGCGGTCAGTGCGGTCAGTGCGGACTCGACGGCGAGGAAGGCATCGTCGGGCCGAAATACGCTGTGATCGTGTGGGTTTCGCCGTCGACAGTGACTGCGCCGCCATACGGCATCAGCCACTGGGGTGAGGTGTGACCGAAGTCCACGTCGAGCGCCACGACCAGCTGCGGGTTGTATTCGGCCACCGCACGCAGCACCGCCTCGCGCTGTTCGGCGCGCAGTCGCGCCGTGTCCTCGGCGGCGACCGGGTGGTCGTGGTCGCCCACCGGCGGACGGCCCCAGAGGAGGGCGGCCGCGGCGGTGAGCAGCCCGCGCTCGCCGAGGTTGCGCAGCATCCGGTAGTTCTCGGCCGGGGGTTTCGGCTCCTCGTGCGCCTCCAGCATCAGGACCATGCCGTCATACGCCGCAGTGGGGTGCACGAAGCGACCCGCGGCCAGCGTCCATTCGATGATCTCGAGGCAGCCGCCCCAGGTGGGCGCGGTGATCTTCCGGGCCGGCCCGCTCCAGGTCCACCTCTCGGCGGGCTGGGCGGGCGCCGGCTCGGTGAGGGCTCGCGGGTCGTCCCACCGCAGTCCGTAGTCGCGGCTCCGGGCGGGCTCACGCAGCGTGACGTCGCCGCCGAACAGCGCCGCCCGCAGCGACTCCAGGTGGATGCCGTCCGGCACCGGCCCGAGGTGCACCTGGGTCGAGCCGCCGTGGATGCCCGGAATGCCTTGATACCAAAGGTAATTGAGCACGTTGGTGTTGTCGCTGTAGCCGAGGAAACGCTTCGGGTTGGCCCTGACGACGTCGGTGTCCAGGTGCGGCAGGACGGTGATCTGGTCGTCCCCGCCGATCGTCGAGAGGATTGCGCGGATGGCGGGATCGCCGAAGGCGGCATTGAGGTCGTCGGCCCGTTGCCGCGGTGTGCTGTCGGCGCGCGTCGTCGGGTATTCGACCGGCTCCAGGTGGAAGTCCTCGCGCAGCCGCCGCATCGCCCGCTCGTGTATGGCGGGGAAGTGCGCCGGAGCGGCCCAGCTCGGGGAGAGCACGGCCACCCGGTCGCCGGGCCTCACGGGCGGCGGCAGCACGGGGGTGATCACCTCCGCACCCCACCAGGTGGGGCCGTGGCGGGCAACCGAATTGGTGGTGGCGGCCTGTCCCACCTGCTGCCGCACCTGACGCCGACGTGCCGCCGCGCGGGCCGCGACAGCGCGCCGGCCTGAGGCGGAAGTGACAGCAGTGACGGGTGTTGTCGGGCGGGTCCACGGGCCGTTTCTGAACGGACGACGAACGGCCGATCAACCCTCGGCGCGTCGCGCGTCGAGGTGCGTCATACGGGGCCGGCGTGGTCGTAGTGTCGGCCGTGACACGCCGCGACCGACGCGACGTGTTCGGGAGGCCCACCACATGGAGCGATCGTTGCTCCGGAAGGAGGGCCGGCACCGGCTCCTCCGCGAAGGGGCCCGGTCCCGGCACCTCGTCCGAGAGTAGGTCACGCGGCGCGACGCGCCCCGTGGCGAGGAGATCGATATGGCCAGCAGCTCCCAGTCCTCCGGTTCGACGTCGTCCACCCGCTCGCGCGCCCACGCGGGGCCCCGCACCTACGTGCTCGACACGTCGGTGCTGCTGTCGGATCCGCGCGCGATGACCCGCTTCGCAGAGCACGAAGTGGTGCTGCCGGTGGTCGTGGTCACCGAGTTGGAAGCCAAACGGCACCACCCGGAGCTCGGCTACTTCGCCCGCAGCGCGCTGCGGCTGCTCGACGACCTGCGGGTGACGCACGGCCGGCTCGACGCGCCGGTGCCGGTCGGTGACCAAGGAACGCTCCGGGTCGAGCTCAACCACACCGACCCGCAGTCGCTGCCCGCCGGATTCCGCCTGGGGGACAACGACACTCGCATCCTCGCGGTCGCGCGCAACCTCGCCAACGAAGGCAGCGAGGTCACCGTGGTCAGCAAGGACCTGCCGATGCGGGTCAAGGCGTCCGCGGTGGGGCTCAATGCCGAGGAGTATCGCGCCGAGCTCGCAGTCGACTCCGGGTGGACCGGCATCACCGAGCTGTATGTCGCGACGAATCAGCTCGACGCGCTCTTCGACGACGGCCGGCTCGAGCTTCCCGAGGCCGCCGAGTTGCCGTGCAACACCGGCGTCGTACTCCTCGGACCGAACGGCAGCGCGCTCGGCCGCGTGGTGCCGGACAAGTCGGTGCGGCTGGTGCGCGGGGACCGTGACGCGTTTGGTTTGCACGGGCGCTCGGCCGAGCAGCGCATCGCGCTCGACATGCTCCTCGACCCCGACGTCGGGATCATCAGCCTCGGCGGCCGCGCCGGCACCGGAAAGTCGGCGCTCGCGATGTGCGCCGGACTGGAGGCGGTCATGGAGCGGCGGCAGCACCGCAAGGTGATCGTCTTCCGCCCGCTCTACGCGGTGGGCGGTCAGGAGCTCGGCTACCTGCCCGGCACCGAGAACGAGAAGATGGGCCCGTGGGCGCAGGCGGTCTTCGACACCCTCGGCGCACTGGTGTCGCGTGAGGTGATGGAAGAGGTCGTCGACCGCGAACTGCTCGAGGTGCTGCCGCTGACCCACATCCGCGGGCGCTCGCTGCACGACGCGTTCGTGATCGTCGACGAGGCGCAGTCGCTGGAGCGCAACGTCCTGCTCACCGTGCTGTCCCGCATCGGGCAGAACTCCCGCGTCGTGCTCACCCACGACGTGGCGCAGCGCGACAACCTGCGCGTCGGCCGGCACGACGGCGTCGCCGCGGTGATCGAGAAGCTCAAGGGCCACCCGCTCTTCGGGCACGTCACGCTGCACCGCAGCGAGCGGAGCCCGATCGCCGCACTGGTCACCGACCTGCTGGAGGCGCCGGACGCCTAGGCCGGCTGGTCGGCCGGTTCGCCCGCTATTCGCGGCTCGGGCCCCCGGGGTGGACGAGAGTCTCCACGGGGGCCCGAGTCGTCACCAACCCCGCCCGACACGCCCGACACGCCGCGTGATCGGTGGGTTTTCGCAGCATGAGCTTGGAATCTTGACGACTGTAGGGCACGCTGTGCCACATGTCTCATTTCGGTAACGGCGGGGCAGTGGTCCCGTCGCAGGGCCGATGCGAGATGCTCTCCACGTGACGCGCTCGTCACCCGCGGCCTCCGGGCCCTCGTGCGGCGCGTCCTGTCATGTCTTCCCCCGAAAGGCTGCTCCATGTCTCGTCCTGTCGGACGTCACCGTGCCCGTCGCGACACCGGTATCCGTGCGCTCCGCCGGCCCGCCGTAGCCGCGACCGCGGCGATCTCGGCGGTCTCGGTGTCGGCGGCGACCTACGCCTCGGCCACGACCAACGTCGCCGGACCGGCGCAGGCCGACCTGCAGGTGGGCGCTCGCACCGGCGGTGCCGGCGCGGTGCAGGCCGCCGACTCCGGCCTGGTCGCCGACGCCCAGGCACAGGCGAGTGCCGCGCAGCAGGCGGTCCGGGCCCGGGCGGCCGCCGACGCCAAGGCGCGCTCTGCAGCGGCCGGTCGCGCCACCAAGGCCGCCCAACTCCGCACGCAGGCGGACTCCGGCGCCGCCGCGGCCCGCAAGGCGGCCGCGGACAAGAAGGCGGCCGAGGCGAAGAAGGCGGCCGACGCCAAGAAGGCCGCAGCTGCCAAGAAGGCGGCGGACGCCAAGCAGGCCGCGGATGCCAAGAAGGCGGCCGAGCGCTCCAAGACCACCACCTCGCGCGACGCGCAGCGCCCCGCCGCTCCGACTCCGTCGCAGTCGCCGGCCGCGAGCACCCCGACCTACGGCGGCAGCCCGCAGGCGATCGCGTCGTCGATGCTCTCCTCCTACGGCTGGGGCCAGGGTCAGATGGGCTGCCTGGTCAGCCTCTGGAACCGCGAGTCCGGCTGGCGGGTCGGCGCGACCAACCCGTCCTCCGGTGCCTACGGCATCCCGCAGTCGCTGCCGGCCGGCAAGATGGCGAGCGCCGGGGCCGACTGGCGCTCCAACCCCGCCACCCAGATCCGCTGGGGCCTGGGTTACATCCAGGCCACCTACGGTTCGCCCTGCGGTGCCTGGGGCCATTCCCAGGCGACCGGCTGGTACTGACCCGCCCGATCGGTCCTGACCGACCGTCTCGCGCGCACACGTAAAGGATCCGGTGGCCCTGCCACCGGATCCTTTTGCGTGGCAGTAGGTTTGACCGGTGCACGCACTCATCGGCGCCGACCCCGCGCCACACATCTCCAGCGCCGGCAACGGCCAGCTCATCACCGCCGCGCTCGTCGGCATCGGCGTCGTGGTCGTGCTGATCACGGTCGCCAAACTGCACCCCTTCCTCGCGCTGCTGCTCGGCTCGGCTGCCCTCGCCCTGGTCGCCTGGGTGCCCGGCGAGGACGCGATCAAGAGCTTCACCACCGGCTTCGGCAGCACGTCCGGCTCGGTCGGATTGCTCATCGCGCTCGGCGCGATGCTCGGTCAGATCCTGGCCGACTCCGGCGGCGCCGACCGGGTGGTGGCGACCATCACCGACCGCTTCTCCGGCTCCGCCCTGCCGTGGGGTATGGCGCTGATCGCGGCCATCATCGGCCTGCCGATGTTCTTCGAGATCGGCGTCGTCATCCTGGTGCCGATCGTCATCCTGGTGGCCCGGCGCACCGGGCAGCCGCTGATGCGGGTCGGCATACCGGCGCTTGCCGGGCTGTCGATCCTGCACGGCCTGGTGCCGCCGCACCCGGGACCGGAGACCGCGATCGCCAGCCTGCACGCCGACCAGGGCCGCACGCTGATCTTCGGGCTGATCGTCGCGGTGCCGACGCTCGTCATCGCCGGCCCGCTGCTCGGCCGCGTCATCACCCGGTGGGTGCCGCTGCATGCGCCGGCCACCAGCGGCGCCGCGCCCAGCCTCGCCAAGGAGCCGGACCCGCAGCGCAAGCTGCCGCCGTTTGGCCAGGCCGTGATCGTGGTGCTGCTGCCCGTGCTGCTGATGCTGCCCGCCGCGATCGTCAACCTGTGGGCTTCCGAGGACAACGTCGCGCGCAAGATCCTCGACGTGCTCGGCACGCCCTCGGTCGCGCTGCTGATCGGCGTCGTCGTCGCCTACTTCGTGCTGGGCCTCGGCACCGGGATGACCCGCAAGCAGACCAGCGACTCGCTCGGTGCCGGCCTGCCGGACATCGCCGGCATCATGCTGATCGTCGCCGCCGGCGGCGGCTTCAAGCAGCTGCTGGTCGACGCCGGCGTCGGCAACGTCATCGCCGACTGGGCCAAGGGCGCCAACATCTCGGTGCTGCTGCTCGGCTGGCTGGTCGCCGTCGGCATCCGGCTCGCGACCGGCTCGGCGACAGTCGCCACCGTCACCGCCGCCGGCATCGTCGGCGGCCTCGCCGAGACGCTCACCCCGGCCCACCTCGCCCTGCTGGTGCTGGCGATCGGCTGTGGCTCGCTGTTCTTCAGCCACGTCAACGACGCCGGCTTCTGGTTGGTGAAGGAGTACTTCGGCCTCACCGTCGGTCAGACGATCAGGTCGTGGTCGGTGATGGAGACGGTGATCTCGGTGGTCGGCTTCGGCTTCGTGATGCTGCTCAGCGTCATCGTCACCTGAGCCCCGCGAAGTCCTCTGCTCGCTCCACCACCTCGTCAAGGCCCCGGGTCTGCCGCCCGGGGCCTTGCCGCATTCAGTTGACGGCGCATTCAGTTGACCGCGAACTCGCCCAACGCGTCCCACTCGTCCGGCTGACCCTGAATGTTGCGGACCTGCGGGGTTTCGGCGGCATACTGCGGCAGCTCCGCCTGCGCCTTCTTGAAGTGCTCGGAGGTGACGTGCGCCTCGGCGGCGTCGTCGTCGAATGCCTCGACGAGCACGTATTCGTTGGGGTCATCCAGGCTGCGCGACCACTCGAAGAACCTGTTGCCCGGCTCCGCGCGCGTCGCCTCGGTGAAGTCACGGCTCAGCTGCGGCCACTGGTCGGCATACTCCGGCTTGATCTGCCACTTGACGACGATGAGGATCATCGGCACCACTCCTTCGCATCGATGGGTCGTATGACGCGACTCTCTCAGGCCACGGCCCCCGCGGGGCACACGGGCACCGGCGTCTTCGACCCGTCCGCGTCGCGTCGGCGGCCCGCGCCGGTTACCTTGGGCGCATGCTCGTGCACAAGCGCCTGTTCGCCGCCGCCTACTGGATCGTGGCCGTGGTGCTCGTCGCCGTCGCCGGGGCGCTCGGTGCCCAATGGGGCAACGACCAGGCGCCGACCTTCACCGACGAGACCAGCGGCTCGGTGCCGGCCAACGGGGTCTCGCACCTGCTCTACCAGGTGTTCGGCGGGGTCCTCGCCGCGCTCGCGGTGCTCGCGGTCTGTGCCGGGATCTGGCTGCTGATGTGGGCCCGCGCGCGCAAGGCGCAGCCGGTCGACGAGGACGACTACGACGACGAGGACACCATGTCGGTGGACGACGTGGAGCAGCTCTTCGACGAGGACGGCGAGGACGGCGAGGACGCCGAGCACGCCGGGAGCGACGAGCACGCCGCGGACGGGAGCCACGGCGAGGTCGAGGACGAGTTTCGGGCCGACGAGGAGCCGTCCCGCTCGCGCTGAGCGCTCAGACCTTCCGCAACCGCACGCGGGTCACGTTGTGATCCGGGCCCTTCGTCAGCACCAGCGTCGCCCGGCTGCGGGTGGGTGCGACGTTCTGCTGCAGGTTGGGGGCGTTGATGCTGTCCCAGATCTGGCCGGCGCGCTCGACGGCCTGCTCGTCGGTCAGGCTCGCGTAGCGGTGGAAGTAGGAGTTGGGGTCGGCGAAGGCCGTCTTGCGCAACCGCAGGAAGCGCTCGATGTACCAGGTCTTGATGTGCTCCTCGCGGGCATCGACATACACCGAGAAGTCGAAGAAGTCGGAGACCGCGAGCGTGCCGCGCCGGTCCGACGACGGCATCGACGGCTGCAGCACGTTGAGGCCCTCGACGATCAGCACGTCGGGCTGGCGGAGCACGACCTGCTCGTCGGGGACGATGTCGTAGGTCAGGTGGGAGTAGACCGGGGCGCTGACCTCGGCGGCGCCCGACTTCACCGCGGCGAGAAAGCGGACCAGCTTGCGCCGGTCGTACGACTCCGGGAAACCCTTGCGTTCCAACAACTCCCGGCGTTCGAGCTCGGCGTTGGGGAAGAGGAACCCGTCGGTCGTGACCAGCTCGACCCGGGGTGTGCCGGGCCAGCGGGCGAGCAGCTCGCGCAGGATGCGGGCGGTGGTCGACTTGCCGACTGCGACCGAGCCGGCGATGCCGATGACGAAGGGCGTGCGCGCGGGGCGCTCGCCGAGGAAGTCGGTGGTCACCCGGTGCAGCCGGCCGGTGGCGCCGACGTAGATGTTGAGCAGCCGCGACAGCGGCAGGTAGATGTCCTCCACCTCCGGCATGTCGAGCCGGTCGCCGGTGCCGCGCAGCCGGCGCACGTCCTCGCCGGTCAGGCTCATGGGGTGGGAGTCGCGCAGTCCCGCCCAGGCGACGCGGTCGAACTCGACATACGGCGACGGCACCGACGAGTGGTTGCGGGACACCTGCGTCATTGAACCGCATGCCCCCTCGACACGCGCCGCCGCGGGGCGGTTTGGCGTCGGCCGCCCGGCATCCGGTTCAATTGACGCTTATGTGTGGAATCGTCGGGTATGTCGGCGCGCAGGACGGCGCCCGGGCCCTGGAAGTCGTCATGGAGGGCCTCGCCCGGTTGGAATACCGCGGCTATGACTCCGCCGGTGTGGCGCTCGTCGCCGACGGCGAGGTCGACGTCCGCAAGCGCGCCGGCAAGCTGGTCAACCTGGTGGCCGAGATCGAGCAGCACCCGCTGCCGCCGTCCCGCACCGGCATCGGCCACACCCGCTGGGCGACCCACGGCGGGCCGACCGACGAGAACGCCCACCCGCACCGTGGCGGCGCCGACGGCAAGCTGGCGCTGATCCACAACGGCATCATCGAGAACTTCCACCCGCTGAAGAACGAACTGCTCGACGCCGGCGTGCAGTTCGAGTCCGAGACCGACACTGAGGTCGTCGCCCAGCTGCTCGCCAAGGCGTATGACGGGGACCTCACCGAGGCGATGCGCACCGTCGTGGCCCGGCTCGAGGGCGCGTTCACGCTGCTCGCTGTGCACGCCGACCGGCCCGGCGTGGTCGTCGGCGCCCGCCGCAACAGCCCGCTCGTCGTCGGGCTCGGCGAGGGTGAGAACTTCCTCGGCTCCGACGTGGCGGCGTTCATCGGCTATACCCGCGAGGCGATGGAGCTCGAGCAGGACCAGATCGTGACGATCACCCCGGACGCTGTGGAGGTCATCGGTTTCGACGGAGAACCCGCCCAGGGCAAGACATTTCACGTCGACTGGGACGCCGCGGCCGCCGAGAAGGGCGGCTTCGACACCTTCATGGAGAAGGAGATCAACGAGCAGCCGCAGGCGGTCGCGGACACGCTGCTCGGCCGCACCGACGAGACCGGCGCGCTCACCCTCGACGAGCTGCGCATCTCCGAGGAGCAGCTGCGTGCCGTCGACCGCATCACGATCGTCGCGTGCGGCACCGCGGCATACGCCGGGATGGTGGCGAAGTATGCGATCGAGCGCTGGACCCGCATCCCGGTCGAGGTGAGCCTCGCGCACGAATTCCGTTATTGCGACCCGATCGCCGGCGAGCGCACGCTGGTCGTGTCGATCAGCCAGTCCGGCGAGACGATGGACACGCTGATGGCGGTCAAGCACGCCCGTGAGCTCGGCGCGCTCACCGTGTCGATCTGCAACACGCACGGCTCGACGATCCCGCGCGAGTCCGACGCGGTGCTCTACACGCATGCCGGCCCGGAGATCGCGGTCGCCTCGACCAAGGCGTTCCTCGCCCAGATCACCGCCTGCTACCTGCTCGGCCTCTACCTGACCCAGCTGCGTGGCGAGACGTATGCCGACGACGCCCGCGCCGTGCTCGCCGAGCTCCAGGAGGTGCCGGACCGCATCACCGAGCTGCTCGGCAACCTGGAGCGGGTGCGCGAGATCGCCCGCTTCATGGCCGACACCCGGTCGGTGCTCTTCCTCGGCCGGCACGTGGGCTTCCCGGTCGCGATGGAGGGCGCTCTGAAGCTGAAGGAGCTGGCCTACATCCACGCCGAGGGCTTCGCCGCCGGTGAGCTGAAGCACGGGCCGATCGCGCTGATCGAGCCGGGACAACCGGTCTTCATCGTGGTGCCCGGTCCGGACACTCCGCACGGGCTGCACGGCAAGGTCGTCTCCAACATCCAGGAGATCCGGGCGCGCGGCGCGCGCACTCTGGTGATCGCGCAGGAGGGCGACACCGCCGTCGAACCGTTCGCCGACGAGGTGATCCGGGTGCCGCGCACCTCACCGATGCTGCAGCCGCTGCTCACCACCGTGCCGCTGCAGGTCTTCGCGCTCGAGCTGTCGACGGCCAAGGGGCTGGACGTCGACCAACCGCGCAACCTGGCCAAATCGGTGACGGTGGAATAGGACTCGCGTCGTGGCGGTCGTCGGGGTGGGCATCGACGTGGTCGATGTCGCCCGGTTCATGGCCAAGCTGGAGGCGACTCCGGCGCTGCGGGAGCGGCTCTTCGCGCCGGCTGAGCGTGGGCTGCCGCCGAACTCGCTCGCGGGCCGCTTCGCCGCCAAGGAGGCGCTCGCGAAGGCGCTCGGCGCGCCGGTGGGGCTGCACTGGGTGGACGCGGTCGTCGTCAAGAACGCCGACGGCCAACCCTCCTGGCAACTCACCGGATCCGTCGCCGCACGGGTCGAGCAACTCGCCGTAGCCTCGTTGCACCTGTCGATCTCGCACGACGCGGGCATCGCGTCGGCGATCGTGGTTGCCGAGAGTGAGGAACGCCGATGATGCGGGCGTATGACGTGCCGGCCGTCCGGGCCGCGGAGGACGCCGTCCGGGCCGAGCTACCCGACGGGGAGCTCATGGCGAGGGCCGCGTCGGGCCTCGCCGACGTGGTGGCGGCCCGGCTCGAGGACGAGTCCGGACGGGTGGTCGTGCTCGCCGGGTCGGGGGACAACGGCGGCGACGCGCTCTTCGCGGCCGCGGCCCTCGCCGATGACGACGTCAACGTGCTCGCGGTGCTCGTCGGCCGCACGGCCCACCAGGACGGTCTCGCCGCGGCCCGGCGGGCAGGGGTCGTGGTCGCCGAATGGCGCGCGGGCACACCGGATCCGGCCGTTGCCGAGGCGCTTGCCGGTGCCGATCTGGTGATCGACGGCATCCTCGGCATCGGCGGCCGCCCCGGGCTGCCGGAGCACCTGCGGCAGCTGCCCGAGCTGATCGGCGACGAGGCGTTCGTGGTGTCCGTCGACCTGCCGTCGGGATGTGATCCCGAGGGACTGGTCCGCAGCGAGTCGGTATTCGCCGACGAGACGGTCACCTTCAGCCTGCTCAAGCCGGTGCACCTGATGCCGGTCACCGAGCCGGCCGTCGGCCTGCTGACCGTCGTCGACATCGGCGTGCCGGACCCGGACGCCTCCGGCCGGAACGACGTTGCGGTGCAACGAATCTCGCACTCCGACGTGGCGGGGCTCTGGCCGGTGCCGGCGCCCGACGACGACAAATACACCCGCGGGGTGCTGGGAGTCGTCGCCGGGGGAGAGCACTACACCGGGGCAGCGGTGTTGTCGGTGACCGCCGCCGTCACCGCAGGCGTCGGCATGGTCCGGTATGTCGGGCCGTCCGCGCCCACGGATCTGCTGCGGGCCGTGGTGCCCGAGGCGGTCTTCGGCGCGGGACGAGTGCAGGCCTGGGCGATCGGCTCCGGACTCGTCGTCGACGACGCGTCTCCCGAGCAGCTCCAGGTCGCCCGTGACGCGCTCGCGTCCGACCTGCCCGTGCTGCTCGACGCCGGCGGGCTCGACCTCATCGACGGGCCGCGCTCCGCGCCGACCCTGCTGACGCCGCACGCCGGCGAGTTGCTGCGGCTGGCAGGACGTCTCGGCATACGGGGTGAGAGTGGGGCGGAGCTGACCGCCGAGGACGTGCACCACGCGCCCACCGTGGTCGCGCGTCAGGTCGCCGACCGGCTCGACGCGACCGTGCTGCTGAAGGGCGCGGTGACCGCGGTCGTGCCGCCGTCGACATCCGGGGTGCCGGTGTTCACCCAGGCGGACGCGCCCTCGTGGCTCGCGACCGCCGGGGCCGGCGACGTCCTGGCCGGCATCTGCGGCGCGCTGCTCGCCGGCGGCCTCGCGCCGGCGCCGGCAGGGGCGCTCGCGGCCCTGGTGCACGGGGTCGCGGCTGATCAGGCAAACCCGGGCGGCCCGGTGCGGGCGCTGGACGTCGCGCACGCGGTGGGCCGTGCGGTCGCGCAACTCCTGCGGGTGCCAGACTGACCGGCGTGAGCCAGCAACCCAAGCAGTCCTCCGCCGCGCCGGCGCAGATCACGGTCGACCTCGACGCGATCGCGCACAACGTCTCGGTGCTGCAGTCGCTCGCCGGGGACGCCGTCGTGATGGCCGTGGTCAAGGGCGACGCCTACGGTCACGGGCTGGTGCCGAGCGCACGGGCGGCGCTGCGGGGCGGGGCACGGTGGCTGGGCGTGGCCCAGCTCGCGGAGGCGATCGCGCTGCGCGACGCGGGCATCACCGCGCCGCTGCTGACCTGGCTGCACGCTCCGGGCGTCGACTTCGGCGCGGCGGTGCGGCGGCAGATCGACATCGGGGTGCCGGCGATCTGGGAGCTCGACGCGGTCGCTGCCGCGGCGCGCGAGGCGGGTGAGACCGCACGGGTGCAGCTGAAGATCGACACCGGCCTCGGGCGCAACGGTGCCTATGGGCCCGACTGGCCCAAACTGGTCGACGCCGCGCAGCGACACGTCGCAGACGGAAGCATCAGTGTCACAGGGGTTTTCACCCACTTCGCCTTCGCCGACGCCCCACATCATCCGACGGTGCAGGCGCAGCAGGCGAAGTTTGCCGACGCCGTGGCCGACTGCGAACGTGCCGGCTTCGCCCTCGAGGTGCGGCACATGTCCAACTCCGCGGCGACGCTCACCACCCCCGAGGCAGCCTGGGACATGGTGCGCCCGGGCCTTGCGGTCTACGGCCTGTCACCCGTGCCCGACATCGGCGACCCGGCCCACTTCGGGCTGGTCCCGGCCATGACCATGAGCGCGGAAGTGACTGTCGCCAAACGAGTTCCGGCAGGACAAGGGGTGAGTTACGCGCACACCTACGTGACCGATCGCGAGACGACGCTGATCGACGTGCCGTGCGGCTACGCCGACGGAGTGCCGCGGTCGGCCTCGTCGCGCGGACCGGTGCAGATCGGCGGCCAGCGCTTCACCGTCGCCGGCCGGGTCTGCATGGACCAGCTCGTGGTCGACGTCGGCGACCTGGCGGTGCAGGCCGGTGACGAGGTGGTGCTCTTCGGCGACGGCACGAAAGGCCTTCCCACTGCTCAGGACTGGGCCGACGCCGCCGGCACCATCAGCTACGAGATCGTCACACGCATGAGCAGCCGGCTGCCGCGGGTCTACATCGGCGAGGGCGCCGCGGACATCGCCGCGGAGACTGCCGGATGAGTGCACGCCGCGGCCTCATCGGCCTCGGGGTCGGCATCGCCGCTGCCGGCGCCGCGACCGCAGCGGGCCTGGCGACGGACCGGGTGCTGCGCTCGCGGCGAGCGGAGACCGAGCCGCCGCCGGCCGCCGGCGTCGTCGGGGTCGTCGATGACGGCACCGACCACGGCATCGCGGTCATCGCCGAGGACGGGGTGCCGCTGCACGTCGAGATCGAGGAGCCGGCACATCCCGAAACTCCTTTGCTGACAGTCATTTTCACGCACGGTTACGCGCACAACCTCGACGTGTGGTCACGCCAGCGGCAGACCGTGCTCGACGCGGGCTGCCGCGTGGTGTTGTGGGACCTGCGAGGACACGGACGCTCCGAGGAGGGGACCGACTCGTCATACAGCATCGAGCAGCTGGGGCGTGATCTCGCGACGGTGATCGAGGGAGCCGTGCCGGAAGGGCCGATCGTGCTCGTCGGCCACTCGATGGGCGGTATGGCGATGATGGCCTTCGCCGAGCAGCATCCCGACCTGTTGCGCGATCGGGTGGTCGGGGTCGCGTTCATCAGCACCAGCGCCGGCGGCCTGAGCGAGGTCAACTACGGGCTCGGCAAGCAACTCGGGGCGATCGTGCACCGGCTCGGGCCGAGCGCGGTCACTCGCGTCGGCAGCAGGCAGGACGTCTTCGACAACGTGCGTGGCCTGGGCAAGCCGGTCGAATCCGTTCTGGTGCACCGATATTCGTTCGGCAAGCGGGTCCCGAGCGAGCTGGTGCGCCAGGTCGCCGAGATGATCTTCGCGACGCGCCTCCACGTGATCGGCACCTTCCTGCCCACGCTCATGGCGCACGACCGGCACGACGCGCTCGCGGCATTCACCGGGATCGAGACGCTGGTCATGCACGGCACGCGGGACCGGATGACCCCGATCGCGCACGCCGAGCAGCTCGCCCACGCGATCCCGGGCGCCGAGCTCGTGGTGGTCAAGCACGCGGGGCACGTGCTGCCGCTGGAAGAGGCCGACCTCGTCGACGACGAGCTGCTCGGGCTGATCGCACGCGCACGCCGGTCGCTGGAGCAGCAGCCGACGGAGCCGCGATGACCGTCATCCGGCTGGAATCGGTCGACGCGACGCACGCCTTCGGGGAGCGGCTCGGCAGGCTGCTGCGCGCGGGCGACGTGCTGGTGCTGACCGGCGGCCTCGGCGCCGGCAAGACCACGCTGACACAGGGCATCGCCGCCGGGCTCGGGGTGCGCGGACCGATCACCTCACCGACCTTCGTGATCGCCCGGACCCACCCGTCACTGGTCGGCGGCCCAGAGCTGGTCCACGTCGACGCCTACCGGCTGAGCGGCGCGATCGAGCTCGACGACCTCGACCTGGACGCCTCGGTGTCCGACGCGGTGACCGTGGTCGAGTGGGGCGCCGGCCTGGCCGAGGAGCTGGCCGACGAGCACCTGGAGGTGGTGCTCGAGGCGGGCGGCGACGGCGATGGCGGCAGCGACGGGCGCACGGTGCGGTTGCTGCCGACCGGGAAGCGGTTCGAGCGACTCGCCGCGGAGCTGGCCGGCTGAGCGACCGCTCGATGCCGGGATCGCGGCGGCCGACGCGTACCCTTGTGCGGTGCTACTGCTCGCCATCGACACCGCCACCTCCGCCGTCACGGTCGCCGTGCACGACGGCGACCGCGTGCTCGGCGAGCACACCGAGGTCGAGGCGCGTCGCCACGCGGAGATCCTGACGCCGACGATCGAGCGGGTGATGGACCAGGCCGGTCGCCGGCCCGCCGACCTCACCGCCATAGCCGTCGGCGTCGGACCCGGCCCCTTCACCGGATTGCGGGTCGGTGTCGCCACGGCGGTCACCCTCGGCCTGGCGCTGGACGTGCCGGCATACGGCGTCTGCAGTCTCGACGCCATCGCCCAGTCGGTGCGCGAGTCGGGTATGGCGCAGGACTTCCTGGTCGCGACCGACGCCCGGCGCAAGGAGGTCTACTGGGCGCGCTACCGCAGCGGTGCCGACCGAGTCGAGCGCGTGTCCGGGCTGCCCGGGGTCGACAAGCCGGGGGAGCTGCCCGAGCAGGTGCGGACCCTGCCGGTCGCGGGTCGCGGCCCGCTGCTCTATCCCGAGGCGTTCGGCAAGGCCCTCGAGCCGGTCGATGCCGATGCCGCCTCACTGGCCGGCTTCGCCCTGGGCGAGCTCGCGGCCGGCCGGGAACTGTTGCCGGTGCAACCGCTCTACCTGCGGCAGCCCGACGCCCAGCCCGCGTCGGCGCAGAAGTCGGTGCTGGCGAGATGAGCACCTCGATGAGCACCTCAATGAGCACTGCGGCGAGCACCCCCGCGAAGACCCCGCAGGCGAGCATCCGGCTGCGGCCCGTCGAATGGCCGGACATCGACGCCCTGACCGCCCTCGACAGCGAGCTCTTCCCGGATGACGCGTGGTCGGCGCAGTCGTGGTGGGCCGAGCTCGCGGGCCGCCCTCGCCGGCGCTACATCGTCGCCACCGCAGGGGATGCGGTGGTCGGCTATGCCGGCGTCGATTGCACCGGCCAGACCGCCGACGTGATGACCGTGGGCGTCGCACCCGCCGCGCAAGGCAGCGGGCTGGGCCGCCGGCTGCTCGACTGGATGATCCGGGAGGCCGCGGACTCGGGTGCCGAAGCGCTGCTTCTCGAGGTGCGTGCCGACAACGAGCGGGCCCGAAACCTATATCTGCGAGCGGGATTCGAGCAGCTGCAGACCCGCCGCGGCTACTACCAACCCGGCGGCGTCGACGCGCACGTGATGCGGCTGCTGCTGACCGAGGAGGCGACATCATGAGCGGGTCACTGATCCTCGGCGTCGAGAGCTCGTGCGACGAGACCGGCGTCGCCTTCGTGCGCGGCAACGAACTGCTCGGCGACGTGGTGGCGAGCAGCGTCGACGAGCATGCGCGCTTCGGCGGCGTCGTCCCTGAGGTGGCCAGCCGCGCCCACCTCGAAGCATTGGTGCCGACGATCCGCCGGGCCTGCGAGGAGACCGGTCACCGGCTCGCCGATGTCGACGCGATCGCGGTGACCTCGGGTCCCGGGCTGGCCGGCGCGCTCATGGTTGGGGTGTCCGCGGCCAAGGCGCTGTCCTGGGCCTTGGACAAGCCGCTCTACGGCGTCAACCATCTCGCGGCGCACGTGTGTGCCGACGTACTCGATCACGGTCCGCTGCCGGAACCCACTGTGGCGCTGCTGGTTTCGGGCGGCCACACCAACCTGCTGCTGGTCCGTGACATTGCCTCCGACGTGGTCGAGCTGGGCAGCACGATCGACGATGCCGCGGGCGAGGCGTTCGACAAGGTTGCCCGGGTGCTGGAGCTGCCCTACCCGGGCGGGCCGCACATCGAGCGCGCCGCCGCGACCGGTGACCCGCAGGCGATCCGCTTCCCGCGCGGGCTGACCGCGCGCAAGGATCTGGACAAGCACCGCTTCGACTACTCCTTCTCGGGTCTGAAGACCGCCGTGGTGCGGTGGGTCCAGGAGCGGCAGCTCGCCGGTGAGCCGGTGCCGGTGGCCGACGTCGCGGCCAGCTTCAACGAGGCAGTCGCGGACGTGCTGACCGCGAAGGCGATCGACGCGTGCCGCACCTACGGCATCACCGACCTGCAGATCGGCGGCGGCGTGACCGCCAACTCGCGACTCCGGGCGCTCGCCGAGGAACGCTGCGCCGAGGCCGGCATCAGCCTGCGCGTGCCCCGCGTGCGACTCTGCACCGACAACGGCGCGATGGTCGCCGCGCTCGGGTCACAGATGGTGCAGCGCGGACTGCCGCCGAGTTCCCTTGACCTGCCTGCTGATTCGTCAATGCCGGTGAGTGAGGTCAAGGCTTCCTGAGGGGGCGGCGCCGCGGTGCGCCGCGGGTGTGCGGCGTACAGCGTGCAGAAGTCGCGACGGTTGCGGGGTGTGCACGAGTTTGCGGCGTATGGCGTACAGAAGTCGCGACGGTTGCGGGGTGTGCACGCGAAAGCGGCGTATGGCGTGCAGAAGTCGCGACAGTTGCGGGGTGTGCACGGGGTTGCGGCGTATGGCGTGCAGAAGTCGCGACGGTTGCGGGTGTGCACGGGTTCGGCGGCGTATGGCGTGCAGAAGTCGCGACGGTTGCGGGTTACGCACGCGCACCTCGCCCGCCCTCGCCCGCACTCGCGCCGGCCGAACGTCACACCCCGGCCGGCGGCGCGTCGGGATCGCCGCCGAGGCTCTTCTGGAACCACGCGACATCACGCCACGCGCCGTGCTTCCAGCCGATGCGCCGGTAGATGCCGACCTCGGTGAAGCCGAGCGCCCGGTGCAGGGCGAGGCTCGCGTCGTTCGGCAGCGTGATGCCCGCGCACGCCATCCGCATGCCGTCCGTCGTGAGCCGGGCGAGCAGTTCGTCATACAGCGCCCGGCCGACGCCGCGGCCGCGGGCGGCGGGATCGAGATAGACGCTGACTTCGCAGGAGAAGCGGTAGGCGGCGCGCCCCTTGAACGGCCCGGCATACGCGTAACCGACGGTGTTGCCGTCGTTTTCGGCGATCAGCCACGCGTGCCGACGTTGCGCCTCCTCGATGCGGTGGCGGAACTCGGCGGCGTCCGGCGGCTCGGTCTCGAAGGTCACCTCCGTCTCGGTGACGTATGGCGCATAGATGGCCGCGCAGGCCGCGGCGTCGGAGTCGGCGACCGCGTCGCGGATCAGCACGTGAGCAGACCCATGCGCTCCTTGAGCGCGAGCACCCGCTGCTCGGCGGCCTGCAGCTTCTGCGCGAACGCCTTGTCCGAGGCGCCGCGCGCCGTCAGCGCCGAGATCATCGCCCGGGTGTCGGCCGGCCGGCCGGTGAGCACGATGTCGCCGCCGGCCGCGACGAAGCGGACCGCACGTTCGCCCGGAGGCGTGCCGGCGACGGCCACGGCGTTCATGTCGTCGGTGACGACCACGCCCTGCCAGCCCAGTTTGCCGCGCAGCAATCCGTCGATGATCGCCGACGAGAAGGGCGCCTGGTTGGCCTGGTCGAGCTTCGGATAGCGCGCCGACGACATCATGACCAGGTCTGCGCCGGCTTTGATGCCGGCCGAAAACGCCTGCAAATAAGGGTCGTTCGCGCTCATCACGGCATCGGAGATGCCGCTGCTGGTGATGTCGGTGTTGCCGGTGATCCGGCCGATGCCGGGGAAGTGCTTCACGGTCGCCGCGACGTTCGCCCGGCCGAGGCCCTGCACCACGTCGGTCACGGCCGTGCCGACGACGCTCGGGTCGTTGCCGTATTCGCGGCCGTAGCGGCCGATCGGCTGGTTGGCGGTGCCAATCGACGCCGGCACGGTGTCGGCGACCGGGGCGAGGTTGACGTTGACCCCCGCCGACCGCAACTGCGCGCCGATCGTGGCGGCATAGGACTCCCGTTGTGCGGCGGGCATCGTGCCCTGGTCGCGCGCCGACACCAGGCGGGTGAATCCTGCCCCCTTGAGCTGCTGGACCGCGCCGCCCTCCTGGTCGGCGGCGATCAACAGCGGGACACCGCCGGTGGCAGCCGAGGTCGCCTGGCGTTGCAGGTGATGGGAGGTGGCGGCGACCTTCGGCATACCGGTCCAGCCGCCGAGGTAGATCACGTTGCCGACGTGATCGCCGGCGATGTAGGAGTCGACCGCGGTCTGCGGGGCGTTGCCGTCGATGCCGATCATCAGCAGTTGCCCGACGCGTTGCTCCGGGGTCAGCCGGTCATAGGTGCGCCGCACGCAGCTGCTCGCCGGCACTGCTGCCCCCGACGGGCGGCTGGAGGAGGCCGACGGCGCGCTCGACGCGCTCGCACTCGGGCTCGACGCACTCGCAGACGCCGAGCGTGTGCGGGAGGGCGACGACGCAGATGTCGACGCGGAGGCGGCCGGCGCACCGGACGTGGCGGAGGGGGCACTCGCGCTGCCGGCGGCATCTCCCGAGTTGCTGGTGCAGCCGGTCAGCACCAGCGGCACGGTGACGCCGAGGGCGAGCACCACCCGCAGGCGGTGACCTGTCGGACCTGTCGGACCTGTTGAACCCGTGGGACCTGTCGAAACTGTCGGCACGACCACGACGGTAACGCAGGCGGAGCGCCGGATCGGTCAGGGAAGCGGCGCGAGCATCAGCACGGCTTGGGCGCCGCCGACCCGGGTGAGCAGGATGGTGCCGGTCGCCGATCCGCTGAGGCGCAACTGGCGGCGCAGCTGGTCGGTGTCGACGCTCGCCCCGCGCTTCTTGATCGTCAGCCGGCCGATGTCATGATCGCGTGCCCACGCACGAAGTGCCTTGACGTTGAAGGGGATTGCGTCAAGCACGGCGTACTTCTTCGCCCAGGGCACGACGACGTCGCGCGGTGAGGTGACCACCCCGAGCCCGCCGTCGAGCTCGCTGCCGTCGACCCGCCGCACCAGTGCGCCGGTCAGTCCCGCCCGGATCACCGCGCGGTCGGCCTCGTAGACGAAACCGTGCAGCCGGTCCAGTCGCGCGGTCCGGCTCTCCGCGCCGACAGCGTCGTCCTCGCGCACCTCGTAGGCGAAGCGTCCGCTCACCACGACCGCGCACCGGCCCGGCTGCCAGGCGAGTTCGCCCCACCAGAGCACGCATTCGAGCACTTCGCCGTCGAACGAGGTCCACTGCGCCTGCGTCCCGGCCGGGATCTGTGCGTGGCTGAACGCGGGGGACAGCTTCACACCGGCGCCCGGCATCCGGGCGCAGGTCTCGCGCACGAAGTCCCAGCTCGGCACGAGCTCGTCGAGCCGGAAGGTGCGCCGGGTGCGGCCGGTGATGTCCGCGACCCCGGGCGTACGCCGGGCCGGGTCCATCCAGACACCGGTGTCCGGCGCCACCTCGCGCGTCGGCAGCGGCACCGCCTCGGCGGCCTCGTGCCGGACCTTGGCCCGCTCCCAGGGACGCAGGTTGACCGCCGCCACGGCCGCGGTGAGCTCGTCGGCGTCGACCGCGGTCACCTGCAGTCCGGCCCGGGCGAACGCGCGGGCGTCGGCGCCGATGCCGCAGCCGAGGTCGAAGACGTGCCGCAGCCCCGAGTCGCGAAAACGGGCGGCGTGCAGCTGCGCGAGTTCGGACCGGGTCGCCTGCTCCAGGCCGTCGTCGGTGAAGAACATCTCCGCCGCGGCCTCGCCGAACTTGCGGGTCGCGCGGACGCGCAGACGCGACTGGGTCAGCGCCGCGCCGACCAGCTCGGCGTCGAAACCGGCGGCGCGCAGACGCCCGGCGAGCTCCAGGGCGGAGCTCTCGTCATACGGCGGGAGGGACTGCAGCAGACCCCAGCCCTCACCGGAGGTGAGACGCGCGAGGAGTGCCGGATCCATGCCGCACATCCTTCCGTATGACGAGGCGTCCGCGCCGGGCCGGTGCCGATGTCGGTGCAGTCGCCGGCCGGGCCCGGAGCGACCGGCGAGCTACGCTGCACACACCGCACTAGGGTGCGGATTGCCGCCGAAACCCACCCGAGGAGTACCTCGTGCGCGAGATCGTCGTGTTCTCCGGCTCCGCCCACCCTGCGCTCGCCGACCGCATCTGCGGTCACCTCGGTGTGCCGCGCTCGCGGGTGGACATCCAGCGGTTCAGCAACGACTGCCTGCAGGCGCAGCTGCTCGCCAACTGCCGGCAGCGCGACGTCTACCTGATCCAGCCGCTGGTCCCGCCGACGCAGGACAACCTGATGGAGCTGCTGCTGATGATCGACGCCGCACGCGGTGCCTCGGCGGCACAGATCACGCCGGTGATCCCCTATTTCGCCTACGCCCGCTCCGACAAGAAGGACGCCTCGCGCATCTCGATCGGTGGCCGGCTGGTGGCCGACATGCTGGCGACCGCGGGCGCCGACCGGGTCATCACGATGGCATTGCACGCCCCGCAGGTGCACGGCTTCTTCTCCACCCCGGTCGATCATCTGACCGCCATCGGCGTGCTCGCCGAGCACTTCCGGGTGCAGGATCTGTCCAACGCCGTCGTGGTGTCTCCGGACTTCGGAAACGCAAAGACCGCAACGCAATTCGCCCGGCTGCTCGGTCTGCCGGTCGCGGCGGGATCGAAGAAGCGGCTGGCCGACGACAAGGTCGTGATCGACACAATCGTCGGTGATGTCGCGGGCAAGCGGGCGATCGTGCTCGACGACGAGATCGCCACCGGCGGCTCGGTGATCGAGCTGATGGATCGCCTCGCCGAGCAGGGCTGCACGTCGGCGGACGTCGCGTGCACGCACGGGCTCTTCGTCGGCCGCGCGGTCGAGCGCCTCTCGACCCACCCGCTGATCCGGGAGGTCGTCACGACCGACACGGTGCCGCCGCCGACGGACTGGCCGCAGTTGCAGGTGATGTCGGTGTCGTCGCTGTTCGCGCAGGCGATCGCCCGGATCCACGACGGTGAGTCGGTCAGCAGCCTCTTCAACGGGGTCGACCCGTCACACGCCCCGCCCGAGGCGACGCTCCCGCTCGGCTGATGATCTTCCCCGGATGACTTCCACCGCTTTCGGCCCGGCGCGTCTCGTCGTCAGCTTCTACCTGGTCGCGGTCACGATCGGCACCGCGTTGCTGATGCTGCCCGTCGCCAAGACTGGTCCCGGTGGCGCGGAGCTGTCGGTGGCGGTCTTCACCGCGACCAGCGCCACCTGCATCACCGGGATGTCGACCGTCGATGTCGCGACCTACTGGACCCCGCTCGGCCAGACGATCATCCTGGCGCTGGTGCAGGTCGGCGGACTCGGCATCGTCTCCATCACCACGCTGCTGATCCTCATGGTCCGCGGCCGGCTCGGACTGCAGGACACCCTTGCCGCACAGACGGATTCGCACGCCGCGACCACCGGCGAGGTGCGCCGGGTGCTGCTGCGGATCACCCGGTTCTTCTTCGTCTTCGAGGCGATCATCGCCACTTTCCTGACCATCCGCTTCCGCATCGGCTATGACGACAACTGGCCGGATGCGTTGTGGCACGGGGTGTTTCACGGCATCTCCTCGGTCAACAACGCCGGCTTCACCAACCTCCCGCAAGGTCTGCTGCCGCTCGTCGGCGACCTGTGGATCATCGGCCCGATGTGCGCCGCGGTGTTCGTCGGCGGGCTCGGCTACCCCGTCTGGTTCGGCCTGCGCCGGCAGTGGCGGACGCCGCGCAAGTGGACGGTGCACCTGCGACTGACGGTGTGGGGATCGTTGGTGTTGCTCGCGATCGGGCTGGTCACGTTTGCGGCGTTCGAGTGGACCAACCCGGGCACACTCGGCCGGCTCGACCTGTCGGACAAGCTGGTGGCCTCGCTCGCCGGCGGTGTTTTCCCGCGGACGGCCGGCTTCAACACCGTCGACTACGGGTTGATCCGGCCGGAGACGATGATGCTGCACTACGTGCTGATGTTCATCGGCGGCGGCAGCGCCGGCACCGCCGGCGGCATCAAGGTGACGACGTTCCTGGTGCTGGGCGCGGTCATCTGGTCCGAGGTGCGCGGGGAGCGGCAGGTGGTGGTCGGGCGTCGCGCCATACCGCTCACCGTGCAACGGCAGGCGCTGACGATCGCGCTGCTCGGGGTGGCGACGGTGATGCTCGGCGCGATCGCCGTCGTCACGCTCTCCGGGGAGACGTTGCAGCTGTCGCTGTTCGAGGTGATCTCGGCCTTCTCGACCACGGGCCTGTCGGCCAATCTGACCGCCGAGCTGCCGGTTTCGGCCCAAGTGGTGCTGATCGCGTTGATGTTCCTCGGCCGGGTCGGCACCATCACGGTGGCGTCGGCGTTGGCGATGCGTCGGACCCGACGCCGTTACGAACTTCCCGAGGAGCGCCCCATTGTCGGCTGATCGCACCCGCAAGACCCCGTCGCAGCGCAGTGCGCTGGTGGTCGGCCTCGGCCGGTTCGGTGCCGCGGTCGCGCAGTCGCTGGTCCACGAGGACTGGGAGGTGCTGGCGGTCGACGAGTCGATGGACCTGGTGCAGAAGTATGCCGACACGCTCACCCAGACCGCGCGCGTCGACTCCACCGACCCCGAGGCGCTGGTGCAGCTCGGCGCGGCCGACTTCGAGCGAGCCGTCGTCGGCATCGGCAGCGACATGGAGGCGAGCGTCCTCACCGTCGTCAACCTCGTCGACCTCGGCGTCGAGGAGATCTGGGCGAAGGCGGTCACCCCGCAGCACGCCCGCATCCTGGAGCGCATCGGCGCGCACCACGTCGTCTTCCCCGAGCGGGCGATGGGGGAGCGCGTCGCACACATGGTGACCGGATCGCTCGAGGACTACATCGAGTTCGACGACGACTTCGCGATCGCCCGCACGCTCGCCCCGCGCTCGCTCTGGGGCCGGTCGCTCACCGAGTCGGCGCTGCGCACCAAACTCGACATCACCGTGGTCGGGTGAAGCGCCCGGGCACCGACTTCACCTATGCGCGCCCGGAGACGGTCATCGTCGAGGGCGACGAACTCGTGGTCTGCGGGCGCACGCACACGCTGGAGAAGTTCGCCCAGCAGAGCGAGCGCTGAGCGGCGACGAAAATTGGCACTCGAGTTGCGCGAGTGCTAATCACCGCATAGATTCGGCTCTGGCACTCTTCCTGGGACAGTGCCAGCCTGGAGCCGAGGCCGGCCCCCGCGACGGCGGCCTTGGACACGTTCACTCCCGGCGGCACTGCACCAGGGTCCGCATCCGCGGCCTGCGCCACGCAGGCCCCAGCACAGGAAGGTCCCACCGTGTCGGTGAACATCAAGCCGCTCGAAGACCGCATCGTCGTCAAGTCCGTCGAGGCCGAGCAGACCACCGCGTCCGGCCTGGTCATCCCGGACACCGCCAAGGAGAAGCCGCAGGAGGGCGAGGTCCTGGCCATCGGCCCGGGTCGCGTCGACGACAACGGCCAGCGCGTCCCGCTCGACGTCGCCGTCGGCGACAAGGTCATCTACTCCAAGTACGGCGGCACCGAGGTGAAGTACGGCGGCGAGGAGCTGCTCATCCTCTCGGCCCGCGACGTGCTCGCCGTGGTGACGAAGTAAGACTCACAGATTTTCGTATGACGACGAGGCCCCGGCTCGCGCTCGAGACTGAGCCGGGCCGGGGCATCGTCATACCTCTGGAATTTACGAAAGGTCAGTAATGGCAAAGGAACTGGAGTTCAACGACGCCGCGCGCAAGTCGCTTGAGCGAGGCGTCGACGCACTCGCCAACGCGGTGAAGGTGACGCTCGGCCCCAAGGGTCGCAATGTCGTCATCGACAAGAAGTGGGGCGCCCCGACCATCACCAACGACGGTGTCACCATCGCGCGTGAGGTCGAGCTGGAAGACCCGTACGAGAACCTCGGCGCGCAGCTCGCCAAGGAGGTCGCGACCAAGACCAACGACATCGCGGGTGACGGCACCACGACCGCGACGGTCCTCGCCCAGGCGATGGTCCGCGAGGGTCTGCGCAACGTCGCGGCCGGCGCCGGTCCGGCCGCGCTGAAGCGCGGCATCGATCAGGCCGTCGACACCGTGAGCGAGCGGCTGCTGAAGAACGCCCGCGAGCTCGAGGGCAAGGACGAGATCGCCCAGGTCGCCGCGCTCTCCGCGCAGGACGAGACGATCGGCAAGCTGATCGCCGAGGCGTTCGACAAGGTCGGCAAGGACGGCGTCATCACCGTCGAGGAGTCCTCCACCGCGGAGACCGCGCTGGAGTTCACCGAGGGCATGCAGTTCGACAAGGGTTACATCTCGCCCTACTTCGTCACCGACACCGAGCGCATGGAGGCCGTCCTGGAGGACGCCTACGTGCTGATCAACCAGGGCAAGATCTCCGCCATCGCCGACCTGCTGCCGGTGCTGGAGAAGGTCGTGCAGACCGGCAAGCCGCTGCTGATCATCGCCGAGGACATCGACGGCGAGGCGCTGTCGACCCTGGTGGTCAACAAGATTCGCGGCACGTTCAACGTGTGCGCGGTGAAGGCGCCGGGCTTCGGTGACCGCCGCAAGGCCATGCTGCAGGACATCGCGATCCTCACCGGCGGTCAGGTCATCGCCGAAGAGGTCGGTCTCAAGCTCGACCAGGTCGACCTCGACCTGCTGGGCCAGACTCGTCGCGCGGTCGTCACCAAGGACACCACCACGCTGGTGGACGGCCAGGGTGACGCCGAGCAGGTCAGCGGGCGCGTCAAGGAGCTCAAGGCCGAGATCGAGCGCACCGACTCCGACTGGGACCGCGAGAAGCTGCAGGAGCGCCTCGCCAAGCTCGCAGGCGGCGTCTGTGTCATCCAGGTCGGCGCGCACACCGAGGTGGAGCTGAAGGAGAAGAAGCACCGCATCGAGGACGCCATCTCCGCGACCCGTGCGGCCATCGAGGAGGGCATCGTCGCCGGCGGTGGCTCGGCGCTGGTGCACGCCGCCGAGGCGCTCGACGGCCTCACGCTGAAGGGCGACGAGGCCACCGGTGCGGCACTGATCGGCAAGGCGGTCGTCGAGCCGCTGCGCTGGATCGCCGAGAACGCCGGCCTCGAGGGCTACGTCGCGGTCTCCCGCGTCAAGGAGCTGAAGCCGGGCGAGGGCCTCAACGCCGCCACCGGTGAGTACGGCGACCTGATCAAGCAGGGCGTCATCGACCCGGTCAAGGTCACCCGCTCCGCGCTGCGCAACGCCGCGTCGATCGCGTCAATGGTGCTGACCACCGACACGCTCGTGGTCGACAAGCCGGAAGAGGAAGAGCCGGCCGCGGCCGGTCACGGCCACGGCCACTGACGCACGACGGGTCACCGACCCACGACGGGTCGGTCACCGGCGCGGGAACGCCCGGGCAGCAGCCGCTGTCCGGGCGTTCCCCTGCGTCCGACGGCGCACGACGACGTGCAGTGACGTGCGACAAAGTCGCGTGCCGCGGCGCCCGCCTGCCGCGGATTGACCTGGGTGGGGGCGGCGGCCTTAATCTACGAAGGAGAAGGCTCCGGCCCGGCTCGGGCGTGAGTGACGGAGAACGATGTGACCTCGGGGATCTGGCAGACGAGCGCCGACCAGGACGACCTGGCCGCCGGCGTCGATGCTGCGCGCGTAACGATTCCGCCCCGTTCTGCGATGTCACAGGCGGAGACGCAGGATCCACTGCGTGTTCTCGCCGCAGCGGCCCGTGATGGCGACGAGGCGGCGACCGACCAACTGATGGCGGCTGTGCACCAGCTCGCGGAGCGTTACGCCCGCGGCAAACTCGGGCGTTTTCCGGCCGCCGTCGATGCCGCGGCGGACGCGGCGCAGGAGGTGTGCGTGGCGGTGCTGACGGCCCTGCCGCGGTATGCCGACCGCGGCGCCCCCTTCGAGGCGTTCGTCTACCGCATCGCCGCGAACAAGGTGGCCGACGTGTAGCGCGGCGTCATACGCCGTCCCGTGCCCACCGACGAGGTGCCCGACGCGGTCGACGAAGCCCCCGGCCCCGAGGACCTCGCCCTCTCCGGCGAGCGGTCCGGCCGGGTGTGGGCGCTGCTCGACCGGTTGTCGCCGCAGCACCGCGAGATCCTCACGCTGCGGGTCGCGGTCGGCCTCTCCGCCGAGGAGACCGCCGACGCACTGCAGATGTCGGCCGGCGCCGTGCGCGTCGCGCAGCACCGTGCGCTCGCCCGGTTGCGCACGCTGCTGGAGAAGTCGGGGGACGACCTGTGAGCCCTCCCTCGATCGGAGACATCCGGCGGGACGACGAACTCCTCGACGCACTCGGTGCCCGGCGTGAAGTCTCCTCCGGCGACGAGGTCGCCGCACTCCTCGGCGACTGGGTCGCGCAGGTGGACGCCCCGCCCCGCGCCAAGCGCGGCGGCCGTTACGCCCGGGCCCGGCGCGGCTCTGCCCGCATCGGGGTCACCGCCGCGGTCGTCGTCGGCGCACTCTCGATGTCAGGTATGGCGGCAGCCGTCACCGGAGTGCCGGGCATCTCCCGGGTTGCGCAGAACTTCGGCCTGGCCGGCCGCAGTGCGCCCACCGCGATCGCCGACGGACCCGCCGGGCACCCGGCCGGGACGTCGCAGCCCGACCCCGCCGTGACCGGCACCGAGCAGCCGTCCGCGCCGCCGACCGTGCGGTCGACCACCGCGGTCTCGGCCAGGTCGTCGGCCTCGACGCCGGCCGACAGGACCACCGGCCGGGTGATGCCCGGCACGCCCGAACCCTCGATGGGCGTCTGGGTGCCGAGCCCGACCCGTATCGTCCGCGGCGGTCCGGTGCTGTCGCCGACGGCGACCGCGCCGGCCACGTCGCCGACCTCGTTGCCCGCGAGCACCAGCAGCCCCAGTGCGACGTCGAGTTCGTCCATGTCGCCGTCGTCCTCGTCGTCGAGCTCGAGCAGCCCGAGCAGCTCGAGCAGCCACACGCCGCGAGCGTCACGGAGTGCGACCAGCACGTCGCAGGAGTATTTCGGGCCGACCTCGTCGCCGCGCGGTTCCGCCAGGGGGCACGCCCGGACCCCGCTCGTCACGGGTCCGACCTCGGCCTCCAGCTCCGATGCGACGCCCACGTCGACGTCGGGTTCCAGCGCGGAGAGCAGCTCGTCCACCAGCGGCGACTGAGAGGCGTGGCACGCATCACTCAGCGACGCCTCTTACACTTTTGCAATGGCGCTCGAGCAGTCCCCGAATCCGGCCCACTCCTTCGACGTTCCGAGCAAGTTCGGTCAGCTCGGCCTCACCTATGACGACGTCCTGCTGTTGCCCGGCGAGACCGACGTCATCCCCAGCGAGGTCGACACCACCTCGCGGTTGACCCGCGAGATCAACCTCCGCGTGCCGCTCGTGTCGGCCGCGATGGACACCGTCACCGAGTCACGCATGGCGATCGCGATGGCCCGGCAGGGCGGCATCGGTGTGCTGCACCGCAACCTGTCGATCGCCGACCAGGCCGAGCAGGTCGACCTGGTCAAGCGCACCCAGACCGGCATCATCTCCAACCCGGTCACGATCGGCCCGGATGCGACCCTGGAGGAGCTCGACGAGACGTGCGGTCGCTACCGTGTGTCCGGCCTGCCCGTGGTCGACGTCGGGGGCCACCTGATCGGCATCATCACCAACCGCGACCTGCGCTTCACCCCGGTCGCCGAGTGGGCGTCGACCAAGGTCAGCGAGGTGATGACCGCCTCGCCGCTGGTGACCGGCCCGGTCGGCATCAGCCGCGACGACGCGACTGCCCTGCTGCGCCAGCACAAGCGGGAGCGCCTGCCGCTCGTGGACGACGACGGCAAGCTCGCCGGGCTCATCACCGTCAAGGACTTCGTGAAGTCCGAGCAATTCCCTTACGCCTCAAAGGATTCCGACGGCCGACTGCTCGTCGCCGCCGCCATCGGTTACTTCGGTGACGCATGGGAGCGGGCCACCACGTTGGTCGAGGCCGGCGTGGACGTGCTTGTGCCCGACGTCGCCAATGGTCACGCCCGGCTGATGCTCGACATGATCCGCAAGCTGAAGTCCGACCCCGCGACCAAGCACGTGCAGATCATCGGCGGCAACGTCGCGACCCGAGAGGGTGCCGCCGCCCTCGTCGACGCCGGTGTGGACGCGGTCAAGGTCGGCGTCGGACCGGGGTCGATCTGCACCACCCGCGTGGTCGCGGGTGTCGGCGTGCCGCAGGTGACCGCGATCTACGAGGCAGCGCAGGCGTGCCGACCCGCCGGCGTGCCCGTCATTGGTGACGGCGGCCTGCAATATTCCGGCGACATCGCCAAAGCCCTTGTGGCAGGCGCGGATTCGGTGATGCTCGGCTCCCTCCTCGCCGGCTGTGAGGAGTCACCCGGCGACCTGGTGCTGGTCAACGGCAAGCAGTTCAAGGCCTACCGCGGCATGGGATCGCTCGGCGCGATGGCCTCCCGCGGCAAGAAGTCCTTCTCCAAGGACCGCTACTTCCAGGCCGATGTCTCCAGCGACGACGAACTCGTCCCCGAGGGCATCGAGGGCCGGGTGCCCTACCGTGGCCCGCTCGGGGCGGTCATCCACCAGCTCGTCGGCGGCCTCCACCAGTCGATGTTCTACGTCGGAGCCAACACCGTCCCCGAGCTGCAGGACCGTGGGCGCTTCGTGCGCATCACCACCGCCGGCCTGAAGGAGTCGCACCCGCACGACGTCCAGGGCATTGTCGAGGCGCCGAACTACTCGTCGTGATTCGGCTCCTCCTCAACTCCTCGCCTCGTGACCCGGCCACGCTCGCGACACTTGAGCATCGGTGCGCGCCCTGCACACTGGGGGTATGACGGTGCCCGCGATCCTGGTGTTCGACGGTGACTGCGGCTTCTGCACCCGCAGCGCCGAGGTCGCCGAACGCATTGCGCGTGGCAGGTTCACCGTTGTGCCGTGGCAGCGGCTCGATCTCGACGCGCTCGGGCTGACGCCGCAGGAGTGCGAGGAGGCGGTGCAGTTCGTGCGGGGGAGCGGCTCCCGTCATACGCACGTGTCGGGGCACCGCGCGGTCGCGGCGGCGCTGCGGGAGGCCGGAGTGCCCTGGTCGGTGGTGGGCCGGGTGCTCACCGCGCCCGGGCTCGACGCGGTGGCGGCGCGGGTCTACCGGTGGGCGGCCGCGCACCGCCACCAACTGCCTGGCGGCACCCCGGCGTGCGCGCTCCCGCCCGGCCCGCGCTAGCCGTCCTTGGCCGCCGAGCGCCGGGTGGTCTGGTAGAGCACCGCGAGCAGCACGACGAACACCGCCATACCGATCCACTCCGACGCGTTCGCGAAGCTGTCGCCGACGACTGCGAGCGGTGCGTCGTTGCCGGTCGCGGCGATCAGGGCCGCGATGAGCACGCCCATGATGCTGTCGCCGACGATCAGACCGGTGGCCATCAGCACCCCGAGTCGGCGTCCGTGCTCCGGGTCGCGCCGGCCGCGCATCCACCGGTTGTAGACGACACCGAGGATCGCACCGATCGGGATCAGCAGGGTGACCGACATCGGCAGGTAGAGACCCATCCCGACCGCGAGCGGCGGCAGGCTCATCCGGGTGGTGCTGCGGGTGAGGATCTCGTCGACCACGATGGCCGCGGCACCGATGGCCGCGCCGAGACCGATCAGGCCCCAGTCGAGGCTGCCGCCGAGCACCCCCTTGGCCAGTGAGGTCATCAGCGACGCCTGCGGTGCGGCGAGTGCGTCGCCGCCGGCACCGGGCGCACCCTGGAAACCGAAGGCGGAGTTGAGCAGGTCGAGCACCGGCGCGATCACGATCGCGCCGAAGACGACGCCGACGACCAGCGCGACCTGCTGCTTCCACGGGGTCGCGCCGACGAGCTGGCCGGTCTTCAGGTCCTGCAGGTTGTCGTTGGAGATCGTCGCGACACCGAAGACCACGGCGGTCACGAACAGCACGTAGGCGACCACCGAGGTGACGTGTTGCGGCGTGCCGCCGCGGCCGTAGACCGCCACCATCAGCAGCGAGGCGAGCAGCACCACGAGGATGCCGACGCCGGAGATCGGGCTGTTCGAGGAGCCGATCAGACCGGCCATGTAACCGCAGACCGCCGCGATTACGGCGCTGATGATCAGCACGAAGATCAGGCTGAGCAGGATGACGCCGAAGGTGCTGTGGAGCGTGGTGTCGGAGAGGAATGCCCACAGCAGCAGGCCGATCGGGATCAGCGCGGCGACGATGACGCCGCCGACCACGGTGATCGGCAGATCCTGCTCGACGAGCTCGACCTGCTGGCCGGAGCGGCGGTTGCGGGTGGAGGCGATGGCCTGCGCGATGCCGCGCACGATCGGGCCGATGATCTTCAGCAGCGTCCAGATCGCGGCGACCGCGATCGCGCCCGCGCCGACGAAGCGGACCTCGGTGCTGAAGGTGTTCGACACGATGTCCTCGAGCGCCCCGCCGCCGAGGTGACCCGAGGTCTTCATCGGCACCAGCACGCCCCAGGAGATGACCAGGCCGACCAGCATCGCGATGGCGACCGTGAGACCGACCAGGTGACCGACACCGATCAGCGCCAGCGACAGGCTCGCGCTGATCGCGGTGCCGCCGTTGCCGACCCGGAACGCTGTCGACACCTCACTGCTGACCAGCTTCGTTGCCGCGAGTATGGCGAACCCGGCCGCTGCCACCGCACCCTTCACGATCGCCCACAGGCCCTGCCGGTTGCGCTCGGGGTCGGTGTCCTCGCCGCTGCCGACCTTCAGCACCTCGGCCGCGGCGACCCCCTCCGGGTAGGGGAGGTCGGAGTTGGTGACGAGGGCGCGGCGCAGCGGCACCGAATACATCACGCCGAGGATGCCGCCGACGATGCACAAGGCGAGCGTCGTCCAGTAGTGGAAGCCGCTCCACCAGCCGATGATGACCAGACCGGGCAGCACGAAGATGATCGCGCTCAGCGTGCCGGCCGCAGACGCGATGGTCTGCACGATGTTGTTCTCCTGGATGGTGCTGTTGCCGATGCGGTGCAGCAACGCCATCGAGATGACCGCGGCCGGGATCGCCGTGGCGAACGTGATGCCGACCTTGAGGCCCAGGTAGACGTTGGCCGCGGTGAACACCAGCGTGATGACACCACCCAGGATCACTCCGCGGATGGTGAGTTCGCGCGGTCCCGCGGTGGGTCGGACCGAGGTCTGGGCCATAGGGGTGGTGCTCGCTTTCAAAGGTCCGAGGTGAGGACGACCCATCGACGGTACTAGGGCGCCGGAGCGACGCCGCACCAGGTGCGCGTGTCGTCCGGTTACGGTCAGAGAGTGCCCGCACCCCGATCCGAGGACCTTGCCCGAGCGGCTGCCGATTGGCTGGTGGCGCACCCCGGCGACGCCGACGATCCGTCGCTCTACCACGGGCGGGCGGGAGTGGCGATCGCGTTGCGGGAGGCGGCGGCGCACTTCGGCGACGGGAGGTATGAGGCAGCGGCGCTGCGGGTCGGTGCGACGCTCGCCGACGAGGTCGACGCCGTGGAGGACAGCTCCCTCTACTTCGGGTTGACCGGTATGGCGGTGGCCCTTCACGCCCTCGGTGACGACGCGTCGGCGCACCGCGCCCTCGCCCGTGTGCGCGAGCGCTTCGACGGGCTGCGCTGGAACGACATGTTCGAACTCCTGGTGGGCAACGCCGGGATCGCGCTCGGGGCGCTGCAGGTGGGCGACCTCGCGCTCGCCGAACTCGCGGTCGCGCCATACCTCGAAACCGCGGACCCGACCGCACACGGCGTCAATTGGGCGGTCCGGCCGTCCCCGCCGCGGTCGCACCACGTCGCTCACGGGACGCTCGGCATCGTGCTGGCGCTGGCGCGAGTCGGAACGGCGACCGGCCGGGACGACCTGGTGGAGCTGGCGCTGGCCGGAGCCGCCGACGTGGTGGGCCGCGACGAGGCCGGACCACGCGGCTTCCTCGTGCCGCACTCCGATCCGCCGCACCGGCCGGACATCATCGAGCGCTACAGCTACGGATGGTGCAACGGCCCGGCGGGCGACGCACACGTCTTCCGGTTTCTCGGGCAGGTCACCGGCGACCCGTCCTGGCCGGCGCTCGCCGGTCGCTGCTGGGTGACCGTCACCGAGTCCGGTCTGCCGGATCGGGTCCGGCCCGGCTTCTGGGACAACAACGGTCGCTGCTGCGGGACGGCCGGAGTGCTCGCGCTGGCATGCGACCGACTCGTCGAGCTCGACGACGACCCGCGCTTCGCGGACCGCCTGGTCGCCGATCTCCGGGCCCGGGCGACGCTCGACCGCACCGGCGCCCGCTGGTCCAACCACGAGCACCGCAGCACCCCGAGCGAATTGGCACCACAGCCGGGATGGGCGATGGGCAACGCGGGCATCCTGCGAGAACTGTTGCGGTACATACGGATTCGCACTGGTCGCGGCCCGGTCGGGTATGCCGTCGACTGGCCGGACCACCCGGCCGCCCGGTGACGTCGCAGGTTCACCGCACCCAGACGAGCGCGTCCCCAACCAGGCGTTGGGCGTTGCCTGCGCCGCTTGGGGTGTTGAGCGGCCCGGATGCGGTGGCGAGCGTGGTCGAGCCGCCGCCGTCCAGGTTGACCGCGTCGACCAGGCCGAGCGACGTGGCGACCGCGGCCGATTCGTCGATCGTGGTGCCGACGCTACTTGCCATCCGCCCGTCGATCGTGACCAGGGCGATCTTGCCGTCCGCGGTGTGGCCGAAGATCGTGCGCGGGTTGCGGGCGAAGAAGCTGCCGGTGCCCGGAGGAGCCACCACCTCGCCGTCCGCGGTGAGACGGTAGCGCCCGTTGACACCGAAGGTCTTCCTGGTCAACGCGATGCGCTTGCCGAACGCGTCGGTCAGCGACTGGCTGAAGCTCAGGCAGGAGGTCGCGCCGGCCACCGTCTGCAGGGTCGTGGCGTCCGCGCCGGTTGCCTGCACGGCGGTCTGCCCGGGCGCGAGCGCGGTGCCACGGGTGGTCCAGTTGGTGCGGACCGTGCACCCGCGCTTGTCGAGCACCACCTCGGCGCCCGGCCCTGAGGGGGTCTGCGCCCCGAATTCCGTTGTGATCCAGTCGGTTTCCCCGGTTGCTGCCGGCGGGTGATCGACGGCGTCCAGGTCGAGCACGCCGCCGGTGCGGGTGTTGACCGCCCTGCCGGACCACTGCGTCCTGCCGAAGAGCATCCTGCCGGTCTGACCGTCGAAGACGACGTCCTGTTCGGCCGGGTCGGTGGTGGGTTCGGACAGCAGCTTGCCGCCATACAGTCCGAGGCCGACCGGGTCGCCCGGGTAGTCCTTGCTGGCGGTGAAGGTGAAGAACGAGGCGTTCGTGCCGACCAGGCCACCTGCGAAACCGACGAGATCAGAGACGGTTTCGGCGCGTGCGAGGTCAGGGCCATAGGTCGCCTCGAGTCGCCCCTTCGCCTTCGCCGGGTCGATCAGCACCTCGTTGACCACCCACGGCCCCTGATCGGTGGTGTTGATCTCGTCGGGGGAGGCGGGCGTCGTGCCGCGCACGATGCGGGTGCGGGTGATCCCCGCTGCCAGCGTCGTGGTCGTGCGGGTCTCGGACAGATTCGCGGCGCCGAGCGGCAGGTGTTCGGACGCGGCGTGTGAGGTCGGCACGGCGATCGCGAGACCGAGCGCGGTGACGACGGTGGCGGCATACAGACGGCGACGGGTCATGAGATCGACGCTGCCGCAGGCGCGACACCGCGCGGGCAATCGCCGGGTGAACGGTGCGGGAAGAATCCCGTGCCTCAGGGCGCCGGGTCGCGCAGCTGGCGCTTGAGGATCTTGCCGGAGGCGTTGCGCGGGAGGTCGTCGACGAAGTCGATGCGCTTGGGCACCTTGAACGCCGCGAGCTGCGAGCGTGCGTGGTCGATCAGCGCGTCCGGGGTCACCGGCTCCTTGGCGACGACGAAGGCGGTGACCGCTTCACCCCACTTGTCGTCGGGGGCCCCGACGACGGCGACCTCGGCGACCGCGGGATGGGTGTAGAGCGCGTCCTCGACCTCCCGGGACGCCACGAGCACCCCGCCGGTGTTGATCACGTCCTTGATGCGGTCGACCACGAACACGTAGCCGGCGGCGTCGCGGCGCACCAGGTCGCCGGAATGGAACCAGCCGCCGGCGAACGCGGCCGCCGACTCCTCGGGTTTGTCCCAGTAGCCGTCGCACAGTTGGGGTGAGCGGTAGACGATCTCGCCCTGTTCGCCGGGCGGCACGTCGTTGCCCTCGGTGTCGACGACGCGGGCTTCGACGAACAGCACCGGACGCCCGGCGCTGTCCGGACGATCCGCATGCTCCTCGGGGCGCAAAACCGTTGCGAGCGGCCCGATTTCGGATTGTCCGAAGCAGTTGTAGAACCCGAGGTCGGTGCCTTCGCCTGCAGCCGCTGCAGCACGGGGACGGGCATGATCGACGCGCCGTAATAGGCCTTCCGCAGCCTGCCGAGGCCCAGCTTCTCGAAGTCCGGGTGGTTGGCCAGGGCCACCCACAGCGTCGGGGCGGCGAAGAACGACCGGTGTCCGTCGTCGGACAGCCGGTGCAGGATGTCGGTCGGATCCGGCTTCTCCACGATCGTGCTGCTGCTGCCGACCATCAGCCCGGGCAGCACGAAGACGTGCATCTGCGCCGAGTGGTAGAGCGGCATGACGTGCAGCGCCTCGTCGTCCTCGGCGAAGTCGAGCGCGGTGACGCAGCTGACGTATTCGCTGACCAGCGCGCGGTGCGTCATCACCGCGCCCTTCGGCGCCGAGGTGGTGCCGGACGTGTAGAGCAATTGCACCACGGTGTCGTCGCTGGACCCCGAAAATACCTGTGGTGTCTGCGGATCCGCCGCTCCGGCGAGCGCGACCTGCAGCAGCGAGCCGTCACCACGCAGCGGCACGACCACCTGCGGCGCGTGCTCCACGTCGGCCAGCCGGTCCCGCAACGCCGGATCCACCAGGACCGCGCTGCTGCCCGACTGGCTGAGCAGATAGTCGAGTTCGCGTGCGACCAGGCCGGAGTTGATCGGCACGTGCACCAGGCCCGCGCGCGAGCAGGCGAGGAAGCCCACGACATACAGATCCGAGTTGAGGCCGTATGACGCAACCCGCGATCCCGGCTCCAGCCCGAGACTCAGCAGGTGCGCCGCCGCCGCGTCGACCGCCCGGTCGAGCTTGACGTAACTCCACGTCCGGTCCTCGAAGCGCAGAGCGACCCGCTCGCCGAAGCGGCTCGCGGATCGGCGGAGCACGTCGTCGACGGTGTTGCCGCGGGCGCTCTCCAGGTTGTCCATGCCTCACCTCACCACGACCGGTGGCGTGGTGTCCGCAGTTGCCGCAGAGTCCAGTTCGATATGGCGCCGGATCGCTGGATAACCTTGCGCGGTGACTGAGATCGAGATCGGCCGAGGCAAGCGCGGCCGCCGCGCATACTCCTTCGACGACATCGCGATCGTGCCCTCGCGGCGCACCCGCGACCCCGAGGAGGTCTCGGTCGGCTGGCAGATCGACGCCTACCACTTCGACCTGCCGGTGGTGGCAGCGCCGATGGACTCGGTGATGAGCCCGCAGTCGGCGATCGAGCTGGGCAAGCTCGGCGGCCTGCCGGTGCTCGACCTCGAGGGCTTGTGGACCCGCTACGAAAACCCGGAGCCGTTGCTGCGTGAGATCGCCGGCCTCGACCCGGCCGACGCCACCGCGCGCATGCAGGAGATCTATCAGGAGCCCATCCGCCCTGACCTGATCACGTTGCGGCTCAAGGAGATTCGCGATGCTGGTGTCACCGTCGCCGGCGCGCTCTCACCGCAGCGCACCCAGGAGCACTGGAAGACCGTCGTCGACGCGGGCGTCGACCTCTTCGTCATCCGTGGCACCACGGTGTCGGCCGAGCACGTCAGCGGGCGCGCCGAGCCACTCAACCTCAAGCGCTTCATCTACGAGCTCGACGTGCCGGTCATCGTCGGCGGCGTCGCGACCTACACCGCCGCGCTGCACCTGATGCGCACCGGCGCGGCCGGCGTCCTCGTCGGCTTCGGCGGGGGAGCGGCGCACACGACCCGTCGAACCCTCGGCATCCACGCGCCGATGGCGTCCGCCGTCGCCGACGTCGCCGCCGCGCGCCGGGACTACATGGACGAGACCGGCGGCCGCTACGTGCACGTGATCGCCGACGGCGGCATGGGCTTCTCCGGCGACATCGTCAAGGCCTTCGCCTGCGGCGCCGACGCCGTCATGCTCGGCGCCGCGCTGGCCCGCTCCAGCGACGCGCCCGGCGGAGGCTTCCACTGGGGCTCCGAAGCCCACCATGGCGACCTGCCGCGCGGCGAGCGCGTCGAGGTGCGCACGGTCGGCACCCTCCCAGAGATCCTCACCGGGCCCGGTCAGGGCGCCGACGGCACCACCAACCTGATCGGGGCACTGCGCCGGGCGATGGCCACCACCGGCTACTCCGAGCTGAAGGAGTTCCAGCGGGTCGAGGTCGTCGTCGCGCCCTACCAGCGCAGTTGACGCCGCAAGTCGAGCCCTCCTCACGTGCCGAGACATCCTAAATTTCGGCCAACTCTCCACATGTGAGCGCGGTCACCTTACTCTGGAGTAATGACCGATCAGCTGCTTTCCGAGGACGCCCGCTCGACCAGCCAGCAGGAGCCGACGGCAAGCCCCCGGCCCAGTCCTGCCGACCACGCGATCGACCCGTTGCTCGCCACCCGGCTCGCCCGGCGGGCGTTGACCTCGGCCGACGCGCCGACGGTCGACAGCGTGACGCCGTTCACCGGCGGTCTGCTCGCCACCCTGCCGGGGTCGGCCGTCGGCGACGTCGACCGCGCCTATGAGATCGCCCGTGCCGCGCAGAAGGGCTGGGCGGCCCGCCCCGTCAAGGAGCGCGCCGCGGTCCTGCTGCGCTACCACGACCTGATCCTGCAGCACCAGGACGAGCTGCTCGACCTGATCCAGCTGGAGTCGGGCAAGACCCGCCGTCACGCCTTCGACGAGATCCTCGACGTCGCCGGCGTATGCCGCCACTACGCGCGCCGCGCCGAGCACTACCTCAAGCCGCGCCGCCACCTCGGCGCCATACCCGTGCTGACCCAGTCGGTCGAGCTGCACCAGCCGCGCGGCGTCGTCGGCGTCGTCGGTCCCTGGAACTACCCGCTGTCGATGTCGATCACCGACGCGCTGCCCGCGCTGCTCGCCGGCAACGCGGTCGTCCTGCGACCCGACGAGAAGGCCTCGCTCACCGCTCTGCGCGCGATCGAGCTGCTCGACCAGGCCGGTCTGCCGGAGGGTCTGCTGCCGGTCGTGCTCGGCGCCGGCCGCACCATCGGCGAGGCCGTGCTCGACCGGGCCGACTACGTGATGTACACCGGCTCGACCGCCACCGGCCGCATCGTCGCCGAGCGTGCCGCGGCCCGGCTCGTCGGCGCCTCCCTCGAGCTCGGCGGCAAGAACGCCATGTATGTCGCCGAGGACGCCAACCTGCGCCTCGCCGCGGAATGCGCTGTGCGCTCGTGCTTCTCGTCCGCCGGCCAGCTGTGCATCTCGATCGAGCGCCTGCTGCTGCACGAGAAGATCGCCGACAAATTCCTCAAACTCTTCCTGGCCAAGGTGGAGAAGATGAAGCTCGGCGCCGACCTCGCCTACGGCAACGACATGGGCTCGCTGATCTCGCAGGCACAGCTCGACAAGGTGACCGAGCACGTCGAGGACGCCCGGGCCAAGGGAGCGAAGGTGCTGGCCGGTGGGCATGCCCGCCCGGAGCTCGGCCCCTACTTCTACGAGCCCACCGTGCTCGAAGGCGTCACCGAGGCGATGGACTGCCGGCGCGGCGAGACCTTCGGCCCGGTCGTCGCGGTCTACCGGGTCGCGGACGACGCCGAGGCGGTCGCGGCCGCCAACGACACCAACTACGGACTCAACGCCTCGGTGTGGACCCGCGACGTCAAGCGCGGCCGCCGGGTCGCCGAGCAGATCCGCTGCGGCACCGTGAACGTCAACGAGGGATTCGTGGCCGCCTGGGGCAGCAACGGTTCGCCGATGGGCGGCATGGGGGAGTCCGGCCTCGGCCGGCGGCACGGCTCGGAGGGCATCCTGAAATACACCGAGTCGCAGAACGTCACCGTGCAGCACGGGCCGGCGTTCGTCGTACCGCCCGGAGTGTCGGAGAAGCTCTGGGCGAAGTCGATGAGCAGTGGCCTTAAGATGATGAAGGGATTCCGCATCTCATGACGACGACTTTCCACAACCCCGACACCACAACGGGATTCGACCACGACGTCGTCGTGATCGGGTCCGGGTTCGGCGGTGCGGTCTCCGCGCTCCGGCTCGCCGAGAAGGGGTATGCCGTCCACGTCTACGAATCAGGCCGTCGCTTCGAGGACCACGACTTCGCCAAGACGTCCTGGAACCTGCCCAAATACCTTTGGGCGCCGAAGCTGAAGTGCTTCGGGGTGCAGCGCTACCACCAGCTGCCCGGCGTGATGATCCTCGCCGGGGCCGGGGTCGGCGGCGGGTCGCTCAACTACGCCAACACGCTCTACAAGCCGCCGGCCGCGTTCTTCGAGGACCAGCAGTGGGGCCACATCACCGACTGGGACGCCGAGCTCAGCCCGCACTACGACGTCGCCCGCCGGATGCTCGGCGTGGTCGAGGAGAACCCGTGCGACGGCCCGGTCGAGAAGCTGATGAAGGAGGCCGCGAACCAGCTCGGCGTCGGCTCGACCTATCGCAAGACCCCCGCCGGGGTGTTCTTCGGCGAGTCCGGCAAGACCGTGGCAGACCCCTTCTTCGGCGGTGAGGGCCCGGAACGCACCGGCTGCACCGAGTGCGGCAACTGCATGGTCGGCTGCCGCGTCGGCGCCAAGAACACCCTGATGAAGAACTACCTGGCGCTGGCCGAGCAGCGCGGCGTGACCATCGAGCCGATGCGCACCGTGGTCGAACTCGAGCCGCTCGGCAGCGGATTCCGGGTCACCACCGAACGCACCGGCGCCTGGGTGGGCAAGGACCGGCGTACGGTCACCGCCGAGCAGGTCGTGGTCGCCGCCGGCACCTGGGGCACCCAGAACCTCCTGCACACGATGAAGGTCACCGGCCGGTTGCCCCACCTGTCCGACAAGCTCGGCGAGCTGACCCGCACCAACTCCGAGGAGCTCGGCGGGGCGGCGGCGGTCAAGGTGCCGCAGGGCGTCGACCTGACCAAAGGGGTGGCGATCACCACGTCGTTCCACATCGATGAGCGCACCCACATCGAGAACGTCCGCTACGGCAAGGGCTCGGACCTGATGGGCCTGCTCTCGACCTTCCTGGTCAACGGCGACAAGGGCATCATCGGCCGCACCGGGGAGCTGCTCGGGCAGATGATCAAGGCCCCGGTGAAGGCCGCGCAGGCGCTCGGGCCGCACTGGAGCGAACGCACCATCATCGCGCTCGTCATGCAGAGCATCGACAACTCGATCACGGTCAAGCCGCGACGCCGCTTCGGTCGCATCGGGCTGACGACCGCGCCGGGTTATGGCGAGCAGAACCCGCGCTGGATCCCCGCCGGACACAAGGCAATTCGGGCGATCGCCGACCAGCTGTCGAAGGTCGGCAAGGTCGATGTGATCGCCGGCGGGTGCTGGCCGGAGTTCTTCGGTATGCCGATGACCGCGCACTTCCTCGGCGGCGTCGCCATCTCCGACACCCCCGACAAGGGCGTCATCGACCCCTACCACCGGGTGTGGAACTACCCGCAACTGCACGTGGTCGACGGATCCGCGGTCTCGGCCAACCTCGGGGTGAACCCGTCGCTCACCATCACCGCGCAGGCCGAACGCGCCATCTCGATGTGGCCCGCCAAGGGCGCCTCCGACGAGCGCCCGCAGCAGGGCGAGGGCTACCAGCGCCTCGCCGCACCGGCCGCGCGCGTGCCCGGGGTCGAGCTCGGTATGCCGCAGGTCCCGGCGACGGTGGCGTAGCTGGGCGGGCTGGGCGGGCTGGTCTCGATACGGCCTCGCCTAGCGGCTCGGCCTACTCGACCAGCATCAGTGGCGGTCTAGTCGCCTAGCGGCTCGGCCTACTCGACCAGCATCAGTGGCGGCCTACTCGACCAGCGACAGTGGCTTCGGGGCCGGGACGTATCCTGAGCCACGTGCTCCGATCCGCGTTCCGGCCCCGCATGCTGGGGCTGCTTGCGCTCGCCGTGGTGCTGGTCACGGCGTTTGTGATCGCCGGATTCTGGCAGTGGGGCGTCGCCCAGCAGCGCGGCAGCAAGTCGATGAGCGACGCGGAGAACCGTCCGGTCGTCGCGCTCAACACCGTGCTGCGGCCCCAGCAGGAGTTCCCCCGCGACGGCTCGCTCCAGCCGGTGCGCCTCACCGGCCGCTACGACCCGGCCCACCAGGTGCTGGTCAGCGGCCGCACCCTCGGAGCGCAGGACGGCTTCTGGGTCGTCACCCCGGTGGTCGTCGACGGCACCGGGGCCCGCATCCCGGTGGTCCGCGGCTTCGCCGCCAGCCCGTCGGACGCCGGCAAACCGAGCACCGCGAGGGTGACCGTCACCGGCGCGCTCGCGCCCGGCGAATCCCCGTCGGAGACCGGCACCCCACCCGGGCAGCTCAGCAGCGTCGACCTCGCGTCGATGCTGTCCCAGTGGGGCGGCAACATCTACAACGGTTTCGTCTTCCTCACCGGCGAGCAGCCGGCGATGAAAACCACTGGGGTGCAAGCCTTCCCACCACCCAAGCCCGGCAGCACCGGACTCAACCTGGTCAACGCCGGTTATGCGCTGCAGTGGTGGACCTTCGCGGTCTTCGCGATCTTCATCTACTTGCGCGAACTGCGCGACGAGGCGCACCCCGAACGCCGGGCCGCCAGGAAGACCACGCAGAATCACCCTGCAAGCGCCGACCAGAGCACACCCGAAGGAAGCCATGTCTGACACCGCCACCCTCACCACCGACGCCGGCGAACTGCGGGCCGGTGACGACCTGCGCAAGGTCGAGGGTGCGCTGAAGTTCTTCCGGATCATGGCCGTCATCGCCGGTGTCGCACTGCTGATCCTCTGCGTCGAGCTGATCCTGCGCTACGGCTTCGACAACATGGCGCTCGCCTGGTGGTCGCCGATCCACGGTCTGCTCTTCATGGTGTTCATGGCCTCGGTCTTCAACCTCGGCAGCAAACTGCGCTGGTCGGCGATCCGCATCGTCGGCTACATCTGCACCGCGTTCGTGCCGATCCTGTCGTTCTGGCTGGAGCGCAAGGTCAACACCGGCGTCGAGCAGCTGATCGCGCAGGCGGAGACCCGCGGGCGCTGATCTCGATACGCGGCTCGTTCCTCGCCGCTACTCGATCAGCGGGGGGAGCGGCTCGTTCCTCGCCGCTACTCGATCAGCGGGGGCGCGGCTCGTTCCTCGCCGCTACTCGATCAGCAGGGGGAGCGGCTCGTTCCTCGCCGCTACTCGATCAGCAGGGGGAGCGGCTCGTTCCTCGCCGCTACTCGATCAGCAGGGGGAGCGGCTCGATCAGCGGGCGCCGATAGACTGCGCGGGTGACAGCCCCGCTCACCGAAAAGCCCGTCCTGGTCGTCGACTTCGGCGCGCAATATGCCCAACTGATCGCCCGGCGCGTGCGGGAGGCGCAGCTCTACAGCGAGGTCGTGCCGCACACCATGCCGGCCGCCGAGATGCTCGCCAAGGACCCGGCCGCGATAGTGCTGTCCGGCGGTCCCTCCTCGGTGTATGACGAGGGCGCCCCCGAGCTCGACGCCACCCTGCTCGAGGCCGGTGTCCCGGTCTTCGGCATCTGTTACGGCTTCCAGTCGATGGTGCGCGCCCTCGGCGGCACGGTCGAGCACACCGGGCTGCGCGAATACGGCGCGACCCAGGCCGAGATCGGCGACACCACGTCGACGCTGTTCAACGGCCAGCCCACCGAGCAGTCGGTGTGGATGAGCCACGGCGACTCCGCCTCGGCCGCCCCCGACGGCGTCAAGGTCACCGCCACCACCCCCGGTGCGGCGGTCGCCGCGATCGAGGACGACGAGCGCCGCCTCTACGGCGTGCAGTGGCACCCCGAGGTGATGCACTCCACCTTCGGGCAGCGGGTGCTCGAGAACTTCCTGCTGCGCGGCGCCGGTCTGGCCGCCGACTGGACGCCCAAGGCGATGGTCGAGGAGCTCGTCGAGCAGGTGCGCGAGCAGGTCGGCGACGACCGGGCCCTCTGCGCGCTGTCCGGCGGCGTCGACTCCTCGGTCGCCGCAGCGCTGGTGCAGCGAGCGATCGGCGACCAGCTCACCTGCGTCTTCGTCGACCACGGCCTGCTGCGCGAGGGCGAGGCCGAGCAGGTCAAGCAGGACTTCGTCGACGCCACCGGCGTCGACCTGGTGGTCGTCGACGCCTCCGCACAGTTCCTCGGCGCGCTCGCCGGCGTCAGCGACCCGGAGGAGAAGCGCAAGATCATCGGGCGGGAGTTCATCCGCGTCTTCGAGCAGGCCGCGCGCGACATCGTGCTGGACCGTGGGGATGAGGAACACCCGGTGAAGTTCCTCGTGCAGGGCACGCTCTACCCGGACGTGGTCGAGTCCGGCGGTGGCACCGGCGCCGCCAACATCAAGTCCCACCACAACGTCGGCGGTCTGCCGGACGACCTGCAGTTCAGCCTGATCGAGCCGCTGCGGCTGCTCTTCAAGGACGAGGTGCGTCAGGTCGGACTCGAGCTCGGGGTGCCCGAGCAGATCGTCCACCGCCAGCCGTTCCCCGGACCCGGCCTCGGCATCCGCGTTGTCGGCGAGGTGACCAAGGAACGCCTCGACGTGCTCCGCGCCGCCGACCAGATCGCCCGCGAGGAGCTGTCCGCAGCCGGCCTCGACCGCGAGATCTGGCAGTGCCCGGTCGTGCTGCTCGCCGATGTCCGCTCGGTGGGGGTGCAGGGCGACGGACGCACCTACGGCCACCCGATCGTGCTGCGGCCGGTGTCGTCCGAGGACGCGATGACCGCCGACTGGACCCGCCTGCCCTATGACGTGCTCGCCCGCATCTCGGGCCGCATCACCAACGAGGTGCCGGAGGTCAACCGGGTCACCCTCGACGTCACGAGCAAACCGCCGGGCACCATCGAGTGGGAGTGAGTGCCGGACCCACCGGCACCCCACCGCACGGACAGCCTGCGCACAGGTCGCCGGGTCACGATCACCGGGTGAGCGCGCCCCCGGTCCCGCAGTTGCAGCAGACCCCTGCCCCCTCCGGCCACGAGTGGCCCACGCAGCCTCCCGCACCCCGGCCGCGCCGGCCCGCGGGACTGCCGCTCTGGGCGCACGGTTTGGCGATGGTCGTCCTCGCGGTCGCCGGCATGGCGATCGTCGTGCGCGTCGCCATCCACTCCACCCGCGGCTTCCACTACGACCAGCGGATGATGGAGTCGCTCACCGCGTCGCCGAGCGGCTGGGCGCGCATCCTCGACGTCCTCACCACGGTCACCGACGCCACGGTGGCGCTCTGCCTGATCGGCTGCGTCGTCGTCGCGCTGCTGCAGCGCCGCTGGTTGGTTGCGGTCGCCGCGGCCGTGCTCATCGCCGGCGCCAACCTCACCACCCAGGTGCTGAAGTATCAGGTGCTGCACTCCGTCGGAGGCAGCAACTCGCTGCCCAGCGGGCACACGACCGTCGGGCTGTCGCTCGCGCTCGCCGCGGTGATCGTCTCGCCATACCGCTGGCGGCCGATCGTGGTGCCCGGCGCCGCGCTCATCGCCACCTTCATCGGCGCCGGCACGGTCGCCGGTCACTGGCACCGTCCGGGCGACGTGCTCGCCGCCGGCATGGTCTGCCTCGGCTGGGCCGCGGTCGCCCTCCTCATCGCCGGTATGGCGGGGCGTCACGCACCGTCGCGGCCCGCCGTGCGAGGGCTGCCCGTCGCCGCGCTCGGTGGCGTGCTGCTCGCCGGGCTGATCTTCGTCGCGATCGGGGTGCGCCCGTCATACGGCATGGTCACGATGGCACCGGCCGTCGTCGCGCTCGGCCTGATCGGGGTCATGTGCGCGGTCGTGGTCGGCTGGGTCGCGGTCGTCGCCGACCGCCGGCTCGCCTGACACCGGCGCGTCGACGCACAGTTCAGGCGCGCGCCGCGCCCGCCTTCGGCGAGGTCCACCAAGCCAGCCAGCCGAGCGCCCCGAGCGGGATCTCGGCCAGGTGGGTGAACACCATGAAGACGAAGACCCCCGCGGTGGCCGCGGCCGGGCTCGCCCCCCACGTCACGAGGATGCCGAAGGCGCTCACCTCGGTGAAGCCGAGGCCGCCCGGCGTGATCGGGATCGCGGTCATCAGCCGGCTGATCGCGTAGGCGGCGAACAGGTCGGCGACCGGCAGGTTGACGTGGACCGCGTCCATCACCCGCCAGAAGAGCAGGAACCAGATGCCGAGCTGACCGATGACCCCGAACGACATCGGGAACCAGCCGCGCTTGGTGATCGTGCTCATGCGGGCCCGCTGGTCCAGCAGCATGTTCTTGACGTGGAGCGGCTTGCCCTTCTTGTCACCGCGCCGCAGCCGGGCGATCAGGTGCCCGAAGCGGTCGTCGATCTGCCCGCCCAGCCAGGCGGTCCAGCTCGGCCGGGTCAGCGCGACCACGAAGCCGATCAGCAGCAGCAGGCCGATGATGCCGCCCCACCAGGCGCCGCGGCGCACCAGGCTCGGCATGGCGTCGGTGGACGAGGAGACCGCCGCGATGCCGGCGAGCGGCAGCGCGACCCGGAACAGCACGTTCCACAGGCCGCTCACGATCAGCCCGGTCGAGATGTTGCGGCGGGCGAACCCCCACGACCGCAGCATCAGATAGCTGGACGCCATCCCGACCGCGCCACCGCCCGGCAGCAGGTTGCTGACCGCGGAGCCCGAGACGTTAAGGATCGAGGCCTTCACGTGCGACAGCCCGGGCAGCGCCGCCGACAGGGTGAAGGTGTAGACGGCCAGGCCGAGCACGGTGAGACCGAAGAGCTCTAGGCAGGTGCGCGGCCCGACCAGGCTCAGGTGATGGCCGATCTTCTCCCACGAGGTCTGGGTGACCACCGGGAGCAGCACGATGATGACCGCGGCTAGGCCCAGGCCGAGGACGGCGTTGAGCACGAGGCGCCAGGTGAGCTTCGGCATCACCGGGTCGGCGCCGTCCTCGTCACCGGTCTGGTTGTCGGCGATGATCTCGTCGATGTGGACCTTGCGGGTGTGCTCGGCCGCGTCGGCACGCCGTCCCGAGCTCCTCATGGCAACCCCGCAAAGATGTCGTCGCTCACCGGGCCGGTGTGCGCAGGGTCGCGGAACCATTCCCGACCGAATACCAGATCATAGATCGGCCGCGGAATGCGCAGAAACAGGGCCAGCGTGCGGTCGGCGCCCTCGTCGGCCGCCGCCTGCGAGGCGTGCGCCGCCATCGCCGCCCGCTTCGCCGGGATCTGCCGTCGTACGTCGATGCGGTGGGTGACCTGCGCGCGCGGGGTGAAGGCGCGCTCGTAGACACCGAGGTCGAAGTCGGCGGGGAAGCGGTAGAAGTGCCCGACGCACGAGATCACCCGCGTCAACAGCTCCCGCGGCACCGTCGCCTCCAGGACCCGCGGCGTTCCAGCGAGTTCCGCGGCCCGGGCACCGACCTCGTGCACCTTCACGTGATCGCGGTGCCCGTAGCCGCCGGCCGCGTCATACGACATCAGGACGTCGGCATGCTCCTCACGCAGGATCGCGGCGAGCAGCTGCGCCGCCTCCTCGGTCGTGGCCCGCCCGAAGCGCTGGCCGCCCGGCGGGTCCGCGGGGATCTCGCCGGTCATCCCGGAGTCGGCATAGCCCAGGTGTATGACGCGAGCCACGCCCATCGCGGTCGCGCTGCGCGCCAGCTCGGTCAGCCGGCGGTCGCCGAGACCGTCACGCAGGTCGTCCGAGGTCAGCCCGAGCGCACCGTCGGTCGCCACCACCAGCACGACGCGGTGCCCGGCAGCCGCGGCCTTTGCCAGCGTGCCGGCGGTCAGCAGCGCCTCGTCGTCGGGGTGCGCGTGAAAGGCGACCAGGGTGCGGGACATCCGTCCTATCCTCGCGCATCGGGTTGTCAGTTCCCGACGTCCCTGCGCGTCGTGTCGTGGGGGAGCGCTGCCGGAGTGATCGGTGCACGGACAATACGAGCCATGAGGATCGCGCTGGTCTCCGACTGCTACCCGCCGCGGCTGGGCGGCATGGAGACGCAGGTGCACGGCCTCGCCACCCACCTGCGGGCGGCCGGCCACGGCGTGGAGGTCTTCACGATCACGCCGGGGCCGGAGCAGCCGGTCGACGGCGTCACGGTGCACCGGCTCGGCCTGCAGCGGGACCTGCCCGGCGGCTGGCTGATCAATCCGGCGGCGGCCGGGCGGCTGCGCGCGGCGCTGCGCGCGGGCGGGTTCGACGTCGCGCACGCCCAGCTCGGGGTGGTCAGTCCCTTCGCGATGGACGGCGTGCGGGTGGCGCTCGGCCTCGGGCTGCCGGTCGCGGCGACCTGGCACAGCGTCACCGCGCGCGCCGAGCCCTTCGTGCGCGCCCTCGGCTATCCACGGCGGTGGGCCGGCCGAGGGGTGGCGTTGTCCGCGGTGTCCCCGGTGGCTGCGGAGCCGATCCGCCGCGCCGCCGGTGCGCGAGTCTCGTTGCTGCCCAACGGGATCGACACGTCGTTCTGGTGCCCGCCGGCAGCTCCCGCCCCGCGCCGGGACGGTGCTCTGCGGGTCGTCTCGGCGATGCGGCTCGCGGTGCGCAAGCGTCCGCTGCCGCTGCTGGAGGCAGTGCGCGAGGCGCGGGCGAGCGGGGCCGACCTGCGGCTGACGATCGCGGGGGAGGGGCCCCTGCGCGGCCGCCTGGAATGCTCGGCGAGCGATGCCTGGTGTGAGCTGCCCGGCCGGCTCACACCGGTGGAGCTCCGCGAGCTCTACCGGTCCGCCGACGTGTATGTCGCACCGGCGCACCTCGAGGCCTTCGGCATCGCGGCGGCCGAGGCGCTCGCGACCGGTCTGCCCGTGGTCGCGCCGCGCAGCAGCGGCGTCGCGGGTTTCGTCGAGCACGGCCGGACCGGGCTGCTCGTGGCGGACGACGCCGGATTGCGTGACGCGCTCGTGCGATGGGCGAGGGATCATCAGCTGCGGGAGAGCCTTTCGTCATACACCCGGCACGCGCGGCCGGGGCTCGACTGGTCGAGCGTGGTCGGGACGGTGATCGCGGAGTACGAGCGAGCGATCGGCTGACAGCGGCGGTGGTCAGTGCGGGTCGCGCGTCTCGGCGAGCCTGCGCTCGAACTCCTGGTCGCGACGCCACCGGGACACCGCGACGGACAGCCCGGCGAGGACGAGGAACGCGGCGCCCGCACCGGCCGCCAGCCAGACACCGAGCAACGCCCAGTCCGGATGGTCGACGAGCCGCCAGAGGGCGACCACGGCCGCGATCACCAGCAGCGCGACACCGTGGATGACGGTCGGAGTGTTGGTGCCGGTGATGGCATCGTCCGGCGTCGGAATCTGTTGCGGCACAGACTGACTCATCGAGTTGTCGGTCATTTCGCTTCCTTGATCTCCACGCCGCCCATGCCCACCCGGGCCTGCACGTCGATGGTCTTGGGTCCGTTGCCGACGGTCACCGTGCGCTTGATGTGCACGCCGCCGTAGGTCGGGTCGTCGCCGGGCCGGTTGACGCTGATGCCGCCGAAGTCGACGTCGCTGGTGACCCGCAGGGTGACGTTCTTCGGCGGGACGATCGTGAGCCCGCCGATGTTCACGCGGGCGTGCAGCGTGGTCCGTGCCGGCAGCGCGGCTGGGTCGATGCGGGACAGGTCGATCGTGCCGGAGCCGATCTTCAGCGCGAAGTTGTGCTGTGTGCCGGCGGCGACGGACGCGGGTCGCCACTGCTCGTCGCCGATCTCGCCGGTCCAGGGCATGCCCTTCGGCAGCAGGGAGGTGATCACGGCAAGCACCGCGACCACGGACGCGATCGGGCCGAGTGCACCGCCGCGGCGCCCCACTAGTCCCCCGATGACCAGGGCGAGCGCCGCGACGGCGACCCCGGCGGCCAGGCCCACCTGAAGGGCACTGTCGCCGTGGGAGGTGCCCAGCAGGAACGCGGCCGTGAAAGCGCCTGCCAGCACTGAGATTCCGAGGATGGCGAAGGTCGGTCCGGCGCCGAACGTCCGGCGCTTCGCCGGGCGCGACCACGCCTGTGTCGAGGCTGCCGGGGTTGCCGGGACTGCCGCGGTCGGCGCCATCGCCGGCACGGCGTATGCCGCGCCGGGCTTGCGCAGGTCCACCCCCGCTGCGGCCGCCCGGTTGCCGGCCGACTGCGACGGGACGGGTTCGGTGGCGCCGCCGGCCGCGCCACTGCCCGGCGCGGCACCGCCGGGCGCCGGGTGCGTCCGGTGGTCGGCAGCGGCCTCCCGCAGCTGGGCACCGAGCCGGTCGGTCCACTGCTGGCGAGTCTCGCCGTCGTGCCGGGCGCCCGGCCCCTTGCCGTTCCAGGCGAGGAATGCCCAGGCCAGCAGGCCCAGCCCGATCGCGGGGCCGCCGACGTTCCAGCCGGAGCCGAACGACCAGAAGACGCCGAAACCGCTGAACATCAGCAGGGCCGTGACGGCGCACAGCGCGATCGAGGAGATGTCGCCGTGCCGCAGCGCCTTCTCCGCGGCGATCGCCCCGTCCTCGTCCGGCAGCAGCGACCAGGCGAGGAAGTATGCCGGCACGCCCACTCCGAACAGGAACGTCGCCAGGATGAAGCCGGCCCGCACGATCAGCGGGTCGACGCCCCATCGCGCGGCCAGGCCGGCGCAGACGCCGCCGAACCACTTGCCGTCCCTGCGCCGGGTGATCCCGAAGCCGCGGATCGCGGTGAAGAAGCGGTCGATCGCGCCGGTGTGGCCGGTGCGGGGTGCGCCGCCGTGGCCGTGACCGCCGCCGTGCGGGAGGGTGTGCTGCGTCATACCCACCAATGTGTCGGTGCGACGCGGGCGCTGCCATGCGGGTCGACCCTGACGACCCCCTGAGCCGTCCCCGAAACCCGGTCGCACGGCTCGGAGCACGCGTGCGCGTGGGCCAGACTGGGCACATGAGCGAGGCGACCGGCACCCCGGAGCGAGCGCGGGCGGGACGTCCGCCGCTGGCGCGGCCGACGACGGGCCGGATGGTCGCAGGCGTGTGCGCCGGGGTCAGCACGCACCTCGGCGTGCCCCTGCAGAGCCTGCGCGTGCTCACCGCCCTCTCCGGACTGTTCCTCTTCGGGCTGCCGGTCTACGTCTTCCTCTGGCTGACCATGCCCGAGACCGACAAGCCACCGCTGATCTCGCCGTTCGAAAAGTCCCAGCAACGGGTGCCGAAGCGACGGCTGATCCTCATCGGGCTGCCGGTGCTGGTGGTGGGCGCGCTCGCGGTGACCGGCGGAGTGCGGTCGGCGGGACGGCTGTCGCTCACCCTGCCCTTGCTGGTCATCGCCGCCGGCCTGGTGCTCGTCTGGTCCCGGCTGGACCGGTCGGAGCGCCGCCAGTGGCTGAGCGCCGAGGACCGCCGGGAGACCCGCATCCGCACGATGATCGGCGTCGCGCTCGCGGCGTTCGGGCTGATCCTGCTGCTGTCGCAGGGCGGCGGACTCACCCGGCTGCGGGACGTCGCGATCGCGGTGCTCGTGGTGCTGGTCGGGGCCGCGATCCTGGGTGCGCCATTCATCGCCCGGCTCTTCGACTCGCTGCGCCAGGAACAGGCCGAACGCATCCGCGCCACCGAAAAGGCAGACATCGCAGCGCATTTGCACGACTCGGTGCTGCAGACGCTCGCGCTGATCCAGCGCCGTGCGGACGACCCCCAGGCGGTGCAACTGCTCGCGCGCGCCCAGGAGCGGGAGCTGCGCGGCTGGCTCTACGCCGACGATCGGTCCGCGGACAGCACGCTCGCCGCCGCGGTGGCCGCGGCCGCTCACGACATCGAGACCCTGCACGGCACGCCCATCGATCTGGTGGTGACCGGCGACAGGACACTCGACGAGAGCGGCGGTGCGCTGGTGCGCGCCCTGCGCGAAGCGCTCGCCAACGCGGTGCGGCACGGGGCTCCGCCGGTGTCGGTCTACCTCGAGGTCGGGCCGCGCCAGGTCGAGGCGTTCGTGCGCGACCACGGCAGCGGCTTCGCTCTCGACGAGGTGCCCGACGACCGGCTCGGGGTGCGGGAGTCGATCATCGGCCGCATGAGGCGGCACGGCGGTGAGGCGGAGGTACGACGGCGCGACGATGGCACCGAGGTGCGCCTACGGCTGATCGGCACCCCCGACACCGCGACCCAGCACGAGGAGAAAGAAGGATGAGCGGGATGAGCGCACGCGTGGTGCTGGTGGACGACCACCGGATGTTCCGGTCGGGGGTGAAGGCCGAACTCGACGACTCGGTGACCGTGGTCGGCGAGGCACCCGACGTCGACGCGGCGATCGCGGTGATCCGCGAGACGCGGCCGGACGTGGTGCTGCTCGACGTGCACCTGCCGGGCGGCAACGGCAACGGCGGCTCGGACGTGGTCACCGGGTGCGCCGGGCTGGAGACCGCATCCGGTGCGCCGGTGCGGTTTCTCGCGCTGTCGGTGTCGGACGCCGCGGAGGACGTCATTGCGGTGATCCGGGCGGGCGCGCGCGGCTACGTCACCAAGACCATCACCCCGGGGGACCTGGTTTCCGCCATACATCGGGTGGGAGAGGGTGACGCGGTGTTCAGCCCGCGGCTCGCCGGGTTCGTGCTCGACGCCTTCGGCGCGACTGCCGGCGAGATCGCCGAGGTCGACGAAGAACTCGACCGGTTGTCGGCCCGCGAGCGCGAGGTCATGCGGCTGATCGCCCGCGGCTACCAATACAAGGAAGTCGCCAAGGAGCTCTTCATCTCGGTGAAAACCGTTGAGACACATGTCTCCTCGGTGTTGCGCAAGCTCCAGCTCTCCAGCCGCCACGAGCTCACGAGCTGGGCGATGCAGCGTCGCCTGTTGTGACCCCAGCCGGCCTCGCGCTGGTCAGAGGTGCCCGATGGCGTCGACCGGATCCAGCCTGGCGGCGCGCCGGGCCGGCAATGCGGCACCGAGCAAGGTGATCGCACACGACACGACGAGGAGGAGGGCGAGGGTGGCGGGTCCGGGCAGCGCCAGGCGGTCGGGCAGGTAGGGAGCGACGTCGGGCAGCCCGCGCAGCCAGCCGCGCAAGAGAGCCCCGCCGAGCAACCCGATCACCAGGCCCGCCGCGGCAGCGAAGATCGCCGCGAGGAGCGCTTCGCCGAGGAAGATCCCGAACACCGCGCGGCTGCTGAAGCCGCACGCCTTGCAGATGCCGATCTCACGGGTGCGGTGCCGCACGAGTGCGCCACACAGGGTGAAGGCGCCGACGAGGGCGATCACCGCCACCGCTGCGAGCAGGACACGGCTCATCAGCCGGACGAACGACAGCACGGTCGGCAACGCCTGGAACTGCTGCTGCAGTGATGTCGCGCTGTAGCCGTCCGCCTGGATCCGCTGCAGGAGCGTCGGCACGTCGTCGGCGTTGTCGGCGACGACGGAGACCAGGTTGTAGCCGACGGAGTTCAGATAACTCGACGGTGTCGTGCCGGCGTCGAGCGCCGCCCACTCCACGGTGGTGTCCGGCGCGGCGTAGGCCGCGTTCTGGCCGTCGAGTTGCCACGACGGGTCGAACAGCCCGACCACCCGGACCGAGCGCTGCGCACCCTCGCCGTCATTGGTACCGACGCGGCGGGTGAGTTCCACCGAGATCGTCTTGCCGAGGGTGCTGCTCAGATCCTGGCCGTCGGCCTTGCGGGGCAGCACCACCTCTCCCGTCCGCAGCGGAAACACGTGCGAGCGGGCCGAGCTGACCAGCGGCGGTAGATAGGAGGGCCGGGGCGTGGACGCGGTCAGGAGCACCCCGGGCACGCCGGGACCCTTGTAGCCGAAGGAGCTCTGCACGCGGGGCTCGATCGATCGGACTCCGGGCAGGCGCTTCAGCTCATCGATCGTGGCAGGTGACAGCACCTTGGCCTCCGGCCCGGCGCCGTCCCGGCTGATCGCGATGCTGCGGTTGGCGGTGGACTCCAGGATGCCGTTGTTGGACGCCGCGGCGATGTTGTCGGTGACGCTGAAGGCAGCCAGGCACAGTCCGATCGACAGGCCCAGCAGGGTCGTCAGGCCGAACCATCGCCGCCACAGCGTCCGGAAGTTCTGGGCGGCGACGCGTGCGACGTTCATGACAGCGACTCCGTTGCCACGAGATGTCCGGCGTCGATGCGCAGCACCCGGTCCGCACTGCGCGCCACAGCGTCGCTGTGGGTGACCACCAGCACCGCCTTGCCGTCCGCAGCCACCGTCCGCAACAGGTCGAGCATCTGCACTTCGGTCTCCTCGTCGAGGCTGCCGGTGGGTTCGTCCGCGAGCAGCAGGTCGGGGCTGTTGACCAACGCTCTGGCCAGCGCGACGCGCTGCTGCTGCCCGGCCGACAGCTGGGAGGGCCGGTGGTCGAGCCGATCTGCGAGGCCGACCCCGGCCAGTAGGTCCGCGGCCGGTCCACGCCCGGCTCGGATGCCGGCGGCGTAGGGCAGCGCGACGTTCTGCCGGGCGGTCAGCTGCGGCAGCAGATTGCCCGCCTGGAAGACGAACCCGATGCGCGTCCGGCGCAGGCGCGCGGCCGCGGCGTCGGACAGATCACCGCAGGACGTCGTGCCGAGGGTGACCCGGCCCCCGTCCGGCCGCGCGAGAGTGCCGAGGATGTTGAGCAGCGTCGACTTCCCCGAACCAGAGCGGCCGACCAACGCCACGACCTCACCGGATCGCACGGCCAGGCTGACCCCGTCGAGCACCTCGACCGCTCCCGCAGGGCCGTGGAAGCGCTTGCGGATGTCGACGGCGTCCAAAATCTGATCGGTCATGTGGCGCCCCTATGCACTCAGGAATTGTTCGACGGAAACCGTGGTGCGCAAATCACAACTCGGCGGCTCCGAGTTGTCCCGATAAAGGTCGGGTAGACCGCGGCACCCGCGCGAGTCCTGGGCCATGACCCGCAAGGAGTCGAAATTCTCCCGTCCATCACCCTTGGTGAGCGTCAATAATGCCGTCGCCAGCATGGTGCGTTGGTCCAAGGAGAGAGTGGATCGGGCATCGAGTGATTTCTGAAAGGCACCTGCCGAGATCCACGACGGAATCGACGCGCGGCGCCCTGCCGCGGCGAGAGTGTTCACGACGGCTGCTTGAGAAACCGCTTGCTCGGGCGTCGCCGCCGGCCACTGCTGGAAGGAGGGCGTCGGCCCGGACGATCCCGCCTCGAAGCAGATTCTGCTCAATTCCGACCAGCCGACCGCATTGGTCGCGGTCACTGTTCGGGGAACCACGCTCTGATCGTCGCACAGTTTCTTGGCCCCGGCTCGTGCTTTCTTGTTTCCGGCAATGACGCTTCCACCGAGCGCGATAAGGAGTTCGGGCGGACGGCTTGCCACCTCGGGAAGTTTGCTGTAGGTGAGGAGAGATTGCGCCAGACGAGGGTCGGTGGGATTGTCCCCACGCATCCGCATGAGTCGCATCGCGTAGACCGAAGCGATCGCCGAACCGGCCAATTCTCCGGTGTTGCGGTAGAGGCCGTCCGGTAGACGACTGGCGTCGAGCCGTCGACGCGCTTCGAGGACATCGGAGGTTGCATATCCGGACCCGCGCATGACGGTGACGAGGACCTGCATTGTCGGAAGATCCGACGTGGCGACATTCGTGGTGTAAAGACCACAGGCGCCCGCCTTGTCGAGATGTCGGCTCGCGGTCGCCGTCCCCACCGCATCGACGTATGCGGCCGCGAGCTGCAAGGTCGTGGCACGGGCCTGCGGCTGCTGTGCGGCCAGAGTCGCGAGGTTCGGCACCGGCCCGGTGTATGCCGGAGCGCGTGACGGGTCGACGCGGCGAATGGCCTTCAGGGCCGCGAACACCGTCGACTGGTCCGACTCGGTGCGGGCGATCCCGGCAAGCCAGGCGGTCGACTGCGCGGACTGCGAAGCGTCCAGCCCGCCGAGCGTCTTGGTCGCGAACAGCGCGAGACCGGTGGCGTTCACGCGCGCGGCAAGGCTGGTGCCGTCCGGCGACCGGTAGGAACCGTCGGGCAGGCGGAGGCGCTGAAGGGCGGGGAGGTCGGCCTTGCTCAAGATCTTGTCGGCCCCGGCGGCGTACAGGACCGCCAGTTGGCCGTAGGCATTGGTGCCATAGGCGGCGAACGCCTCCGTGCGCAGCTTGCGCTGCATCGGCTCGGCCGGCGTGAGCCGCGTCGGAGCGCCCACGAGCGGTGCGGTGCTGACCCCCGCGACGTTCTCTCCGATCGACGCGCGCTCGGTCAGCAGATGCGGAGAGAAGTACAAACCGTTCGTGCTGCTCCGGATGACCTGCAATTCCTGGGTCGTCTTGCCCACGGGGCGCTGATCGGATCCGCACCCGGTGAGTGCGAAGGCGATGAGTGCGGTGCCGACAATGCTGGTCTTGAACAAGGAAACTCCTCAGAAACCGGCTCGGGACGTCTCCCGGAATGCACCGGGAGACGTCCACGAGGTCATGTCAGAATGCGCCGGCGTAAGCACACTTGGTGGAGACCAGGATGCTTGAATTCACCCGGCCCCACCCACAGCTGCGGGTGGAAACCCAGGCGGTGGACCAACTCGGGTCCATCACACCGGAATTGTCGGAGATCCAGGTACGGGTGTTCGTCCAGGTGACCTTACCGAGCGAGCTGCTGGTGAAGGTGATCGTGGCCGAGGGGTGTTTGCTGAGGGTGATGGAAAGGCTGCCTCCGTGGGCTTCGAGCTCCGCACGGTTGGAGATCGACACGGCATTGGCAGGGTTGGAGCCGAGCAGTTTCGTGGACGAGGTCCAGGAACACTTGTCCCAGTAGGTCCCGCAGTGCCACGCGTTCACCTGCCAGGTGTCACCGCCCGGCAGTCTGAAGCTGGTGGAGCCGCTGGTGGCGTCCGCAGCGGGTGAAGCGAGCATGGCACCGCCGCACATCGCGGCGGTGGCAACGATCCCGACAATCTTTCGGGTTGCAATCATTGTCTTGCCCTTCTTCCAGGTATCGAGGGAATTCCCTCGGCTCCGAAAAAGTACTGACGGGAAAGCGCCGTCGGGACCGGATGTGCTGACGCAGATGTGCCGCGTCTCGGGTGAGCCAGAAATTGACCGTTCTACAAATTGAGCGGCGACGTGAGGTCACGGGCGGCCCGGGCTCATTCGGGGGAGCGTGCTGGAGGTGACGGTGCCCGCCCAGCGGTTGAGTGCGGCCTTGCAGCCGAGTTCGAAACGGCTGCGGGCAGACGTCTTGAGGAGTAGATCGGCCACCACCCGGGAGACGGTCCGACGGGAGATCCCGAGCCGGTGGGCGATCGCGTCGTCGGTGTGACCGCACGCCAGCAGCGTGAGGATCTGCTGCTGGAGGCAGGACAAGGAGGAGTCGGCGCGGTCGCTCGGCGGGCCGGCGGACGCCCAGAACTTCTCGAAGGCGACCGCGAGCGGTGCGGCGAGGAGCGGGGACCTGGCGGCTGCGCCGTGCAGCGTCGAACCGTCGGGATCCCGGTGACAAAGGACCGCGACGCTCCGGTCGACGATGACCACGCCAAGCGGCAGACTCGTCACGGTGCGCACCTCGCAGTCGGCGGCGCGCAGACGAGCCAGCGCGGTCAGCATTGCGTCCTCCGCGGCGTGGTCGTCGACGAGCACGCGAATCTCCACGCCACGACCTGCGGCCGCGACGGCCGCCGCCGTGAGGTCGAGGATGCAGCTGCGGCCGATACCACTGTCGAGCACGAAAGCCGCTGACGACGCAGCCGACTCCAGGAGCTCCATCAGGCACGAGCCCAACCGGGCATCGTCCAGCGCCTGGAGTTCGTTGCTGCTCGGCCCGATTGCCGTGCCGTGGGCCCGGGCAAGGATGTTGCTGCGTGACAGTTGCATGGCCAGGCCCGCCAGCAGGCTCTGCTGGAAGGCGAGGTCGTCGCGCCGTACGGCGTCCGAGTGGCGCGCCACGACGCGATCACCGACGCGTTCGATCAGCCCCATCGCCGTGAGACGGCGTACGCGCGTCGTGCACTCGCCAACGGACTCGCCGAGTCGTGAGGCGACGGCCTCCACGGTGAGTTGCTGGTTGCTTGCGATGACTTCGTATGCACGCGCGTCGGCGTGATCCATCACCGGTTCTGTCCACGACATCGTGTTGCCCCCTCGATGTGGCAGCTGACGAGCAGCGCCGTTGGCCTGGAGCGTAGAGCAGCCGCGCTGCTCGAAGGGGGCTAACGAACAACAATCCTGACGGGCGCTCCGGGGCCGATCTGGCGACGGCTAATCGGCAGCCGGGGCCGCTTGCTCGACGCGACGCTGCTCGGCATACGCCTCGACCTTGCGCTGCAGCCTGCGCTTCAGCACTGTCGAGAGGAGCAGCCCGAAGAGCAGTGCGACGCCGAGACCGACGTAGGAGAAGTCCTTGAGGTACTTCTCGGCCGCCTTGCCGAGGTAGTAGACGAGGTAGGTGGTGCCGCCGGCCCAGCAGATCGCGCCGGCGAGGTTGGCGGCGAGGAAGCGCGGGTAGTGCATCTTCAGCGAACCGGAGAGCGGGCCGGCGAAGATGCGCAGCAGTGCGATGAAGCGGCCGAAGAAGACCGCGAGCATGCCCCAGCGGTGGAAGACGTGCTCGGCGTAGTCGATCAGGTCCTTGTTGAAGTGGTGCGGGAACTTGCGCTCCAGGAAGCCGAACAGGTGATGCCCGTAGCGCCGGCCGACCGTGTAGCCGATGGTGTCGCCGATGACCGCGCCGCAGACGGCGGAGATCGCGATGCCGTGCGGGCTGATCGACAGCTCGTGCTTGGACGACATCACTGCGGCGGCGACCAGGATGATCTCGCCGGGCACCGGTATGCCGAGGCTCTCGATCCCGACGGCGAGCCCCGCGAGAAGGTAGACCGCGAACGGCGGAATCGTCGTCAGCCAGTGCTCCATGTGCGTCCTCACTCGTCAACGTCGACGCCGCGCACGAGCGGCGTCAGCGCCAGCCTTGCCCGGTCCCTCCGGGAATGTCTGCCCCGGGATCGTACGGTGTGCGGCTGAAACGGAAGCCCGCAACGTCGAGGTGAGTCGGGTCCTGCGGCGACGGCAGCGCGGTCAGGCGCTCGCCGGCGAAGTATTCGTCCAGGCCGATCCAGTCACCGTCTCCCGCCGGCGCGAAGGTGGAACCGCGACCGTTGCCGCGCTCCGGCGCCAGCCGGAGCGTGCCGTCACCGGCAACGGTCAGCGTGTGCGGCCGCGGCCCCCAGAACCACGTGCCGGTGAGCGCGTTGGCGGCGGCCGGGTCGGGCGCCGGCGAAGCGGTCCACGGCGTGCCGGTGCGGGGCTGGTGCTGCCGTGCGAGCTGGAGCAGACCGATCGCGTCGAGGCCGATGCCCGCGGTGTTGTTGACCAGCAACACCGCGCCGTCGCCGGTCTCCGGGTCGATCCGCAACGCGGCCTGGTGGCCCGGCATCGAACCACCATGACCGACGTAGCGGGTGCCGTCGCGGTTGACGATGTCGAGCCCGAAACCATAGGCGCGAGACCAGTTTTCACCTGGTTCGTCGTTGACGAGCGTCGGGATCTGCATCTCCCGCCGCAGCCCGTCGTCCAGGACGGCCGGGTTGCCGCGGGCGAGGAAGAGCGCAAACCGCGCGAGGTCGCCGATCGTGGACCAGAGCTGACCGGCCGGCGCCATCGCGAGCGTGTCGGTGGCCGGCTCCTCGTGCAGCAGGTCGGCGTAGGGGTGCACCGCGAGACCGGGTGCGGCCGTCGTCCCCGGGCCGTATGACGTGTCGGTCATCCCGAGTGGACCGGTGATCTGCGACTGCACCAGCTCCGACCAGGACACGCCACGCAGCCGGGACGCGAGCTCGCCGAGGACGGCGAATCCCGAGTTGCTGTAGTGGAATCGGCGACCCGGCCGGTGGATCAGCCGGATGCTCGGCACCAGTTGCTCCCAGGTGCGGCCCGCGCTGCGCTCCCACCAGTCGCCGTCGGTCTCCGCGGGGAGCCCCGCGCCGTGGGTGAGCAGCTCGCTGACGCGGACGCCGGGCAGCGCGCCCGCGAGCTCCGGCAGGTGCTCGCCGATCGGGTCGGTGAGACCGACGAGGCCATCCTGCACGAGCCGCAGCGTCAGCACCGCGGTGAACGTCTTGGTGATCGACCCGATCCGGTATTGCGTTGCGGCAGAAGCTGTTTCACCGTCCGGGCGGCCGTCGATGCGACCGGCGGCGCCGGTCCAGGCGAGCGCGCCGTCGGCGATGACCCCGGCGACCACCGACGGTGCGCGGCTTGCGCGCTGCGCCGCAGCGAGGCGGGCGTCGAGCAGGCGGGTCGTGGCGTCGTCGAACTGCATGGCCCCCGATCCTGGCAGATCGCGGGCCGCGTCCGGATGAGAGAGTCGGGTGGTGCGCATCATCACCGCGAACGTCAACGGCATCCGCGCCACCGCCCGGCGCGGCGGCCTGACCTGGCTGGCCGAGCAGGAAGCCGACGTGCTCGCTCTGCAGGAGGTGCGGGCGGGGGAGGACCAGCTGCGCGCCGCGCTCGCCGACTCGAAGTTTGCCGACTGGCAGGTCGCGCACGCGCCCTCCGCCGCGGCCGGCCGGGCCGGGGTCGCGGTGCTCAGCCCGCACGAGATCACCGCGGTGCGGGCCGGCCTGCCCGGATTTGAGGAGCAGGGCCGGTGGGTCGAGGCCGACATCGAGGCACCGGGTGGCATGGTCACGGTCGCGTCGGCCTACGTGCACACGGGGGAGGCGCAGACCCCGAAGCAGACCGAGAAGTTCGCCTTCCTCGACGCGATGGGGCAGCGTATGGCGGCGCTGGCCGGGGACGCCGCGGCCGTGACCGGCGACTTCAACATCTGCCACACCGCGCGGGACCTGAAGAACTGGAAGGGAAATCGCGGCAAGGCAGGGTTTCTTCCCGAGGAGCAGGCCTACCTCGACCGCTGGCTCGCGGCCGGCTGGGTCGATGTCACCCGCGCCCGCGCCGGTGACGTCGACGGCCCCTACACCTGGTGGTCCTGGCGCGGAAAGGCCTTCGACAACGACGCCGGCTGGCGCATCGACTACGTGCTCGAGTCGCCGGCGCTCGCCGTGCGGTCGGGCGCGGTCGCCGTGGGGCGCGCTGCGTCATACGACCTGAGGTGGAGTGACCACGCAGCGGTGATCGTCGACCACGACTGAGCGGGTTCAGATCTCGATCCAGTAGCGGCGGATCCCGGCGGGCGCCTCGTCGCGCACCCCGCCGCACCGCTCGATGGTGCGCGCCGAAGCCGGGTTGTCCTCGTCGCAGGTGAGCAGAACCCGTTGCAGGCCAACGCCTTTGGCTTCTCCGAGTGCCAGCCGCAGCGCCTGCGTCGCGACTCCACGCCGGCGCGCGGACGGCCGCACCCCGTAGCCGATGTGGCCGCCGATGATGGTCAGAGCCTCGTTGAGTTCGTGGCGCAGGGCCAGCGAGCCGAGCACCCGATCGGGCGCGGCGTCGTCGACGATCCAGAAGACCGTCTCGTGGACCAGGCCGTCCGGCAGGCGCGTCGTCGCGTCGGCATACGCCTCACGCTGCGCGAGCCAGTCGGCAAATCCGGCGGGGTCGCGCAGTTGGTCGTCGCTCACGCCGCGGATCGCGTGGCCGTGCCGGGCGGCCGGTGACTCGAACTCCAGCAGATTGTCGAGAAAGCTGTCGTGCAGGCGCGCGGTCGGCCTGATTAGCCGAATCACTTTGTGCCTGACAAGTATTCGTCCCTGTATTCGTCCCTGGGGGTCATGGACAGCACGTCGTCGACGAGCCGCTGCGCGAGCTCGTCGTCGACGGGCAGGCCGAAGACGACGTGGTGGTAGAGCGGCGCGATGACATGGTTGAGCACCTGCTCGACACCCGGCGTGCGCTCGTCCCGGGTGCGGGCGAGCGCCGTCATCTCGGCGAGCTGCTCCTCCCGGGTGGTCCAGCACGGGCACTGCTCCACCAGTCCGTCGCGTGCCGCGACCAGCGCTCGCAGGTAGCGCGTGCGGTGCGGCCGGGTGATGTCACGCGCGATCACCCGCGCCCATTCACGCAGGTCACCGGCGAACGATCCGGTGTCCGGCACGCGTTCGTCGTCCCGGGTGAACGCCGCGACCGCGACCTCCTCCAGCAGGGCGTCGGCGTCGCCCCAGCGGCGGTAGATGCTCGTCGGATTGACGCCGGCGCGTTCGGCCACCATCGGGATGGTGATGTGGTCCGGGCGCTCGCGCGCCATCAGCTCGCCGACCGCGTCGTAGACGGCGTTCTGCACGCGCGCGCTCCGGCCGCCCGGGCGGCGCCGGACCTCGGGAGTCTTGGTCGCCATACAGACATTATTGCAGTTGGATTTGCATTAGCCTGGATCGGGCGTACGCTCGACCCTTAAAGCAGCGTTCATTGCAATTGGCGGAGGTGCGCATGTCGTTCCGGCTTTCCCGGCGCAGTGGTTTCGTCGTCGCAGGGCTGGCCATGGTCGGGATGATGGCGGCCGCCGCCGCGCCGTCGCCGCTCTACCCGATCTACCAACAGCTCTGGGGTTTCTCGTCATTCACCCTCACCGTGATCTTCGCGGTGTATGTCGTGGCGCTCCTCGCGACGCTGCTCACGGTCGGTTCGCTGCCCGATCACGTCGGGCGCCGGCCGATCCTGATCGCGGGCATGGTGCTCCTCGGGGTCGGGATGCTGCTCTTCGTGCACGCCTCCGGCACCGGCACCCTGTTGCTCGCACGGATCGTGCAGGGCGTCGCGACGGGGGCGATGACCGGGGCCGTGAGCGCGCTGATCGTCGATCTGGCGCCGAGCCCGCAGCGCGGCTCGATGGTGAGCAGCGGCGCGCCGACGTTCGGGCTGGGATTCGGGGCCGCGCTCGCCGGGGCGCTCGTGGAGTACGCGCCGTGGCCGAGATATCTCGTCTACTGGGTGCTGCTCGCGGCATACGTGGTGCTGGCGGTTGCGCTGTTCTACGTGCCCGAGGAGCGCGATGGGGCCCGCCCGCCCGCGGCCGTGCTGCTGCGCAGCCTGCGGCCGAGCCTCGGGATCGCACCGCAGACGCGGCCGGTGCTCGCCGGCCTGGTGCCGGCGTTCGTCGCCACCTGGGCGCTCGGCGGGCTCTACCTGTCGCTCGGGTCGTCCGTGGTCGGCAAGCTGCTCGGCGTCGGCAACCACTTCGTTGTCGGCCTGGTGCTCGCCGGCTTCTTCGTGCCGGCGGCGTTCTCGCTGCTGCTCGCCGAGCGGCTGCCCGCGCCGCGACGACGAGTCGTCGGGCTGGCGCTCCTCGGTGGCGGCGTCGCGCTCACCGTGCTCGGCGTGCTGGTCACCTCGTTGCCGGTCTACCTGGCCGGCTCGGTCGTCGCCGGTGCCGGCTTCGGGATCACTTTCCTGGTGGCGATGGGGGCGATCGTCGCGGCGACGCCTCCGCGAAGCCGCGCGCAGACCTTCGCCACCGTCTTCGTGATCAGCTACACCGCATTCAGCGTGCCGGCCGTCGTGGCCGGGCTCGCCGTCCAGGGCTTCGGTCTGCGACCGACGCTCGTCGGATACGGCGTGTTCGAGGTCGCCCTGGTGCTGGTCGCCGCGAGCCTTGCGGCGCGGCAGCAGGGAGCACGGCGCGTATGACGCCGTCCGCGTCCGGCGCGCCCGGCGCATCCGGGGCGTACGGCGCATCGGTCGCGGGGCCGCAGCCACCGACCGGCGACCCGGCGGCCGTCGGTGGCGGCACGTAGGCTTGAGCACCGACATGAGCAGCCTTTTCGACGACATCCCCCTGCCCGGACTGCCGGCGGACGCGGCGTCCGCCACCGTGCCCACCGACGTCGACCACCGTGGTGTGCCGACCTGGGCCAGCCTGGGCGGTGCGGCCCCGGCCGGAGCGGCGCCCGCCGGCGCGGGCGGGCCGTCGATGGCGCGTCCGGAGAGCCTCGTCGAGGGCCTCAACCCGCAGCAGCGGGAGGCCGTGCTGCACGAGGGGTCGCCGCTGTTGATCGTCGCCGGTGCCGGCTCGGGCAAGACCCGTGTGCTGACCCACCGCATCGCCTACCTGATGGCCGCCCGGCACGTGCAGCCCGGACAGATTCTCGCGATCACCTTCACCAACAAGGCCGCCGCCGAGATGCGCGAGCGCGTCGAAGGGCTGGTCGGGGGAGTCGCCCGCACGATGTGGGTCTCGACCTTCCACTCCGCGTGCGTGCGCATCCTGCGCCGCGAGGCCACCAAGGTGGGGCTGAAGTCGACGTTCTCGATCTACGACGCCGCCGACAGCCAGCGCATGATGGCGCTGGTGATGCGCGACCTCGACCTCGATCCGAAGCGCTTCCCGCCGCGGTCGTTCAGCCATCAGGTCAGCAATCTCAAGAACGAACTCATCGACGAAGAGGCTTACAGCACACAGGTTTCCGAGGGCACTCACCAGGAACACATGCTGGCCGAGGCCTATGCGTCATACCAGCGGAGGCTGCGGCAGGCCAACGCGCTCGACTTCGACGACATCATCATGATGACCGTCAACATCCTCCAGGCGTTCCCGGACGTGGCCGAGCACTACCGTCGCCGCTTCCGGCACGTGCTCGTCGACGAATATCAGGACACCAACCACGCGCAGTACGTGCTCGTGAAAGAGCTTGTCGGACATGGTGTTCCGGACGAGGCGTTGGGAGAGGTGCCGCCCGCCGAACTCTGCGTGGTCGGTGACGCCGACCAGTCGATCTACGCCTTCCGCGGCGCGACGATCCGCAACATCGTGGAGTTCGAGAAGGACTACCCCGACGCGCGCACGATCCTGCTGGAGCAGAACTACCGCTCGACGCAGAACATCCTGCAGGCCGCCAACGCAGTGATCGCCAAGAACCCCGACCGTCGGCCCAAGAACCTCTGGTCCGACCAGGGCGCCGGCGAGCCGATCGTCGGGTATGTCGGCGACTCCGAGCACGACGAGGCGGCATTCGTCGCGCGCACGATCGACCAGCTCGGCGACGAGCACGGCGTGAAGCCGAAGGATGTCGCTGTCTTCTACCGCACCAATGCCCAATCCCGTGCATTGGAAGAGGTTTTCGTCCGCGTCGGCCTGCCCTACAAGGTCGTCGGCGGCACCCGCTTCTACGAGCGGCGCGAGGTCAAGGACGCGCTGGCCTACCTGCGCGTGGTGTCCAATCCGGCCGACACCGTCAACCTGCGGCGCATCCTCAATGTCCCGAAGCGGGGCATCGGCGATCGCGCCGAGGCGTGCGTGTCGGCGCTCGCCGAGCGGGAGCGCATCCCGTTCGTGGCGGCGCTGGGCCGGGCCGCGGATGCGCCTGGCATCGCTACTCGTTCGGTGACGTCGATCAATGCCTTCACCGCACTGCTGGAGTCGCTGCGGCAGGTGCACGAGGCCGACGACACCGGGGTCGGTGACCTGCTCGAGGCCATCCTCGATCAGTCCGGCTACCTGTCGGAGCTGCGGCGCAGCCCGGACCCGCAGGACGAGACCCGGGTGGAGAACCTCGCCGAACTCGTGGCAGTGGCACAGGAATTCGACGAGAACTACCCGGGCGGATCGCTCGAGGACTTCCTCGAGCAGGTGTCGCTCGTGGCGGACACCGACGAGATCCCGGACGAGGACGGGGAGGAGACCGGTGTCGTCACGATGATGACGCTGCACACCGCCAAGGGGCTGGAGTTTCCGGTCGTCTTCCTCACCGGCATGGAGGACGGCACCTTCCCGCACATGCGCGCGCTCGGCGATCCGAAGGAGCTGGAGGAGGAACGGCGGCTCGCCTATGTCGGCACCACCCGCGCCCGGGAGCGGCTCCACCTGTCGCGTGCGGAGGTGCGGTCGGCGTGGGGCGCCCCGCAGTACAACCCGCCGTCCCGCTTCCTCGACGAGATTCCGTCGTCGTTGATCGACTGGCAACGCACCACGACGACGGCGACGCGTCCGTCGTCGACTCCTGCGGTGGCTCGTCTCGCAGCCAAACCGGGGGTGCGCAGTCCCGGGAATCGGCCTGTCATTGCCCTGGATTCGGGTGACCGCGTCACGCACGACTCGTTCGGGCTCGGCACCGTCGTCCGGGTCGAGGGGCAGGGTGACCGGGCGATGGCGCACATCGACTTCGGTGGCGACACCGGGGTGAAGCGGTTGCTGCTGCGTTACGCGCCGGTCGAGAAGCTCTGACCCGCGCCTCGGTCAGGGTGGGGGTCACGGCGGCGGTTCACGGCGGCGGCAGCTGCCGCCGGTAGCCGACGAACTCCCGGGGCGAACCATCGGGGGAGGGCACGGGTCCGGTCGGTTCGAAGTCGCAATGTTCGAGCACCCGTCGTGATGCGGTGTTGTCCACGAACACCCGGGCCGTCACGGTCCGGACCCCGCGTGCCGACGCTGCCGCGAGAGCGTCGGTGACACCGGCCGTCGCCAGACCGCGGCCCTGCGCGTGCTCGGCGACCCGGTAACCGAGCTCTGCCCCGTCCGGCCGGTCGAGGTCGAGCACATTGACCCGGCCGACGATCTCGTCGTCGAGGACGAGCACGCAGAGAAGTGACGTGCCGCAACGGTTTTCGTCCACGCGCTCGGCCAGCAGCTCGTCGAATCGCTCGAAGAACCCATCACCGCGATCGCCGATGCGCGCGGCGAAGAACGCCCGGTTGTCCCGCTCGAAACGCTCCAGCGCGCGGGCGTGCTGCGGTCCGAGCAGCTCCAGCCGCGGCGTCGAGGTCACCGGTGAAGTCTACGAACGGCCGGCTGCGGTGGTCGGGTGCTCGGTGGGTGGGTGCGCGCTGGTCTCGTAAGCGAGGGTGGCGTCAGGCGCACGGTTGCTTACGGGATGCGCGGGGAGGGAGGCGGCTGGCGGGGGAGCGGTGGTCTCGTAAGCAAGGGTGGCGTCAGCGGCACGGTTGCTTACGGGATGTGCGGGGAGGGAGGCGGCTGGCGGGGGAGCGGTGGTCTCGTAAGCGAAGGTGGCGTCAGGCGCACGGTTGCTTACGGGATGTGCGGGGAGGCGCGCGGTGGGCGGGTGCGGTGGTCTCGTAAGGCAGGGTGGCGTCAGCGGCACGGTTGCTTACGGGATGCGCGGGGAGGCGCGCGGTGGGCGGGTGCGGTGGTCTCGTAAGGCAGGGTGGCGTCAGGCGCACGGTTGCTTACGGGATGCGCGGGCGCGGGGAGGCGCGCGGTGGGCGGGTGTGTGGTGGTCTCGTAAGGCAGGGTGGCGTCAGGGGCACGGTTGCTTACGGGATGCGCGGGGGCGGGAGGCCTGCGGTGGGCGGGTGTGTGGTGGTCTCGTAAGCCAGGGTGGCGTCAGGGGCACGGTTGCTTACGGGATGCGCGGGGGCGGGAGGCCTGCGGTGGGCGGGTGTGTGGTGGTCTCGTAAGCCAGGGTGGCGTCAGGCGCACTGTTGCTTACGAGATGCGTGGGGGAGGGGAGCGCGGGGAGGCGCGGGGCGGGGAGGCCGTCAGAAGACGCCGCGGGCGCGCAGCCAGGGGGCGGGGTCGATCGCGACACCGTTGACGTGCACTTCGAGATGCAGGTGCGGGCCGGTCGACTTGCCGGTGTTGCCGGAGTAGCCGACGAGCTGGCCCTGCGAGACCCGTTGCCCGGCATACACCACGACGCTCGACATGTGCCCGTAGACGATCTGCACGCCGCCGCCGTAGTCGACGACCACGTGCACCCCGAGGCCGTCGACCGGGCCGGCCTGCACCACCGTGCCGTTGCCCATCGCGACGAGCGACGTGCCGATCGGCACGGGGAAGTCGTCGCCCTGGTGGTAGGTCGACCCGACGCCGCCCGGGGACACCCGTGCCCCGAAGCCCGACACCATCGGCGCGGCGCAGCCACGGATCGCGCAGACCCACTGCGCGGCGGGCTTGCTGGAGGTCGGCGACGGCGACGCGGAGGGGGCGGGTTTCGTTGACGAAGAAGGAGATTGCGCCGCCGACGAGGATGCCGAAGCGGACGCCGACGTTGATCCCGATGCCGGTCCCGATGCCGGGGTGGCCGGTCCGGACTCGGGCAGCAGAGGGCGGCCGGAGTCGCGGGACACGCTGCCCGGCAGTTCGCGCCGCACCGAGGTGGTCACAGCGTGACTCGACGCCACGGCGGGAGCCAGCCTCGCGGTCTGAGTCGCTGCCGGCACGGCACGCTCCGCGGCGAGGGTGCTGCCGAAGTTGAGCTGCAACGGATCCAACCCTGCGACCGCGACCCCGCCGACGGTGGCCGTGGCGGTGACCACGCCCACGGGCAGCACGACGCGACTCAACACACGCGATTGGTTGGCTGCGCGGTGCCGCCCGGCCCGCGGGCGAGCCGTGGTGGCGCCGCCGGACCGGTGCCGACCCGTATAACGGGTCATCGGACCGTCAGCCCCTGGGCAGTGACGACAGCAACCCGAACCCCGAACACCCGAACCCCGAAAACGCGCACCCGCGCAATGCTAACCGGCATCGCGGGCACCTGACTGCCAAACCTGTGGAAAATCTGGTCAGGTGTCAGGCATGGCGTTCGACGAGGTGCACGGCCTGGGTCCGGCCGGCGTGCTCGCCGGTGCGGTCACGCCCGGGCGGCCGCCGGTGACGCGGCATACCACCTGGCGGACGTGATGTCGGTCACCTGTCGATATGGTGCGCGTATGACGACAAGCCCGCTCCGCATCGTGGTCGCCAAACCCGGACTCGACGGTCACGACCGTGGTGCGAAGGTCGTCGCCCGCGCGCTGCGCGACGGCGGCATGGAGGTCATATACACCGGGCTGCACCAGACGCCGGAGCAGATCGTGGAGGCGGCGATCCAGGAAGACGCGGATGCCGTTGGCCTGTCAGTGCTTTCGGGCGCGCACATGACGCTGTTCGCCAAGGTGATCGAGCTGCTCAAGGCCAAGGACGCCGACGACATCGTGGTTTTCGGCGGCGGCATCATTCCGGAGGAGGACCTTCCGGCGCTGCAGGAGATGGGCGTCGCCACGGTCTTCACCCCGGGCGCGACCACGACCGAGATCGTGGACTGGGTGCGGACCCACGTGGGCACCGACGCGAGCGACGGCTAGCATCCAATACCGGACGACGAGGTCCGGACACGCTCCATCCGGCGCACTTCGGTCCCGTCGACCCAGCCTTGCTCAGAAGCAACTTCAATCTCTCGATGACGAGGATGGATTCCGCGTGGATCTTTTCGAATACCAGGCGCGCGACATGTTCGAGGCGCACGGAGTGCCGGTGCTGGCCGGCAAGACCGCAACCACCCCGGAGCAGGCCGAGCAGGCCGCCGCCGAGATCGGCCCGAAGTCCGGCGGCGTGACCGTGGTCAAGGCCCAGGTCAAGACCGGCGGACGTGGCAAGGCCGGCGGCGTGAAGGTCGCCAAGTCGCCCGAGGAGGCGAAGCAGCTCGCGCAGGACATCCTCGGCATGGACATCAAGGGCCACACCGTCGGCACCGTGATGATCGCCCAGGGCGCCGACATCGCCGAGGAGTACTACTTCTCGGTGCTGCTCGACCGGGCCAACCGCAACTACCTCGCCATGTGCAGCAAGGAAGGCGGCATGGAGATCGAGCAGCTCGCGGTCGAGCGCCCCGAGGCGCTGGCCCGTGTTGCGGTCGACCCCAACGTCGGCATCGACGAGGCCAAGGCGCAGGAGATCGTGCAGCAGGCCGGCTTCGACGCCGAGACCGGCGCCAAGATCGTGCCGGTGCTGCAGAAGCTCTGGGACGTGTATGCCGGTGAGGACGCGACCCTGGTCGAGGTCAACCCGCTCGTGAAGACCGGCGCGGGCGACATCGTCGCGCTCGACGGCAAGGTCACCCTCGACGGCAACGCCGACTTCCGCCACCCCGACCACGAGGCCCTCGAGGACACGGCCTCGACCGACCCGCTCGAGGCGAAGGCCACGGAGAAGGGCCTCAACTACGTCAAGCTCGACGGCGAGGTCGGCATCATCGGCAACGGCGCGGGCCTGGTCATGTCGACCCTCGACGTGGTCGCCTACGCCGGCGAGCAGCACGGCGTGAAGGCCGCCAACTTCCTCGACATCGGTGGCGGCGCCAACGCCAAGGTGATGGCCGACGGTCTCGACGTCATCCTCGGCGACGAGCAGGTCAAGTCGGTCTTCGTCAACGTCTTCGGCGGCATCACCGCCTGCGACGAGGTCGCCAACGGCATCAAGGGCGCCCTGGAGATCCTCGGCGACAACGCCACCAAGCCGCTGGTCGTGCGTCTCGACGGCAACAAGGTCGACGAGGGTCGCGCGATCCTCAACGAGCTGAACCACCCGCTGGTCACCCAGGTCGACACGATGGACGGCGCGGCGGCCAAGGCCGCAGAGTTCGCCGGCTCCGCCAAGTGATCCGCTGACGGCATACGAGAAGGAATCTTCAATAATGTCAATCTTTTTGAACGCTGACAGCAAGATCATCGTGCAGGGCATGACCGGCGGCATGGGCTCCAAGCACACCGCCCTCATGCTCGACGCCGGGGCGAACATCGTCGGCGGCGTCAACGCCCGTAAGGCCGGCACCACCGCCGAGATCGGCGGCAAGGAGCTGCCGGTCTTCGGCTCGGTGAAGGAGGCGATGGACGCGACCGGCGCCAACGTCTCGGTCGCCTTCGTGCCGCCGAAGTTTGCCAAGGACGCCGCGATCGAGGCGATCGACGCCGAGATCCCGCTGCTGGTCGTCATCACCGAGGGCATCCCGGTGAAGGACACCGCCGAGTTCTACAATTACGCGGCGACCCGGGAGGGCAACAAGACCCGCATCATCGGCCCGAACTGCCCCGGCATCATCACCCCGGAGGAGTCGCTGGCCGGCATCACGCCGCACACCATCGCCGGCAAGGGCCCGATCGGGCTGGTCTCCAAGTCGGGCACGCTGACCTACCAGATGATGTACGAACTGCGCGACTTCGGCTTCACCACCGCGATCGGCATCGGCGGTGACCCGGTGATCGGCACCACCCACATCGACGCGCTCGAGGCGTTCGAGGCCGACCCCGACACCAAGGCGATCGTGATGATCGGCGAGATCGGCGGCGACGCCGAGGAGCGGGCCGCGGCATACATCAAGGAGCACGTGACCAAGCCGGTCGTCGGCTACGTCGCGGGCTTCACCGCGCCCGAGGGCAAGACCATGGGCCACGCGGGCGCGATCGTGTCGGGCTCGTCCGGCACCGCCGCAGCCAAGAAGGAGGCCCTCGAGGCCGCCGGCGTCAAGGTCGGCAAGACGCCGTCCGAGACCGCCAACCTGATGCGCGAAATCATGAAAGACCTTGAGAAGTAAGGTCGTTCACGACTGACAAGAGCCGGGTGCCCGACGCGGGTGCCCGGCTCTCGTCATGTCACGGGGCCTCACCCGGCGACGATCGCGAGCACGGCGCCGCCGATGAGGAACGGCCCGAACGCCAGGTGGGTATGCCGGTTCGCGCGCCGGGTGAGCACGAGCGCTGCAGCCCACAGGCCCGCGCCGAGGAAGGCGAGCGCGATCGCGCCGACGACCGTGCCCCACGAGAGCCAGCCGGTGAGGATGCCGAGGCTCGCGCCGAGCTTGACGTCGCCGAAGCCGAGCCCGGCGCCGCCCGGTGAGGCGAACATGATCGCGAAACCGACTGCGAAGACTGTCAGTCCGGCCGCCGCGGCACGGCCGAGCGCGGGCCAGTCGTGCGTGCTCGCCGACGCTGCTGCTGCGACCAGCAGGCTGCCCGGGATCAACGGCAGGGTGATGCGGTCGGGCAGCCGGTGGGTGCGCGCGTCGATGACCGCGAGCGCGAGCAGCGGGATGCCCGCCGCCGCGTAGCCGACCGCGGCGACCAGGTCGAACCGGTCGGTGAGCACACCCGAGCCTAAGCACCGAGGCGTGCCCGCAACCGTCGTCCACAGGCGCCGATCTGCGGCGAGCCCGGCGAGCCTGCCGGGCGCGCGCGGTGATCACGGCGACCATGGGTCGCGATGAGCCTTCTCGATCGTGCCCGCAACCTGACCGGTCTCGCCACGCCGCAGTCACCGGCGCAGAGCCGGGACCCCCGGCAGCTCGCGATCGCCGCCGGGTATGGCGCAGTCGGCGCCCTGTCGCTGGCGCTGCTGCTGGTGATCCCGGTGCTGCTCGCCTGGGCGGCCGACCCGCACAGCAGCGTCGGCTGGACCGATGCGCTGAGCTTCAGCGGTGACGGCTGGGCCCTGGCCCACCGCGGGCACGTCGGCGTCGACGGCTCCGGCCGGTCGGTGGTGCTCGCCCCCCTGTTGCTCACCGCACTCGCGCTGGTGCTCGCGCGGACCGCGGCGAAGGCGATGCTGGGTTACCTGTCCGAGCGGTCGGGCGCCTGGTGGGAGGGGCCTGCGTCATACGTCGGTGGGTATGTCGTGACCGGTCTGGTGATCAGCGCACTCGCGATGAGCGGACCCGCGTCGCCGAACGTCTTCACCGTGCTGCCCGGCGCGCTGCTCGTCGGAGTCGGCGGCTGCGCCTGGGCGTTGCTGCGCAGCGAGGAAGCCGTGGCCGGGCAGGCTCGTGAGTTCGTCGACGAGCGGGTGTCGCTGTCGACCCGGCGCGCGCTGCGACCGGCGGCTGAGGGTGTACTCGGCTACCTCGCGATCGGCCTGGTCATCGTGCTCGCGCTGGTCGTCTTCCACCTCGGCGCCATCGGTCAGCTGAACGGTCAGCTGCGGCCGGGCTTCTTCGGCGGCATCGTGCTCTGGCTGGGCCAACTCGCCGCCCTGCCCAACCTGGTGCTCTGGGCGGCCGGCTGGACCACCGGCGCCTCCGCACAACTCGGCGCGGTCAGCGTCGGCACGGGCAGCGTGCACGGCGGCCTGCTGCCGATGATCCCGGTGCTCGGTGCGGTGCCCGACGCCGGTCCGCTGCCCTTCTTCACCACCGTCGCGCCGCTGCTGCCGGTCGCGCTCGGCTGCCTGGTCGGCTGGCGCGCTCTCGGCCGGCTGACGACCTACACCTCGCTGCGCACCAAGGCGGTCACCGCCGCGCAGGCGGCCGCCGTGACCGGCGTGCTGGTGCTGCTGCTCAGCTGGCTGTCCACCGCCGGGGTGAGCGGTGGCTCCCTGGACTACGTCGGTCCCTCGCTGATGCTGGTGCCGCTGCTGCTGGTCGAGCTCGTGCTCGGCGCCGTGGTCACCACCCTGGTGCTGCACTGGCAGCGCGCGCTGCGGCGCTGACGGTTGTCGGTGGGCGGTCCTATCCTCGTCGGATGGATGACGAGGTGGCGCGAGCCCGCCTGCGCGAACTCGGCGAGTCCGCCGACGCACGGCTGCGCGAGCTGCGGGCCAGCTTCGACGACGTGGTCGAGGCGCTGCGCGACAGCAACGCCGACGACGAGCACGACCCGGAGGGCCGCACGATCGCGGTCGACCGCTCGATGATCGACACCCTCGCCAAGGACGCCGCGGCCCAGCGGGTGGCCGTCGACGCCGCGCTGGCCCGGCTCGCCGACGGCAGCTACGGCGTGTGCGAGCGGTGCGGCGCACCGATCGGCGACGGGCGGCTCGAGGCACGCCCGACCACCACCTTCTGCATCGACTGCGCGCGGGCCTCCTAGGGCGTCACGGAGCCTCAGCTGCCCGTGATGAGCCGGCGCATGTCGTTGCTGCGGTCGCTCAGTTGCTGCTTGCACACCGCCTGCGTCGTCTTGGTGTTGGCCTTCGACATGCAGGTCTCGTAGCGCTGGGTCGTGCCCCAGAAGACGTAGGGGACCGCGACCATCACGATCAGCGCGACCGTCAGCGCGAGCCCGACCGACGTCCAGGCCTTGATCGGCCCCGGGGTGCGGGCGGCCGCGAGCGCGCGCAGCGTCAGCACCGACTCGACCGCCGACGCGACGAGCGGCACCAGCGCGACGATGTTGTAGGGCACCGGCATCAGCGTGGTGAGGAAACCGAGCAGCAGATAACCCAGGCCGCGCCGTGCGTGGACCACCGACCGCGGCGTGATCGGCTGGTCGCTCATGCGTGGTCCCCCGGGATGGCTGGTGCGGTCGGCGCGGGCGATAGGTTGGCCCGTCGTGAGCAACGATTCTGCGGCGCCCGAGGTGCCCCGCCCGGCCGGTCCGGTGCCGATCGTGGTGCTGGTCTCCGGCTCCGGCACCCTGCTCCAGGCACTGCTCGACGCGTCCGCCGACCCCGCCTACGGCGTGCGGGTCGTGGCCGTCGGGGCGGACCGGGACGGCATCGAGGGACTGGCGCGCGCGCAGCGGGCCGGGGTGCCGACCTTCGTGCACCGGTTGCGGGACTACCCGGACCGGGCCGCGTGGGACCGGGCGTTGACCGAGGACGCTGCGTCATACGGCCCGGCGCTGGTGGTGTCGGCCGGCTTCCTCAAGCTGGTGGGGGAGGAGTTCCTCGAGCGCTTCGGCGGCCGCTACCTCAACAGCCACAACGCGCTGCTGCCCAGCTTTCCCGGCATCCACGGACCGCGCGACGCGCTGGACTATGGCGTAAAGGTCGCCGGCGCAACGCTTTTCGTCGTCGATGCGGGTGTCGACACCGGCGCGATCGTCGCCCAGTGCGTGGTGCCGGTCGAGGACGACGACACCGTCGACACCCTCACCGAACGCATCAAGCAGGCCGAACGCCCCCAGCTGGTCGAGTGGGTCGGGCGCCTCGCGCGGGAGGGGTTCCGGGTCGACGGGCGGCGGGTGCTGCTCGGCGATTCGGCCGGAGGCGCCGACCCCCGTTAAGCTGGCGGCACACGACTGGCGAGGGTGGGCAACCACCGGGGAGTGGAGTCGCGTGCATCGTCCGCCTGGGTGCGCGCCGGATGTCCGCCGAACTCTGCGAGGAGAGTCATGTCCGAGTCGCCCGCCCCCGACAACTCCGGCCGCCGCCCGATCAAGCGCGCGCTGATCTCCGTCTACGACAAGACCGGTCTGGAGGAACTCGCCCGCGGGCTGCACGACGCCGGTGTCGAGCTGGTGTCGACCGGCGGCTCGGCCACGCTCATCGACGGACTCGGCATCCCGGTGACGAAGGTCGAGGACCTCACCGGCTTCCCCGAGTGCCTCGACGGCCGGGTGAAGACCCTGCACCCGCGCGTGCACGCCGGGATCCTCGCCGACACCCGTGTGCCCGAACACCTCTCGCAACTGGACGAACTCGGCGTTGCGCCCTTTGAGCTCGTCGTGTGCAACCTCTACCCGTTCCGCGAGACCGTCGCGTCCGGTGCCACGCCCGACGAGTGCATCGAGCAGATCGACATCGGCGGTCCGTCGATGGTGCGCGCCGCGGCCAAGAACCACCCGAGCGTCGCGATCGTGACGGAGCCTGCGTCATACAACTCCGTGCTGGAGGCCGTGACCGGCGGCGGTTTCACCCTTGATCAGCGAAAAGCGTTGGCAGCACGCGCTTTTGCACACACCGCCGACTACGACAACGCCGTCGCCAACTGGATGGGCAACGCGTATGTCGACACCAGCGACGGCACCGGCTTCCCGGCATGGTCGGGCGCGACGTTCGAGAAGGCGCAGGACCTGCGCTATGGCGAGAACCCGCACCAGGCGGCCGCGCTCTACCGCCACTGGCGGCCCGGCGTCGCCTCCGCCGAGCAGCTCTTCGGCAAGGCGATGTCCTACAACAACTACGTCGACGCGGACGCTGCGGTGCGCGCGGCATACGACCACGGCGACCTGCCCACCGTGGCGATCATCAAGCACGCCAACCCGTGCGGCATCGCGGTCGGGGACAAGGACGAAAGCATCGCGTCGGTGCACGCGAAGGCGCACGCGTGCGACCCGGTGTCGGCGTTCGGCGGCATCATCGCGACCAACCGGCCGGTCACCCAGGAGATGGCCGAGACGGTCAAGGACATCTTCACCGAGGTCGTGATCGCGCCCGACTTCGAGCCCGGCGTGGTCGAAATCCTGAGCAGCCGCAAGGCGATTCGGCTGTTGAAGCTGCCGGCCGAGCAGGCACAGCAGCGCGACCCCGTCGAGATCCGGCCGATCAGCGGAGGCATGCTCATGCAGCAGGTCGACAAGGTCGACGCAGTGGTGCGCGACGAGTCGGGCGAGATCACCGGTGGCGACGACGCCGCCAACTGGCGGCTGGTCTCCGGCCCGGCAGCCGACGAGCAGACGCTCGCCGACCTGCAGTTTGCCTGGCGGGCGGTCCGCGCGGTGAAGTCCAACGCCATCCTGCTCGCAGCCGACGGAGCATCGGTCGGTGTCGGCATGGGCCAGGTCAACCGGGTCGACTCCTGCGAGCTCGCGGTCGACCGCGCCGGCGCCGAGCGCGCCCGCGGATCGGTCGCCGCCTCCGACGCGTTCTTCCCCTTCCCCGACGGGCTGCAGGTGCTCATCGACGCCGGCGTCAAGGCGGTCGTCGCCCCCGGTGGGTCCCTGCGCGACCAGGCAGTCATCGACGCCGCCACCGAGGCCGGCCTCACGATGTACTTCACCGGGACGCGGCACTTCGCGCACTGAAGAGGAGACGCGAGCGAGCTCGCCTCTCCTCTTCAGTGCCCCGTGTTCTTGGCGCCGGCTCCTCCTCCGCCCGAGCTCGCTGGCGCTCGCCCGGGCGGCATCGTCGCCGGCGCGGGTCTCGGGGCGAGCGACTCGTCATACAGAACGGGGACTTGTCACACAGAGGGGGACTCGTCACACGAAGTGGGGACTCGTCACACAAACAGGGACTTGTCACACAAAGTGGGGACTTGTCACGTGCTGTAGCACGTGACAAGTCCCCACTTTGTGGACGAGTCGCCCCGAGCGTGACAAGTCCCCTTTTCGTGGACGAGTCGGCCCGAGCGTGACCAGTCGCCATTTCGCGGACGAGTCGTCAGCCGGCGGACACGTGGCGCGTTCGGTCAGGAGTTGTTCGCGGCGGCCTCGACCTTGCGCAGGCGGGCCACGAGGGTCTTGAGCAGCGCAGCGGCGATGTCGCCGTCGCCGCGGACCAGCGGCATGAACGCCGCCGACGACAGCGCGAAGGTGGTCACCCCGCCAGGTCCGGCGACCACGGTGGCCGACCGCGGCGCACCGTCGATCATCGACAGCTCGCCGACGTAGTCGCCGACGCCGATCTCACCGCGCGACTGACCACCGACGTCGACCGTGGCGCTGCCGTCGAGCACGACCCGCAGACCGGCCTCCTGCGCGCCCTCGCTGATCACCTTGCCGCCGGCGGCGGTCTTGAACGTCGCGCCCGTGTCGGCGATCTGTGAGATCGCGGCCGGGCTGAGGCCCGCGAAAAGGTCGATACCTGCAAGAACCTGCTTCAGCTGGGCGCTGGCCATGAATCCCTCCGGATGAGAACTGTGCAACAGGCAAAAGCTAGCAGCGGTCGCTGTAACCCGCCGGGTAGATTCGCTCGTCGTGACCACCTGTGCGCGCTGCGGAGCCGAGGTGCCGGACGCCGCGCGCTTCTGCTCGGCCTGCGGCGCCGCCGTCGCCGGGGGCGATCAACAGGCGCCGGTGCGCAAGCACGTGGTCATCCTCTTCTGCGACCTCGTCGGGTCGACGGCGCTGGGCGAAGGTGCCGACCCCGAGGTGCTGCGCGGTCGCCTGGCCCGCTACTTCGACGCCGTGTCGGCGGTGATCTGGCACCACGGCGGCACCGTCGAGAAGTTCATCGGCGATGCCGTGATGGCTGTTTTCGGCGTGCCGAGCAGCCGCGAAGACGACGGCGCCCGCGCGGTCCGCGCGGCGATCGGCATACATCAGGCGGTCGCCGCACTGCCCGATGCACTCCACGTGCGCATCGGGGTCAACAGCGGCGAGGTGTTCGTCACCCATCAGCCGGACGGGCAGTTCTCGGTCACCGGTGACGCGGTCAACACCGCGCAACGTCTGGAGTCTGCGGCCGGCATCGACGAGACGTATGTCGGGGACACCGTCGCCGAGCTCCTCGGGGACGCAGTGGTGCTCGACGAGGTGGGCGAGATCCTGCACAAGGGCAAATCGGCGCCGCAACTGGTCTATCGCGTCGCGGCCGGCCAGACTCCCCGCGACCGCGTGCGCGAACCCGCGTTCGTCGGGAGGGCCGCCGAACTGGCCGATCTCGCCTCCATCGCCGACCGGTCGGCACAGCGTCGCCAGGGCTGGTTGTTGACGTATGTCGGGGACGCCGGCATCGGCAAATCGCGGATGATCCGAGAATTTGCAAGAAACAGAGACGAATTGCGAGTCGTCGTCGGCCGCTGCGACCCGATGAGCACCGGGGCGTTCGCGCCGCTCGCCAGCTGGCTCGCCGATCTCGCCCCGGACTGGCAGGCGTATGTCGGGCGGTTGCTCGGCGACGCCGCGCCGCCGGTGCTGCAGCGGCTGCGGTCCGCCGCCGGCGTGTCGGAGGCGCAGACCTCGTCCGACGACGTCGCGTGGGCGGTGCGACAGGTGCTGGAGGCGCTGTGCGCCGAGTCTCCGGTCGTCTCGGTGTGGGATGACCTGCACTGGGCGACCGAGGCGCAACTCGACCTGCTCGAACTCCTCGCGGCCGCGAGCCGGTCGCTGCCGGTGCTCACCGTGTGCCTCTCACGCCCGGACCTTTTCGAACATCGCCCGCGATGGGGAGGCGGTCGCAAGTCGCGCGTCGAGGACGTCGAACCCCTCGACTTCGAGGACATGCTCGAGATCGCTGCCGATCGGATCGCCGTGCAGGCGACCGACCTCCCGGCCACCGCCGAGGACCTCGTCGACCGGGCGGACGGCAATCCCCAGGTGGTGCAGCTGCTCGCGCAGAACGCTGCGACCGGTGGCGGACTGCCGGCATCGGTCGCGCAGCTCTACGAGGCCGCGCTCGACCGGCTTTCCGCCGACGAGCGGACCTTGGTCGAGGTCGGCTCGGTGGCCGGCCGCGAGTTCGCGCTGGTGGACGTTGATCACACGGCGGCTCTGCGCGACCTGCACGAGGTCGCCGAAACCCTGCGCGCGCGTGGGCTTCTCGAGCTCACATCGTCCGGCGACTACCGCTTCTCCCAGTCCGTGCTCATGCAGACCGCCTACCGGTCGATGCCCAAGCGGAGGCGCGCCGAGCGGCACGCAGCGCTCGCCGCGGACCTCGAAACCCGACGCCGCGACAGTCACGCGGTGTCACTGGCGGCCTCCCACTACGACCGCGCTCACGCGCTACTTGCCGAGATCGGCGACACCGGTGCCGAGCGCGAGGCCGCTCGGCAGCGTGCGCTGGCCACCGGCATACGGGCACTGGACGATCGCTATGCCCGGGGCGAGAGCCACCTTGCCGACGGCTATCAGCACCTCGCCACGCTGCTGCACCGTGATGACGACCTCGTCTTCCGCGTCGGCTGGCGGCTGATGCTGACCGCCCAGCGCGATCAGCGGGACGCGATGCCCGATGCCACGCTGACCCCACTGGATGCCGTGCTCGACGGCGATCCCCAGTGGGTGACGGTGCGCGAGGCGATCACCACCTTCTGGACCCTCGGTCTCGGGCGGGCCCGGCCGTCCGTCGCGCGCGAACGCGCACATGCACTCGTCGCGGCCGCCGAGGCCGACCCCGCAATGTCCGCCGACGGCCGGCTCGCCGTCCTGCTCTTCGCCGCCCAGGCCTACGCGGACGCACAGGCCTTCGGTGAGTGCATCGAGGTGCTGCGCCCGATGCGTGCGCTCGCGCCCGCCGACGATGTCGTCACCGCGCGCGTGATCGACAACTTCGAGATCCAGGTGCTCTGGATCGGTGACGCGTCCGTCGGGCAGGCCGTCGAGGTCGCCGAGCGGATGCGCGCCGACCTCGCCGGTGTCGCCTTCCAGCTCGTGACCGTCAACGCGATCCTCGCCGCCGGCTACGCGGTGATGGGGGACACCGTCCGGTCGGACGCGGCCTGGCGCGCCGCGCAGGACAGCCTGTCGCCCGACGCGGTGCTGCCCGCGCAGTTCCCGCGGCACTATCGCCAGGTGGCGCTGGCCGCACGCGGCGCACACGACGAGGCGGCCCAGGAGTATGACGCGATGAGCGCCGCGGCCGAGCCGATCTCGGCGCTGTGGGCCTGCGGCTGGGCCGCCGATGCGAGCGGGTCGTGGATTCGGGCCGGCCGCCTCGACCGGGCGCGCGCGGCGGCCGGTCGCGCCTCGCGACTCGTCCAGGATGCCTTCGCCGAGCGGGTGCAGCCGCGGCTGGCCGTGGTCTCCGCCGTCGAAGCTGCACTGCGTCGCGAGGCCGCGGCTGCCCGGCACGCGCTCAGCGTCAGCCGAGGAGCGGTCGACCGCGACCTGCTCTGGAATCGGGCGGAGTCGGCGGTCGACCGGGCCATCGTCGAGACCGTGCTGGGGCACACCGATGCCGCCGCGACTGCCGCGGAGGAGGCTCGGGCGGCATACCTCGCCAAGGGCGCGACCGCCATGTCCGAGCAGGTCGACACCTGGCTCGCCAACGCGGCGAAGCTGCGACAGAGCACGCGGTGACTCCTGAGAGAATGCAGCCGTGATCACCTGTGCGCGCTGCGGATTCCAGTCGCCGGTGGGGACCAGGTTCTGCCCCAACTGCGGCGCCGCACTCGCCCAGGGCGGCCTGCAGGCGCCGGTGCGCAAGCACGTGGTCATCCTCTTCGTCGACATCGTCGGCTCCACCAGCCTCGGCGAGTCCATCGACCCGGAAGCGTTGCGTGCCAGCCTCGCTCGCTATTTCGACGCGGTCTCCAAGGTCGTCTGGAAGTACGGCGGCACCGTCGAGAAGTTCATCGGCGACGCCGTCATGGCCGTCTTCGGCGTCCCGGCGACCCGCGAGGACGACGCGACCCGAGCCGTTCAGGCCGCCACCGAGATCCACTCCGCGGTCAAGGAGGTGTCCGGCCGCATGCAGGCGCAGCTCGGGCAGAGCCTGCGGGTGCGCATCGGGATCAACTCCGGCGAGGTCTTCGTCACCCACCAGCCGGACGGGCAGTTCTCGGTCACCGGTGACGCGGTGAACGTCGCGGCGCGGCTCGAGGCGGCCGCCGGCCCCGGTGAGACGTATGTCGGTGACACGGTCGCCGACCTGGCCGGACCCACGGTCACGCTCGACTACGTCGGGCCGATCACGCACAAGGGCAAGACCGAGCCGCAGGACGTCTACAAGGTCTCCGAGAGCGGCACCCGGCACGGGGTGTTGCGCCGAACTCCCTTTGCCGGCAGGGAGATCGAGTTGCGCGACCTCGGCGCGATCGCCGACCGGTCGTTGCGCTACAGCCAGGGCTGGTTCCTGACGTATGTCGGGGAGCCCGGCATCGGCAAGAACCGCCTGGTGTCGCACTTCCTCGACGAGCGCGACGGGATGCGGGTGCTGCGTGGCACTGCCCAGCCGCTCGCGACCGACGGCAGCTACGGACCGCTCGCCAAACTGCTGTCCGCGATCGGCGACGACTGGCCGGACATCGTCACCGGCATGTTCGACGACCCGACCGCGACCGCGATCGTGCGGCGGCTGAAGTCGGCGACGGCCCGCTCCGAGGAGACCACCTCCACCGACGACATCGTCTGGGCGGTCCGCAAGGTGCTGTCCCGACTGGCACTCGCCGGCCCGATCGCGGTGGTGTGGAAGGACATCGAGTGGGCGAGCGACCCGATGCTCGACCTCATCGAGCAACTCGTCGAGCCGCTGCGCACCTATCCGGTTCTCACCATCTGCACCGCGCGTCCCGAGCTCTTCGAGCGGCGCCCGATGTGGGGCGGCGGCCAGCAGTCCCGGGTCGAGCCCGTCGACGCACTCGATGCCGCGGCGCTGCGTGAGATGGCGAGCGAGCGAATGCCCGAACTCGAAGCAGCCGCAAAGGAATCCGGCCAGTCGGTCGACGTCTCGCTCAACGCGCTCATCCGGCGCAGCGACGGCAACCCGCAGGTCTTCCAGGTGCTGCTGGAGTGCATGTGCGACGGGGAGGAGTTGCCCGTCTCGGTGCACACCCTCTTCGAGGCGACCCTGGACCGGCTCACTCCGATGGAGCGCGCATTCTGCGAAGTCGGCAGCGTCCTCGGGCGCGAGTTCTACGCCGAGGCGGTCGGGCCCGTGCGCACCGCCAGCCCCGACCCGGCCGACGACGGCAACGACGTGGCCGGGCGTCTGCGGCAGCTGAACATCCTGGAGTTCGGCGACCAGGACACCAGCGGATTCACCCGCTACCAGTTCGTGCAGTCGATGCTCATGGAGACCGCCTACCGCACACAGGCCCGCCAGGTGCGGTCCGAGCGACACGTGCGCGCGGCCGACTGGCTGGCCGCCAATGCGGAGCGACTCGACGGCTCGCAGCGGCAGGCGATCGCCGAGCACCTGCGTCAGGCGTATGACGAAATCGCAGCCGTGTCAGCCGATCTCGACCTGGTGAACGGCATCCGGGACCGCGCGGCACAGGCGGGCTTCCAGGCAGCAGAGGAGCTTGACCTGCGGGGTGAGCCAGGTGCTCGCGAGTCCTATCTCGACCTGCTGCCGCTCTATGCCAACGGCGACCCCCGCCTGCACGACGTGGCCCACCGGGCGTTCATGCGCACCGACCACATCGAGATGTCCGAGATCGAGGAGATCGTCCAGCTGCTCGACCGCAAGCTGGTGGAGTCGCCGGCCTGGCTGGTGCACCGTGAGGCGATGCTGCTCGCCGGACGACTGCAGACCGGGGTGACCCTCCCGCTCGATGGCATCGACGTGGCCACCGAACTCGTCGGTGCGTCAAGCTCTTTCGCCGACCTGGAGGGCCTTCGCTTCGATGCCGGGTGGGCGCGCGTCCTGGCCTACGGTCTCGCCGGCCGGATGAGCGAGGGACTGACCGAGGTCGGCCGGCTGAGCGACCTCGCCGAGGAGGCCGGCGACCGCCCGGTGCGCCGCCGCCTCACCTTCGCGCGGGTCGAATACGGCATGTGGAGCGACGAGCCGGTGACCACCGTGCTCGAGGACGTCGACCAGGCCCTCGCCGCCGCCGGCGCCCAGCGCGATCGCATCCTCAGCCTGCTGCCGATGCGGGTGTGGTTGCGGGCCATGCGCGGCGACCGCACCGGCGCGACGGCCGACTGGGACCGGGTGCTCGAACTGTCCAGCGGCGCGGACTATCTCGCCCGTGAGACCGACCGGTGGGCGATGGCGCTCTACAGCTTCGGCGACGCCGCCGGTGCCGCCGACGCGCTGCAGGAGAGCCTGCCGCTGCTCACCCCGATCGCGCAGCTCGACAACAGCCTCTGGATCGTGCGGCTGCGCATGCGCGCGGGGGATTTCGCGGGCGCGCTCGAGGTCTTCGACGGCGACCTCGAGGCACCGACCTTGGAGGACGACGGCTACAGCCCCGGCCTGCGGGACAGCGTCACCGGGCTGCTGCTCGCCGCCACCGGCCGGGAGGACCTGGCGCGCGCACGCCTGCAGCAGGCCCGCGACGGCACCCGGGGCATGTCGATGCCGATCACTCTCGCGGAGCGCGACATCGACGAGGCCATGGCGCTGCGCCTGCTGGGCGACGAACCGGCGGCGCGACTGGCGCAGGAGCGGGCGGCCTCGGCATACGACCGCAAGGGGGCCACGGCCATGGCGCGTAACGTCGACACGTGGCTCTCGGTCACCGACACCCTGAAGGGAGACACCGATGCTCACCCACACGCGTGAATTCCGCACTGGGGGAAGCGAAGTCGTGCTCGACATCACCAGTGAGTGCGCCGACTTCGTGACCCGGGCGCCGGACGGGCTGCTGCAGCTCTTCGTGCCGCATGCCACCGCCGGCATCGCGATCCTCGAGACCGGCGCCGGCAGCGACGAGGACCTGCTCGCCGCGTTGCGCGACCTGCTGCCCGCCGACGACCGGTGGCGGCATGCGCACGGCAGCCGGGGGCACGGCAGGTCCCACGTCATGCCGGCACTGATCCCGCCCTACGCGACGGTGCCGGTCGTCGACGGCCGGCTCGCGCTCGGCACCTGGCAGAGCATCTGCCTGGTCGACCTCAATGTCGACAACGCGGTGCGCACTGTGCGCTTCTCGTTGATCCCTGGCTGAACGCCGAACGGTGAACGCGGGACGGCGCGCGGCGTGAAAAGATACGAGCCGTGACCGCGACGATGCTGGACGGCAAGGCAACCCTGGCGACGATCAAGGACGAGCTGCGTGCGCGCATTGCCGCGCTGCGTGAGCGCGGGGTGGTGCCCGGGCTCGGCACCGTGCTCGTCGGCGACGACCCGGGCTCGACCTGGTATGTCAACGCCAAGCACCGCGACTGCGCGAGCGTCGGCATCACGTCGATCCGTCGTGACCTGCCCGCCACCGCGAGCCAGGCGGAGGTCGAGTCGGTCATCGACGAGCTCAACGCCGACCCGGCCTGCACCGGCTTTCTCGTGCAACAGCCCACCGGACTCGACGAATTCGCTTTGCTGTCAAGGGTTTCGCCGGACAAGGACGTCGACGGCCTGCACCCGACCAACCTCGGCAAGCTGGTCCTGGGGGAGCCCGGACCGCTGCCCTGCACCCCGATCGGCGCGATCGAGCTGCTGCGTCGGTATGACGTGCCGCTCGCGGGCGCAGAGGTCGTCGTGGTGGGTCGCGGCATCACCGTCGGCCGGCCGCTCGGGTTGCTGCTCACCCGCCGCAGCGAGAACTCCACGGTCACGCTCTGTCACACCGGCACCCGCGACCTCGCTGCCCACACCCGCACCGCCGACGTCATCGTCGCGGCCGCCGGAGTGCCGCACCTCATCACCCGCGACATGGTCAAGCCGGGAGCGGCGGTGCTCGACGTGGGCGTGTCCCGGGTCGACGGCAAGATCGCCGGCGACGTGGCGCCCGACGTCGCAGAGGTCGCCGGGCACCTGAGCCCCAACCCGGGCGGCGTCGGCCCGATGACCCGGGCGATGCTGCTGACCAACGTCGTGCAGGCGGCGGAGCGGCTCGCCGAGGCCGACGCACCGGCGTGACCGCGTTCCGGCTCGGCCCGCTCTGGTGGCTGCTCGCAGCGGGCTGCCTGCTCGCGCTGGCCGTCCTCGTCACGACCTCCGTGCGCGCCGGCGGCTATCTGCTGGCGGGCTGCCTCGCCGTGGCCGGGCTGTTGCGGATCTACTTGCCGGAGAAGGCAGCCGGCGCGCTCGTCATACGCTCACGAATGGTCGACGGCGTGTTCTTCTTCACGCTGGCCGCGGCGGTCGCCTTCATCTTCAGCATCGTCAAGCTCGGCGGCATCCCGGGCTGAGCACGTCTCGGCGTCAGCCCAGGTCGATCTGCACCGCGGGCGCGGACACGTCGTGCACCGACCAGAGCGCCCAGCCGGCGAGCAGCAGCACGAAACCGACCAGCGCGACGGCGACGACGCGCCGCCCGCCCGTCCTCCCGTCCCCCGCGAGAGCAGCGATCAGCCACGCCCACGCCGGCCACGCGAGGTAGCCGTAGCGAGCCGCGACAGCGGTGAACCAGGTCAGGGTGACGAACCAACCGGCGATGCTCACGGCCGCCGTCATCACGATCGCGAGCTGCGGCTGGGTCAGGGGCCCGGCGGTCAGTCTGCGGATGACGCGCGCTCCGCCGACCACCAGCACCACCGCGGTGACCGCGACCACGGCGGCGTCGATCACCGCGGGGGAGGCGATGACATTGCGCCAGTATTCGGTCGGCGACCACAGGAAGGTGACGACGCCTCGGGCGAGTTCGAGCACGGCATGCGGCGAGGCCGGCAGCCCGCGCGCCGGGAAGGGGGCGCTGCCGAGGTCGCGGGGCGGCAGCGGGCCGCCGAAGGCGACGATGTTGTAGACGTACCACCAGCCGCAGATCACCACCAGCGGCACGAGGTATGACGCAGCGCGCGCCAGGCGGCGCTCCGCCGGACCGGCGAGCAGCACGATGACGACCGCGATCACGACCGCGAGCGCGTTTTGTTTGGCAAGGGCGGCTGCACCCGCCACCACACCCGCGGTCAGTGCCGCGCCCGTCGAGCGGGTCTGCAGCGCTCGGCAGCCGAGGTCGAGCGCCGCGAAACCGAGCGCCAGGAAGAGCGAGTCGTTCTGGATGCTCCACGCCATCGCGAGCAGCACCGGGTTGAGCACGAACGTCGCCACCGCGACGCGCCGGGCGAGCGGCGGGAGCGCGAGGCGGCCGAGCAGGCGCCACAGGAAGACCGCGGCGACGAGGAACTCCATGCCGCCGAGGAGCCGCACCGTGTAGAACTCGGCGGGCACCCCGGCGACGGCGCGGCCGGCACCGCCGGCCAGCGCGGCGAGCAGGTAGGCGAGCGGTGGCTGCTGTTGCTCGTAGGAGAGGCCGGTGTCGCCGGAGTGCGGGAGCCGGTGCTGCTCCAGGAGGAAGTTCACCGCGGTCCAGTGCGACGGTTCGTCGTACGGCACGCCGGGCGGGACCCACGCTGCATAGGCAGCGCCCGCGAGCGCGCCCGCCAGCAGGATGACGAGAAGCCATCGATCCCGCAGAAAGGAGCGCTGGGCCCCGGTCAGTGGCCGCATCGCGTTACTGACCGGGGCCCGGTGTGACTGACTCAGTTGACTGAACGGACTGATCTGACTGATCGGACTCAGATCAGGCCGAGTTGCTTGACGGTGTCGCGCTCGCCCTCGAGCTCCTTGACCGAGGCGTCGATCTTGCCGCGGGAGAAGTCGTCGATCTCCAGGCCCTGCACGATGCTCCACTTGCCGTCGGCGACGGTCACCGGGAACGAGGAGATGATGCCCTCGGCGACGCCGTACGAGCCGTCGGACGGCACCGACATCGACACCCAGGCACCGTCGGTGCCGTTCTGCCAGTCGCGGGCGTGGTCGATGGTGGCCGACGCCGCGGACGCGGCCGAGGAGGCGCCGCGCGCGTCGATGATCGCCGCGCCGCGCTTGGCGACGGTCGGGATGTAGGTGTTCTCGATCCAGTCCTGGTCGCCGACGGCCTCGGCGGCGGACTTGCCGCCCACCTGGGCGTGGAACAGGTCGGGGTACTGGGTCGCGGAGTGGTTGCCCCAGATCGACATCTGGGTGATGTCGGTGGTCTTCACCCCGAGCTTGGCGGCCAGCTGCGCGAGCGCGCGGTTGTGGTCCAGGCGAGTCAGCGCGGTGAAGCGCTCGTTCGGGATGTCGGGGGCGTTGCTCATCGCGATGAGCGCGTTGGTGTTGGCCGGGTTGCCGGTCACGGTGACCTTGATGTCGTCGGCCGCGACCTCGTTGAGTGCCTTGCCCTGCGGGCCGAAGATGCCGCCGTTGTCCTTCAGCAGGTCGCCGCGCTCCATGCCCGGGCCGCGCGGCTTCGCGCCGACCAGCAGGGCGTGGCTGACACCGTCGAAGACCTTCTTCGCGTCGTCGCCGATCTCCACGCCGGCGAGCAGCGGGAAGGCGCTGTCGTCCAGCTCCATGACGACACCCTCGAGTGCCTTGAGCGCCGGAGTGACCTCCAGCAGCCGGAGTTCGACCGGGGTGTCCGGGCCGAAGAGGTCGCCTGCCGCGATGCGGAAGAGCAGGCTGTAACCGATGTTGCCGGCGGCGCCGGTGACGGCGACCTTGACTGGCGTGGTGCTCACGAGATTCCCCTTAGGGCGCGAAATTGAATGCTGGGTTTGCAATTACCGGAAACGACGCTAGCAGCGGCTCTCGTCAGGCACGGTGCCGGTCCCTGGGTGCGAGACGGCGTATGGCGAGGCGCGTCGAACGCGCCAGCCGGCGCAGGCGACGGTCCGGGGAGGTGGTCAGCACGGTGAGGGCCAGCCGCTCCAGGGGGCCGACGCCGCTGCCCGGCAGTTCGTCGACCAACTGGTCGATGAACTCGCTGCGCGCGTAGTGCGCCCGCCGCCGGGGCGATCCCAGCCGGTCCTCCACGAGGTGGGCGAGGAACGCGGTGGTGACGCTGCTGTTGTTCATCCGGGCGGCCGGGTGCACCCGGTAGTAGAAGGCGGGGTGGTCGATGCGCACCGCGCCACCGCCGAGCCGCGCGACGTTGTAGTGGAAGACATGGTCGTCCATCGCGTCGTAGGCGAGCGGAAAACCGCCTGCCGCGGTCGCGAGGTCGGTGCGCACCAGGAACGACGTCGACCAGCTGCCCGGCGCGCGCAACCAGCGATCCGCCCCCAGCGTCTCGACCTCGCCGGTGCCACCCCGCACGGGATCCTCCTCCCGCCGCAGCTGCGCCAGCTCGTCGCCGTCGTCGACCCAGGCGAGCTCGAGCTGCGACCGGCTGTCGCCGATGCGGAGCAGCTCGGAGCGGTCCGCGGACCGGGCGAACAGCCGCTCGGAGGTGCCGACGACGTCGCGGCCGGTGCGGTCGGCGAGGTCGAGCAGCATCGCGGAGCGGTCGGGGTGCCAGAGGTCGTCCTGGTCGAGGAAGGCGACCCAGGGGGAGCGCACCTGCGCCAGCCCCCGGTTGCGGGCGACCGCCACCCCGGCGTTCGGCTGCTCGAGCAGCAGGTCGACGACCGGGTGCCGGCCGGCGATCTCACGGGACTGGTCGGCCGATCCGTCGTCGACGACCACAACCCGGGGGCGCGGCGACTGGGCGGCCAGCGAGTCGAGGGTGGCCCGCAGGAAGGGCGCACCGTCGTGCACCGGCACCACGACGGTGATCGGTGCACTCACAGGTAGTCACGCAGCCTGGACTTGTTGGACCCCTCGCAGTTGCGACCCTTCTCGATGACCACCAGGTTGTGGTAGGCGTGCACCGCGACGACCGTCCGGTCGAGGTCGCTCGGCCGGTAGTCCTCGTCCAGGAACTCCTCGTGGTTGAGGCCGTCGAGCAGGTCCTTCACCAGCGCCATCGTCGTGGTGGTGTCGTGCCGGTCGAGGCTGCCGTTGAAGGTCGGCCAGTATGACGTCTGGGTGTCCTCGATGACGTAGACCCCGTCGTCGGCGAGGAGCGGGAAGAGGGTCGCGAACGTCGCCCGCACGTGGTCGCTGTGGTGGCTGCCGTCGTCGATCACCACATCCGGCCGGCCGGTCTCGCGCACGATGCGTTCCAGCAGCGCGGCGTCGGACTGGTCACCCTGGTAGACCGAGATCCGGCGTCCCGCGTGCACCCTTTTGTCCTCGATGTCGAGCCCGACGATCTGTGCCCGCGGGAAGTATCTGCGCCACGTGCGCAGCGACGCGCCCTCGAAGACACCGATCTCCAGCAGGGTGAACCGTCGCCGCCGGAAACGCGCGAGGTGGCGGGCGTAGTGCGGCGTGTAGTGGTGGTCCCCGACCTTGTCCGTGCCGTAAACCGTTGCCACGTGGGTCAATCCGGAGAGTCCGAATGCCGTCCGCGCGGTGCGCACGGCCTCGGCGGCCTGCCGGAGGCGGGTCTCGCCGACCACTCGTCCCGCCAGCCCTCGCACCGTCATGACGCGCACAATAGCGACCAGCGGTCCGCCGGCCGCCCTGCGGCGCTCGGCCGCCCCGGCCCGGGGGGTTCGAGGGCCGGCGAGTCTGCCGGATAACCTGGAGCCCGCGCGCCACCGCGCGCCCGCCGCCCGGTCGGTGCCCTCGCCCGCTCGGACCGCGACCCCCGCTTTAGCAAGGAGCCCAGGCAGGTCATGGAGAAGATCAAGGTCAAGAATCCCGTCGTCGAACTCGATGGCGACGAGATGACGCGGATCATCTGGCAGTTCATCAAGGACCGGCTGATCCACCCCTACCTCGACATCGACCTGAAGTACTACGACCTGGGCATCGAGAACCGCGACGTCACCGACGACCAGGTGACCGTCGACGCGGCCAACGCGATCAAGGAGCACGGCGTCGGCGTCAAGTGCGCCACGATCACCCCGGACGAGGCGCGCGTCGAGGAGTTCGGCCTCAAGGAGATGTGGAAGAGCCCCAACGGCACGATCCGCAACATCCTCGGCGGCGTGATCTTCCGCGAGCCGATCATCATCTCCAACGTGCCGCGTCTCGTGCCGGGCTGGACCAAGCCGATCATCATCGGCCGCCACGCGCACGCCGACCAGTACAAGTCGCAGAACTTCAAGGTGCCCGGCGCCGGCAAGGTGAAGATCACCTATGAACCCGCCGACGGCAGTGAGCCGCTGGAGCTCGAGGTGGCCGAGTACGGCGACGACGGTGGCGTCGCGATGGGCATGTACAACTACAACAAGTCGATCGAGGACTTCGCCCGCGCCTCGCTCAACTACGCCCTGCAGCGCAAGGTGCCCTGCTATCTGTCGACCAAGAACACCATCCTCAAGGCCTACGACGGCCAGTTCAAGGACATCTTCCAGCGCATCTACGAGGACGAGTTCAAGGCCGACTTCGACGCGGCCGGGATCACCTACGAGCACCGGCTCATCGATGACATGGTCGCCTCCGCGCTGAAGTGGGAGGGCGGTTACGTCTGGGCCTGCAAGAATTACGACGGTGACGTCCAGTCCGACACGGTCGCACAGGGATTCGGCTCCCTCGGCCTCATGACCTCGGTGCTGATGACCCCCGACGGCAAGACCGTCGAGGCCGAGGCGGCGCACGGCACGGTCACCCGCCACTACCGCCAGCACCAGCAGGGCAAGGCGACCTCGACCAACCCGATCGCCTCGATCTTCGCCTGGACCCGTGGCCTGGCCCACCGCGGCAAGCTGGACAACACCCCCGAGGTCACCCAGTTCGCCGAGACCCTCGAGCGGGTCTGCATCGAGACCGTCGAGTCGGGTCAGATGACCAAGGACCTCGCGCTGCTCGTCGGCCCCGACCAGCCGTTCCTCACCACCGAGCAGTTCCTCGACGCGATCGACCAGAACCTGCAGAAGGCGGTCGGTCAGCCCGCGGCCTGAGCCTGCCCCACGCGCTCGAGCAGAGCCCTGACCTGACGCACCCGGTCCGCCCAGTCGACGCCCGTCGGCCGGTGGGCCGGGCGCGGCGTTTTGTGTTCCTCCACGGCACGCCGCACCGCGGCCGGGAACGCCGCACGGTCGGCGATCGTCGCGGCCGGACTGTCGACGAAACCGGCCACGGCGGTGGAGACCACCGGCCGGCCCGCGGCTTCGTACTCATATCGCTTGATCGGGTCGAGGGAGTCGGTGAACTCGTCGACGACATGGGGCACCAGCAGCACGTCGGCGTGCAGCAGGTAAGCGGGCACCTCCGACGCCGCACGTGCCCCGAGTATGACGACGCCCGCGTCCGCCAGGCTCGCGCGAGATGCCGGGTCCAGCGCGTCCGGCCCGAGCAGCACAACCGTTGCGGCGCCTACGAGTTCGGCGGCGGTCGCCCGGACGAGCCCGACGTCGAGCCGGTCGGTGTGCAACGTCCCGGCATACAGCGCGACCGGTCCGGCGGGCAGGTCGCCGGGCCGGGGGAGACCCGCGGCATACGCGGAGAGATCGGCGGCGTTGGGCACGAGCTCGACCCGCCGGCCCTGCCCCTTCACGCGGCGCAGCCCGGGCGAACAGACGACCACCTCGGCAGCTTCGGTGAGCAGGATGTGCTCGTGCGCCGCCAGCCGGGCGATCTCCCGCGACGGCCGCCGCGCGGCGAGCCAGTCGTCGGTGATGTCGTAGAGCGCCGGCCAGCTCGTCCGGGAGAGCACCGCGGCCCCCGCGGGGTCGTTGACCCACAGGAGCGGTGCGGAGAAGCCGAGTCGGTCGGCGGCCCGGACGACCTGGGCCGCCCAGCGCCGGTCCCAGGACGGATCGATCCGGCGGGGCAGCCACTTGGTGGGTCCGAGCAGCCAAAGCCGTTGCCAATGCTGCGAATCCGTGGGCCGGGCACGACGCAGACCCGGCCCCGGTCGCGGTCGTGAGCGGCGTCGTGCGGCATGGATCGGGTCGTGCGCGGGCTCCACGAACAGCACGCGGAGGCCCGGGTGGAGGTCGAGCAGGCCGTCGACCAGGTGCTGATTGCGGCGGCGGACCTGGTCCCAGGGTTCGAGGGAGATCACCACCAGGTCCATCAGGCGACCCCGGCGTAGATCTCGCTGACCCGGCGCGCCATGTGCTCGGTCGTGAAGCGCGCCCGTTGCGCGAGCCGTAGGGCCCGACCGACCTCCTCGCGTCGTGCCCGATCCCGCGCGAGCCCGGCGAGCAGGGCCGCCGCCGCGCGGTGGTCGCCGGGGGCGAACAACAGCTCGGGGGTGACCGACCCGACCGTCTCGCGATGGGCTCCGCCGTCCGCGGCGATCACCGGCAGGCCGGACGCCATCGCCTCCAGGACGGTCAGCCCGAACGCCTCCAGGCGGCTCGGCGCGAGCAACGCCGACGACCCCCGCATCAGCTCCGGCCCGTCGAGCCGAAAACCGAGGAACCGCACCGCATCCGACACTCCGAGCTCGGCAACCAGCCTGCGCAGCGCGGGCCCCTCGGCGCCGTCGCCGGCCACGTCGAGGCACCAGCCCTGCTCTCGCAGGCCGGACGCGGCGAAGGCACGGATCGCCACGCCGGTCTCCTTCTCCGCCTCGAAGCGCTGCATCACCAGCAGCCGCCTGCCCGTGGGATGGGGATGGTCCGGCCGGGCGTCGACACCCGGGTGCACGACCTGCGCCGCGACACCGATGTGTGCCGCGACATAGGCACTCACCGCGATCTGGGCCGCAAGGAGCCGGTCCATCCCGCGCAGCACCAGACTGCGCGCCGACGACTGCCCGCGGCGCCGCGCGAAGTGGCGGGTCGCGACCACCGGCACGAGCGCGGGCGACCGGGGGAGGAGGGCAGCGGTCTCCGAAGCGGTCATGTGAGCACCGACGACGTCCGGTCTCGGCAGCGCTCGTAGCACCCGCCAGCTGTCGACGATGCTGCCGGCAGCCACGAAGCCGGCCCGGCCCTCCGCGAGACGCGGTGCCATGATCTCCGCGGCCCCGCCGACCACGACGACCTCGTGGCCGAGAGCGACCTGCCCGGTGGCGAGCCGGGCGACATACTGCTCGACCCCGGCGAACCGGCCGGAGGTGACGACGTGGACGATGCGCACGATCAGGCACCCGCCGGCACGGTCCGGCGATCGGCCGCCGCACGTTCGGGACCCTCGGTGTTCGGCAGCAGCCGCTGCTCGGCGTTGGCCTCCGCGCCCAGGGCGATGCCGGCGATGAGAAACGGCACCGAGGACAGCGGCGACACCCAGAAGATGTCGAACTGGGTGGCGGCGAACCGGTTGGCGAGCACGGCCAGCGCGACGGTGCCGAACAGCGGGTTCATCCGGGTGACGGTGCGCAAGGTGCCGCCGACCCAGATCAGGAAGCAGATCAGGCCGAGCGCGCCGACCGAGCTCAGCACTTCCAGCTCGGCGTTGGGCGGCTGGAACTTCGGGTAGCGGTCGGTGTACCACCAGCGCAGCCCGGCACCGAACCACGGATTGGCCACCCAGACGTCGAGGGCTCCCTGATACCAGTGCAGTCGCTGGTTCGCGGAGTTGAACTCGTTGGTCGAGGTCAGCTGGTCGCGCACGAGCACACTCAGCACGGCCACCGCGGGCACCGCCGCGAGCACGATGAGCTGCGAGCGCCGCACGTGCTGCCCGCGGCGGAAGACCAGGATGAGCAGCCCGACCGCGAGGCCGACGACCGCCTGCCGCGACTGGCTCGCGCCGATCGCTGCGACATACAGCCAGAAGCAGGCGATCGCCGCCGACTCCGGCAGCTTCAGCCAGGGCGGGCGGGCGTAGGCCACCACCGCGAGCATGGACAGCACCGGACCGCTGAAGTTCTTGTTCATCGGCAGCGGCGCGCCGGTGTAGATCGGCCCGAAGTCGCCGCGCGAGTAGTTGACCAGCGCGCTGCCGATCACGAAGAGCGCGAGCAGCACGCCCGTGCCGAGGAGGAGTTTCGCCGCCATCGCCGCGCGCCCGTGGCGGCCAAGCACCCAGCCGACGAGCAGCGCCCCGGACACGAGCATCCAGGAGTGGAACCACTCGACGAGGTTGGCCGGGTAGGGGTTGGCGACCACGGTGAGCGACGCGGCGGCCTGGTAGAGCGCGGACAGCCAGAGCAGCGACCGCATGGGTGGGGTGAGCGGGCGCGCGCCGGCGACGAACGCCGGTGCGACACACAGACCGAGCGCGAGGTCCGAGGCGGTCAGGCTGGTGTCGGGGCCGCCGACGCGGGACACCAGCAGGAAGAGTGGCGTGCAGATCAGGCACATCAGCGCCGGGTCGGTCAGGCCGAGGGTGAAGACGACCGAGGCGACCACGATCGCGACGATCACGACCTGGTGGGTCGGCAGGAAGTGGCCGACCGCGAGCGCGACGACGACCAGGGCGAGGGCGCCGAGCAGGTGCAGGGCGTTGCGCGCGACCGTCTGCCAGATGGTCATGCGGCATCCCGCTCGAGGTAGCGACGTTCGTGCCGGATCGGACCGGCGGCGAGCCGGCGTGCCCGGTCGACGAACTCCGCCCGCCGGCCCGGTATGACGCAGGCCCGCACCACGGCACCGGAGAAGCCGGCCGCCCGCGCCACCTGCCAGCCGGCGGCGCCGAAGTGCTTGCGCAGAAAGCGCTCCTGTCCGGCCGCGAAGTGCGCCTCGCGGCGCTGCGGGTCGGTGCTGGTCGCGGCGCCGAAGTGGGTGGCGGTCACGTCCGCGCTGACGCCGTGACGCCACCCCAGCTGGACGGCGCGCCGGGCCCAGTCGGTCTCCTCGGCGTAGAGGAAGAAGGAGTCGTCGAAGCCGCCGACCGCGAGGAGCGCCTCCGCGCGAAGCAGCAGCACCGAGCCGATCGCGAAACGGTCGCGACGCAGCCGCCCCAGGCCGAGCGCCTCGACCCAGGCACCGGCCGGTGTCGGCCAGGGCCAGCCGACGCGGGCGTGGTCGCCGGACGCGTCGACCTGTCGCGCGCCGAGACTGGCCAGGCCGGGGTCGGCGCGCAGCTGCTCCTGCAGACGCAGGGCGCCGGCGGTGTCGAGGCGGGCGTCCGGATTGAGCAGGAGCACGTCGGCGCGGTCCGGGACCGTCGCGAGGCCCCGGTTGACGCCACCGGCGAAGCCGAGGTTGGCGCCGGGATCGAGGTAGGTCGCGCCGGCGGCGGTCGCGACCTCGCGCACCGCAGCGTCGGAGGAGTTGTCCACCACCACGACCGGGAGGCCACTGACGCCGCGCAGGCAGGGCTCGAGCAGGTCGGCCGCCCGGTAGGCGACGACGATCACGTGCAGCGGCCGGGCCGGCTCGGCAGCGAGTGGGCCGGCAGCCGGATTGCGTTGTGCGACAGCGTCATACAGCTGCGCGAAGCGTGCGCCGACCGCGCTCCAGCTCCACCGCGGCGCACGCTCCAGCGACCGGTCGCGCAGCCGCGCTCGCAGGTCCGGGTCGGTGCCGACCCGCAGCAGCGCCGCCCGCAGTGCGTCCGGGTCGCCCTCGGGTACGAGCAGCCCGGCGTCGCCGACGACGTCCGGCAGCGCGCCGCTGTCGCTCGCCACCACCGGCGTGCCGCACGCCATCGCCTCGGTCGCCACCCGGCCGAACTGCTCCACCCAGCGCGGGGTGGTGCGGGACGGCACCGCGAGCACGTCCAGCGAGCGATAGAAGTCCGGCAGGTCCTCGTGCGGGACGGTGCCGAGGAAGCGCACCCGGTCACCCGATGCGCGGGCAGCGGCCCGCAACTGCGCGTCCGTGGTCCCGGACCCGGCGATGTCCAGGTGCAGCCGCGGGTCCCCGGCGACTGCGTCGAGCAGCACGTCCACGCCCTTGTGCGACTCGAGCCGGCCGGCATACCCGACCCGGATCCGGTCGGGGTCGGTCGTGGCGGTAGGGGTCGGCGTGCCCGGCGTGAATGTCCTCTCGTCGAGGCCGAGCGGGATCACCCGCGCCCGGCCGGGGAAGCCGCGCCGCTCGCACCGGCGCGCGGCCGCGACGTTGCAGGTCTGCACCGCGGCTGCGTGACGCAGCGCCCACTGCTCCAGCCACCGGAACGGCGGCGGATAGCGCTTGTCCAGGTTCTGCGCCGAATAGAGGATGTATGGCGCAGGTCGCCGACGCAGCAGCCGTAGGGCGAGGACCTGCGCGGTCGCGAGCGCGAAGGGCTCCTCGTGCAGGTCGAGCACGTCGTGGCGCCGGCCGAGCAGTCGCCAGAGGGCGATCGGCTGGTAGACGAACAGCGCGGGGTGCCGGCCGAAGGTGCGCACCCCCACCACATCCTCGCCCGGCCGTGGTCGCAGGGGCACGTCGCGACCGGCCTCGTCCCACACCTGCGCGGTGACCGAGGTGACCTCGTGCCCGAGCGCGCGGGCGACCCGCTCCCGCTCCCGCCAGGCGTCGACGACGCCGCTGTGGCTGATGCGAAGTACGCGCACTGGCAGGCAGGTCTTCCGGTCTCGTCGGGCGGTCTTGGGGTCAAGGATGCACGGGCCGAAGTGTATTGGGCGAAGCGGTCCGTGGCCCGCCATGTGTCAGACTAGGCCCCGGATCGCACGCCGACAGATTGAGGACGCCAGCCGATGACCCTGCGCGAGTTCTTCGCGATCCTGCGCGCGCGATGGAAGATCATCCTCGTCGTCACCGTGCTGGTCGCGGCCGCTGCTGCCGCGGCGTCGTTCGCGCAGCCGAAGGTCTATCAGGCATCGACCTCGGTCTATCTCACCGCGCAGTCCGCTGGGCAGGGCGCGATCGCCCGGCAGGACCTGCTGACCTACACCCAGGTCATCGACTCGCCGGAGGTGACGGGCCCGCTCCGGCAGGACGCCGGGGTGTCGCCGTCGACACCGATCGGGGTCAAGGCGAGCGTGTCGGCCAGTTCTAACGTGCTCAACATCACCGCCACCGCACCGACCGGGGCGCAGGCGGCCGCGGTCGCCAATGCGACCGGTCCGGCCCTGGCCAAGGTCGCCCCGAAGTTCAGCTCGCTGCTCGCCGGCAGCAACTCCACGGTCACCTCCCAGACCATCACCCCGGCGACGGCGCCCGGGTCACCGACGTCGCCCAAGACCGCGCGCAACATCGCGCTCGGGCTGTTGCTGGGCCTGTTGCTGGGCTGCAGCGCGGCCCTGCTGCGCCACGCGTTCGACACCCGCATCCGCTCGGTCGAGGATCTGCAGGGGCTGTCCGACCGACCCGTGCTCGGCGAACTCCCGCTCGGCGCGCACGGTCTCGAGCCCGACAGCCTGGTGGAGGAGCCGGTCGGTGCCGCGATCGAGGCGACCCGGCGGCTGCGCACCAACGTGCGCTTCGCGAGCGTCACCACCGGCAAGCACGCGATCGTCGTCACCTCGCCGGCGCCGGGTGACGGCAAGACGACGACGGCGGTCGCGCTCGCCCTCGCGATGGCCCGCGACGGCGCCGACGTGCTGCTGGTCGACTGCGATCTGCGGCGGCCCAACATCGCCTCGGTGCTGGGGCTGGAGGGCGGCGTCGGCCTCACGACGGTGCTGCTCGGCAACGCATCGACCGAGGAGGTCACCCAGCGCTGGCACGACACCACGCTCGACGTGCTGCCGGCGGGGGAGCTGCCGCCCAACCCGACCGAGTTGCTCGGCTCGGAGCCCATGCAGCAGACCTACGACCAGCTGATCAAGCGCTACGACTTCGTGGTGATCGACAGCCCGCCGTTGCTGCCGGTGATCGACGCGGTGCTGCTGGAACGCCTGGCCGGCAACCTGCTGATGGTGGTGGCGGCCGACCGCACCACCCGCCGCGACGTGCACGCCGCCACGCGGGTGCTGGAGACCGCCGGTGCGCAGCCGTCCGGCTTCGCGCTCAACTTCGTGGCCAAGTCCGGCACCACCGGCCGCTACGGCTACTCCTACTCGTATGGCGACAACCCCCGCGCGTCCACCACGCGGCTGCGCCGGCGCGGCAAGTCCGGCGCACGGGCCGCCCAGCTCGCTCCGGCGAAGCAGAGCAAGGGCTCACGCTTCGCCCGGCGCGGCCGCTGACCGTTGCCCTGACCGCTCGTGCCCTGGCTGAGTCTGCACCGATTGACTCTGCTCTGACTGACTCTGCACCGATTGCTCCTGCAGGTAGCCGTCGCGCAGCAACTGCGCGACGAACTGCTCGGTGGCGTCGGCGACGACCGCGAGCGGTCGCCCGCTGACCGCGCTCACCCGCAGCGTGAGCTCGTCGTCGACGGTCTGCAGCGCGCATTCGAGGATGATCGCCGCCTCGACGGGCAGCATCATGATCGGCCCGGTGCGCAGGTCGGCGAGCCAGCCCGCGGCCGGCGACGTCGACGGGTCGGGGACGTAGCCGACGTGCGGTGCCAGCCGGTAGCGCGCCGTCATGACCGCAGCTCGTCGCGCACCGCGCGGGCGAAGCGGCCGACGAAGTCGCGGGCGAGCTCGACCCGGGACGGCGGGTGACCGAGACGCACCCGCAGGCTCTGCGGGTTGACCAGGACCGAGCGCACCGCGGTGCGTGCGCCGGTGCGCAGGTCGGGTGCGGCCCGCACCCGGGCGACCCACTCCTCACGGCGGCTGCCGCCCTCGGACATGACCTGCCAGATCGCGTGCTGCGGGTGGTCGCGGTGCCGGTCGAAGTCGCCGGTGACGATCGAGAACGCGACCTGGCCGCCCAGCCGGTCGGCGCGGGCGAGCAGGACGCTGCGCAGCTGAGGGGTGGCCTGCTGCCAGGCCTGCGCGACGTCGGGATGGTCGGCGTCGGCTCCGTCGCGGACTGCGTTGATGCTGAGGATGATTCGCTGGTCCGGCAGGCTCGGCGTCGCGCAGCTGATCGCGCAGATCGTCACCTGCTGACGGTCGTGCCAGAGCGTCTCGAACACCTCGGCCGGGTCGCGGGCGAAACCGGGCCAGCTGCGGTGCACGTCGAGGTAGCCCCAGGTCTCGTGCCGCAGCGTCGCGGCGTGCTCGAAGGACGAGCCGTGCGCGAAGTCGGTCTCCAGCTCCCAGCCGTCCTCGACGAGGCGCTCCAGGTAGCCGTCCACCTGATCGGGGTGCACCAGCACGTCCCCGTCGGTCGACATGCGGGGCTCGCCGTCGTGCCACAGCCGCCGGTCGGTCGCCGCTCCCTTCAGGTGGAGCAGCCGCACACCGGCCTCGTCGGCGATGCGTTGCGCGACACCGTGCCCGAACTGCACCACGACCTGCACGGGCACAATGGGGTCGCTCATGGCGTCATCGTATGTCGTCGCCCGCGCCCGGCCGGGCAGCGCGAGCAGCACCACGAGCAGGGCGAGCAGGACGAGCAGGAGGAGTCGGTATGACGATGGCGGTTGCGCAGGTGCTGGTCGTCTGCACCGGCAACGTCTGCCGCTCGCCGGCGGCGGCCGCGTTGCTCGCCGCACACCTCGGGCGCCAGGGCTGCGACGGTGGGACGTCGGTGCGCAGCGCCGGCACGGCCGCACTCACCGGCGCGCCGATGACCGAGGACATGTCGCGGCTGGTGGCGGCGGCCGGTGCGAGCACGCAGCATGCGGGGCGACAGCTCGACCGCGACCTGGTGGCGAGCGCCGACCTCGTCCTGACGGCGACCACGGCACATCGCTCGGAGGTGGTCCGGCTGGTGCCGGGTGCGGTGCGACGGACCTTCACTCTGCGTGAGTTTGCCCGACTGACAATGGATTTCGTCGACGTCGCGGCCCCGTCGACCGGGATGGCTGCGGGCCGCGTGAGCACGTTGGCGGCATACGCGCAGGGCAGGAGGCGTCCGGTGCCGGGCGCCGACGACATCGCCGACCCGTTCGGTGGCACGTCCGACGACTACGAGGCGGCCTTCGCCGCGATCAGCGACGCGGTCGGCGTGATCGCGGCGCGGCTGCTCGGCGCGAGCGGCTGATCAGCCCGGGCGCAGCACCGACCGGGTCGCCTCCAGCCAGGCCCGGCCGTGCACGGTGTCGGGTTCGAGGTGGTTGCCCTCGGCCCACTCGTTCCACGACTTGATCCAGACCAGGCGCTCCTGCGCCGGGCGGTCGCGCACCGCGTCGACCGCGGCGCGCAGGTTGCTGGCATAGCCGTCCGGGTCGGCGCCGGTGAGCACCAGCCCGGCGCGCTTCGCCCGCGGCGTGTTGTCCCAGTTGGGATAGACGCACGGCTGGGTGAAGCCGTCGCCGCTCATCGCCTCCACCGCGTGCTCGTCGTAGGGATAGATCTCCGGGCCACCGCCGAAAGCCTTGCGGCGCAATCGCATTCGCGCCTTGGTGCCGCGCGTCATGCGGGCTGGCAGCCGCATCCGCACAGCCGCGTCGAAGCCGTCGGCTGCCGCGGTGCGGTAGCGGCCGCCGGCGCCCAGCAGGTCGGAGACCTCCGCGACCAGGTAGAGGCCGGGCAGCCCCGCGGCCCGCGCGAAACCCTGCCAGCGGTCGACGAACGCGGCCCCCGACGGCAGCTCCTCGGGCCGGAAGACGTAGAACACCGGGCGCCCGTCGACCCGCAGGTAGCGCTCGTCGCGCAGCGCGGGCAGCACGGTCGCGAAGTGCCGGGCGTCGTCCTCGGCGCCGAGATAGCGCTGCTCGCGCAGCACCCGGTCCGGGGCGCCGTGCCAGGTGCCGGTCCAGCTCTGGTTGGCCCACGCGAGACAGAAGCCGATGTCCGGCGCGCCCGACGCGACGACCTCCTCGACGACCCGCTCCAGGATCCGGACGCCGTCGCCGAACCAGTAGTGCCAGTAGGCAAATGCCTCGATGCCGTGCTCGAGCGCGAGCGCGCTCTGGCGCTCCCGGGTCTCGGGCACCCGCAGGTCGTAGAAGCCGAGTTCGCCGGGCAGCAGCGGCTGACGATGCCCGGGGAAGAGCCGGCGGGCGGCGGCGACGTTGCTCCATTCGGTGAAGCCCGGTCCCCACCACGCGTCGTTCTCCGGGATCGGGAAGAACTGCGGCAGGTAGAAGGCGACGGCCCGTGCGGCGTAATCGGTCAACGGACCCGGTTTCCCTTCGGTCGAGGTAGGCGAGCAGCACGGTAGAGCACTTCGTAGGCGTCGAGCACGGTGTCCATCGCGAAGTCGCGACTGCGCTCGAGCGCGGCTGCCGTCATACGGTCGCGCAGCGGGGTGTCGGTGAGCACCGCGACCAGCGCCTCGCCCAAGTCGTCGAGGCCGGCCAGGGTGCCCGAGCGACCGTCCTCGGTGACGTAGCGGGCGCCCACGTTGGGCGTCGCGACGACCGGCGTGCCGCTGGCCATCGCCTCGGCATAGGGGATGCCGAAACCCTCGTAGGACGAGGGCAGGCAGAAGACCCAGGCGCTCGCGTATGCCGCGGCCAGTTCCTCGTCGGTCAGCCGGCCAAGCACCCGAACGCCCTCGGGCAGGTTGTCCGGCGCGTCCTGCGCGACGAGCAGCAACTCGGCGTTCGGCACCGCCGGCCGGATCTGTTCGGCGAAGATGCGGGTCAGCTCGGCGCCGCGCTTGCGGCCCCGCCACGTCCCCACGAAGAGGATCGTCGGGTGCGCGCTCTTTGCTGCTGCGTCCGGCCGGAAGCGTTCAGTGTCAACGCCGTTCGGGATGACGTCCCGCACCCAGGGCGTCCACCTGCGGGTGTGCGGCGAGACCACGACGGTGCGGTCGGCGACGACGCTGGCGAGGAGTTCGGTGCCGCCGAGCAGCAGCATCCGCAGCTTCTCCTTGAGGCCGGGCACGTGCCGGGCCTCCTCGAAACACGAGCCGTGCAGGGTGCGCACGTGCGAGGCCGTGCGCCGGCGCCACATCCAGTAGTCGTCACCGTGCGCGTGCAGCACGTCATACGAGGAGAAGTCGACGCGACGCAGGCGCGTTGCGAACCGGAAGGTGCGCAGCGCCCCGCGCAGCCGGATGTGCTGGTGGTGGTAACGGGCGCCCTCGACCGGCGGGCACTCGCTGAGCACGGTGACGTCGTGGCCGCGGTCGGTGAGCGCGGTGGCCAGCGCGTGCACCTGGTAGCCGACGCCGATCTTGCTGCTACTCGGCAGGTAGTAGGAGATCATCGCGATGCGCAGCGGCGGGCGGGTCATCGCGGTGCCACCAGCAGGCCAGTCAGCCGGCGTGCGATCGAGTTCGCGCGGTCCGGCACGTGCCGCAGCAGCACCTGCCGGTCGTCCGCGCCGAGCCCGGCACGCAGCAGGTGCACGGCGACCGGGCACACCGCGGCACCGACCACCGCGCTGGCGATGGCGACCAGCCACGGCGCAGCGGGCAGCGTGCCGGCCGCCCACCAGATCAGCGGCACGGCCACGACCGGGGCGAGCAGGTAGCGAACGGCACCGAGCGCCTGCCGGCCGGACAGCCCGAGCCCGGGCAGCTCGACACGCAGCAGCAGGGCCGTGCGCAGGAGCACGGCGGCGGATGCGGCGATCACCGCACCCCAGGCGCCGTATGCCGGGATCAGCGCGACCGACAACGCCAGATCGACCACGAGCGCGACCAGGCTCAGCCAGAACTGCTCCGTGGCGTGGCCGCGGGCCAGCGAGAAGGCGGTGAGCGGGCCGGCGATCACCGCGACCGTGCTGCTCAGCGAGAGCGCGACGAAGATCGGCGCGGCGTCCGCGAAGTCCGAGCCGTAGATGGTCGGGATCAGCACCGCGATCGGCGCCGCCGCGATCAGGCAGAGCACGGCACTGGCGGTACTGGTGACGCGCAACACCCGCAGGAGTGCCGCACCCATGCGCTGGGGAGCGACCGTCCGCAGACCGGCGAGGGCGGGCAGCAGCGGGCCGGTGAGCGCGTTGGCGGGCGCGTACATCTGACCGGCGATGCCGAAGGCGAGCGCGAAGACACCGACCGCGACCGGCGTCGACAACCACTCCAGCAGAAGCACCTCGCTGCGTGAGGTGACCAGTCCGGCGACGAGACCGGCGGCAGCGGTCGGCAGCGCGAAGTGCCAATAACCATCAGGGAATCCGACCGGCAGGCGAGGTCGCCATACGGCATGGCGATAGCGGGGGGCGACGAAGACGACGGCGAGCACGGGCACGAGTGCGGTGATCGCGGCGCGGACGATCCAGGTCAGGTCGGCGTCGCGGGTCACCGCGGCGCACAGCACGACCCCGATCTGCGCAAGCAGGTTGACGCCGAGGACGACCTTGGCCTCGGTCGCGGTCTTGTTCTCCAGCGTCAGGCAGTCGCTGAGCCCCGCGGCGGCCGACGGCACCCATACCGCGAAGACGAGCGCGCCCGCCATGGCCCAGCCGTCGAGGTCGATGGCCAGCAGCATGAAGACCGAGAGGACCGGCGCGGTGACGAGCAGGCGGAAGCCCTGCGTCCGGGTGAGCAGGGCCTGCACCCGCTCGACGTCTCCGGCGGCATGGGCGCGTGCGCCGAACTGCACCATCGCTGACGTGGTGCCGAGGTCGACGAGGGAGACCACGAGTGACAGGGCCGCGGTCAGGTAGGCCAGCCGCGCATAACCGGGCACGGCGAGCAGGTGGGCGAGCACGACGTTGACGACGGTCGCGACCGGCACCCCGACGAACGTGTTGAGCATCGTCCAGGAGACGCCGGCCACCGCTCCACGCTGGAGGTCCGCGCCGTCGACGGCGGGTGGCTCCGAGGGAAGGCTCATGGCTCGTTTCCGGGTTACGGCTGGAGGGGCGCGGCCATCTTCGCATCGGCACCCATCCGACCGTTACCGCTGGTCGCTCGTCATAATCGAACAGGACCGTCGGTCGATGTCCCGCCGAGACAGTCGTGCAGGAGGTAAGAGGTGGCTCACCGCGTGGTGGTGCTGTCCTTCCGTGAGCTCTCCTTGCCTGGCCGTCTGGCCGCACGACCGCTGCGGTCTCTCGCCGGAAGGGGGGCGCGATGACCCGCGTCGCGCTGTTGTTCCACACCCCGCAGCTGGGGGGCGCCGAGCTCGGCTCCGCACGGATGCTGCGCGCGCTGCCGGACGACGTTACGGTCGAGTGCGTGGTGCTCGGCGACGGCCCGCTGGTCGACCTGCTGCGGGCGGACGGACACCGGGTACACGTCGTGCCGGCCGACGACGCGCTGGTCGCCCGGACTCGCGAGCAGACCTCCCGGGTGCGCGCCGTCACCGGGGCGTTCCGCGCGCTGCCGACCGTATGCCGCGTGACCCGCCTGATCCGGCGCCTCGACGTCGACGTGGTCTCCAGCACCTCGCTGAAGAGCGCCCTGCTGTCGGTGCCGGTCGCCCGGCTGACCTGCCTCCCGCTCGTCTGGCACCTGCACGACCGCATCGCGCCCGACTACCTGCCGCGCCACCTGGTGCGGCTCGTGCGCGCGCTGGCCCGGTGGGCACCGAAGGTGGTGGTCGCCAACTCCGCGGCGTCCGCGCGGACGCTGCCCGGTGTGCGGTCGCTCGTCGTCGTACATCCGGGACTCGAGCCCGAGCAGATCGCGGACGATCCACGGCCCACGCCGTCCGGCGCTCCGGTGATCGGCATGGTGGGCCGCCTCAGCGAGACCAAGGGGCAGCGCGAGCTCGTGCAGGCGCTGCCCGCCGTGCTGGCCGCACACCCCCGCGCGCGACTGCGGCTGGTCGGCTCGGCGATGTTCGGCCAGGACGGCTACGAGGAGGAGCTGCGTGCCGAGGTCGACGCGCTCGGGCTCACCGACACCGTCAGTTTCACCGGGCAGGTCGAGGCGGACGACATCCCGGCCGCGCTCGCCGGTTTCTCGGTGGCCGTCCACGCCTCGCCGGTGCCCGAACCCTTCGGCCAGGTCGTCACCGAGGCGATGGCGCAGGGTGTGCCGGTCGTCGCCACCGCGGCCGGCGGCACCCTCGAGATCGTCGCCCCGACCGACGTCGCGTTCGATCGCCCGCTCGGGCTGCTCACCCCACCGGGCAACGTGCCGGCGCTCGCCGATGCGATGATCGCGGTGCTCGACGACCGGCAGGATGCCGAACGCCGCGCGCGGCGGGCACACGACTACGTGCAACGGAGGTTCACGATCCAGCGCAGCGCCGACCAGCTCGCCGAGGTATGGCGAGGGGCCGCGACCCGCGGCCGGCCCCCGGTGGCGATCGGCCACGACTACGTCACCCAGCGCGGCGGCGCGGAGCACGTCGCGATGGCGATCGCCGAGGCGTTCCCCGGTGCGCCCGTGCACACGATGCTCTACGAACCCTCCGGGTCCTTTCCGGGCTTCCGGTCGCTGCCGATGCGGGCGGGTGCGCTCAACCGGGTCCGGACCTTCCGCGAGCACCATCGCCGGTCGTCGCCGTTCCTGCCGTTCGTCGCACCGCTGACCCGGGTCGACGCCGACGTCAGCGTGCTGTCGACGAGCGGCTGGGCGCACGCGTTCCGCGTCTCGGGCCGCAGCGTCGTCTACTGCCACTCGCCGGCGCGCTGGCTCTACCAGACCGGCGCCTACTTCGGCGGTCTGTCCTGGAAGTCGCCGATGACGTTGTCGTTGCTGGCGTTTCGGCCGATCCTGCGCCGCTGGGACCGGTGGGCCGCGCAGCGCGCAGATCGCTACGTGGTCAACTCCCGGGCGGTGCAGGCGGAGGTGCGCGCGATCTACGGGATCGACGCGGAGGTGCTGTCCCCGCCATACGGCGTCGACCCGGAGGGGGTGCGATCGCGGCCCGACGGCGTCGACGGCGAGTTCTTCCTGCTGGTGTCGCGGCTGATGCCCTACAAGCACGTCGACCGCGTCGTCGAGGCGTTCCGCGGCACCCCTTACCGGTTGGTGATCGTCGGCGCCGGTCCGGAGCGGGCGGCGATCGAGCAGCTGCTGCCGGCGAACGTCACGTTGCTGTCCGACATCGACGACGCACAGTTGCGCTGGCTCTACGCGGCAGCCCGGGCGCTGGTCGCCGCCAGCCTCGAGGACTTCGGTCTCACGCCGGTCGAGGCGGCGGTCTTCGGCACCCCGACGATCGCGCTGCGGGCGCGGGGCTACCTCGACACGGTGGTGGAGGGGGAGACCGGGCTGTTCTTCGACGAACCGACCCCGGCGGCGATCGCGTCCGCGGTGCAGCGCGCGCTCGCGGTCGACTGGGACGAGGAGCGCATCCGCCGGCACGCGGAGCAGTTCTCCCCGCAGACGTTCGCGGCCCGCATGCGGGCGCTGGTCGACGACCTCGGCCGGTCGGCACCTGCCTGACGGCCGCGGTCGTGGAAGATGTCGGTATGACGAATCGCAGGCCGGTCAATTGCTGGCTCACCGACATGGACGGCGTGCTGGTGCACGAGGAGCACGCGATCCCCGGTGCGGCCGAGTTCCTGCAGCAGTTGCAGGAGCGGCAGCTCCGCTTCCTGGTGCTGACCAACAACTCGATCTACACCCCGCGCGACCTGCGGGCCCGGTTGCTGGCCAGTGGGATCGACGTGCCGGAGGAGGCCATCTGGACCTCGGCGATGGCGACCGCGCAGTTCCTCGACGAGCAGCGCCCGAACGGCTCGGCATACGTGCTGGGCGAGGCCGGCCTCACGACCGCGCTGCACGACGTCGGCTACATCATGACCTCTCGCGACCCCGACTACGTGGTGCTGGGGGAGACCCGCACCTACTCCTTCGAGGCGATCACGCGGGCGATCCGGCTGATCGAGGGCGGCGCCCGTTTCATCGCGACCAACCCGGACGCGACCGGCCCGTCGACCGAGGGGTCGCTGCCGGCGACGGGCGCGATCGCCGCGCTGATCACCAAGGCGACCGGCGTCGAGCCCTACTACGTGGGCAAACCCAACCCGTTGATGATGCGCAGCGCGCTCAACCGCATCGACGCGCACTCCGAGACGACCGTGATGATCGGCGACCGCATCGACACCGACATCGTGAGCGGTCTCGAGGCGGGTCTGCGGACGATCCTGGTGCTGAGCGGGTCGACCCGGCCGGAGCAGGTCGAGCGGCACCCGTTCGTGCCGACCCGGGTCGTCGAGTCGATCGCCGACGTCGTGCCGCTGGTGGGGCAGCTGGCGCCGAAAACCGATCAGCCGGAGGCGGATCCGGCCTGACGTGATTGATTTCGTCCGCTGTTGCGCCGGACGAAGTCGATCAGGTCGGCGCTCTGCTGCACGCGGCTCGGCTGGTGCACGTAGGTCATGTGTCCCGCCTCGTAGAACTTGTGCTCCAGGCGCGGCAGCAGCTCGGGTGCCAGGCGGGCAACGTCGTCCTGCGCGCAGTAGTAGGGCGTCGCACCGTCGTAGTAGCCGTAGGCGAAATGCACTGCCAGTGAAGGGTTCTGGCGCATCGCACGGGACAACCGGTCGATCACGTAGACGGGGGAGTTCTCGAACTCCTTGAAGCTCCACTCCTCCCCGACGCCCTTGCCGAAGACCCGGAAGACCTCGCCGTCGGTCACGCCGAGGTCGGCGTGCAGGTAGTGCTGGAACGCGGCGGCGTAGGGGCCGGAGATCGCGTCCATGGAGGGGTCGGCGTCCATCGACTCGGCGATGCGGCTGGCGGCGGGGCCGGTGAAGCGCGAGTCCAGGCGACCGACTGTGCTGCCTTCGTCGCGCAGCAGCTCCCCGAAGTAGCGCCAGTGCTCGATGCGCAGGTCGGCGCGGTCGACGTAGTCCTCGGTCAGGCCAGTGAGCCGGGCGATCGTCGAAACCGCTTCTGCGCGCTCGGTTTCGGTGAGGCGGTTGCCGCGGGACAGCACCCAGGGATAGTCGCGCTCGGCATACGCCTCGGCCTCGGCGAGCACCTCCGCGAGCGGCCGGTCCCCGTGCTTGCCGTGGTAGTGCGCGGTCGCGGCGTAGAACGGCAGGTAGAGCACGTGCGCGCGGTCATTGCCGTGCTCGAAGTTGGCGGTGCCGAAGTTGAGCACGCTGCTGATCATGATGAGCCCGTTGAGGTACATCGCGTGATCGGTCTGCAGGTATTGCGCGAGGCCGGCCGCGCGGGTGGTGCCGTAGGACTCGCCGGCGATGAACTTCGGGGACAGCCATCGCCCTTGCGCGGTCACCCATTGCCGGATGACCTCGCCCACCGACTCGATGTCGGCGGTGAAGCCGTGGAAGTCCTTCGGTTTGCCACCCTCCACGACCCGTGACTGACCGGTCGAGACCGGGTCGATGAAGACCAGATCGCTTGCGATGAGCAGGGTTTCGAGGTTGTCGGTCAGGTCGTAGGGCGGTGGGAGCAGGTCTCCTGCGTCGCCCATCACCACCCGTCGCGGACCGAGCAGGCCCATGTGCAGCCAGAGACTGGAGCTGCCCGGCCCGCCGTTGAAGGCGAAGGTCACCGGCCGGTCGTGCGGCTCGGCGTCGTCGAGGGTGTAGGCGGTGATCGCCACCCGTGCGGTGGGTTTGCGCCCCTGCCAGACGCCGTCCTCGATCTTGTCGTCGCGCAGCACGACCGTGCCGGACGTGCTCGTGTAGGCCAGCGGGCCCGACGGGGTCGTCAGGGTGTGACTGCGGGTGACGAGGTGGTCAGTGGGATCAGGCTGCGGATCGGGCGACGTGGTCTCGGGCACGCGCCGAGGCTAGCGTGACCTCAGATCAGCACGCGGCGCCGTCGGCGGCCACCGTGGGGGCTTGTACGGCGATGTCGTCGGAGGTCGAGGTGCCAAGCGAGGCAAAACTCCACTGGTATCGGAAGGTGTAGGACCCGGTCGCCGTGGGTTGGTAGCTGAGACTCACGGTGCCGCTCGATGCCGTGCTGTCGAAGGTGGTGCCGTTGACCAGCACGGTGCCCGTGGACGAGAGAATCTGCGGTGTCAGCGTCTGTGTCACCGTGTTCGTGGTGAGGGCTATCGTTTGGGCGGTGAAGGTGTAGTTGACGCCGCCGCGGAGGCAGATGCTGGTGCTGTACCAAACGTACGGTGTCGTCGAGGAGCGGCAACTGCAGCCCAGGACGCCGCAACCGGATTGTGAGTAGGGGTCGCGCGACTCACCGATCGCGTTGTCCAGGGTCCGTCCGCCGTAGTTCAACGTCCCAGGGCCGTCGAGAGTCGAGCCACTCTGCCAGCAACCACTGGTCCGGGTGGCGGACCAGTTGGCGCCGAACGCCATCGTCGGGCAGGTGGATACGCAGTTGCCGGAGGCGGTCGTGGCGACGGCGGGCGTGCTGATCATGAGAATAGGCGTCGCCCAGGCGGCACCCTTAGCCAGGGTGCGTCGACTCGGCCGAGCGGTGGTTGTCATCCAAACCCCTTCGTCATCCGCGTTTTGCGATGGAGCCGCGTCCGTACGGTCGTCACGATACGGGGCATCCGGCCACTAGTCCAAGCTGGTCAGCGTGCCCGGAGCCCGTGGCGCGGTCCGGTCCGCGGGTTCAAGCTGCTGTGGTCGCCGGTGCGGAGCTGAGTCGTCGTACCCTCGTGCACCTCCGCGCTGAACATCGCGATCTCCGACGCCTGTGTCGCCGGTCGACCCGTTCACCACGGGTCGCGTTCACGATCCAGGTGACGAACATGTCGGTGCCCGCGACGTCGGTCTTCACCCAGGCCAGCAGCGGGCTGAGATTGAGGTCGACGGTCGGCAGGACGCTGCTGCCGTACGTGACCGCGAGCCAGTCCAACACGGTGTTCACCCCGAAGGCGAACATCCCGGCCGGGACCTACACCCTCACCGTCACCACGACATCAGCATTGGCGAGCCTGACGCTCAGCGTCACCTCGTCGGACACGTACCCGGGCGACGACTCGGCGACGGCGAACGTCCTGGCACTCGGGATCTGCGGCTGACTGCCGGCAGAGTCAGCTCGACCGCTGCGCGACGATGAGGTTGATGCCGTTCTTGCTGATCTCCCGGCGCGCGCGTTCGTCGAGTTCGGCGTCGGTGACGAGGGTGTCGACCTTGTCGAGCGTCGCGATCGTGGACAGCCCGATGATGCCCCACTTGCTGTGGTCGGCCACGACCACGATCCGCTTGGCCGACTTGATCAGGGCCCGATTGGTCTGTGCTTCCTGCAGATTGGGCGTCGTGAGGCCTGCTTCGAGGTCGATGCCGTGGACCCCGAGGATCAGCGTGTCCACGTGGACGTCGGCGAGCATCTGGTTGGCCACCGGCCCGGCGAGCGCGTCGGACGGCGTGCGCACGCCGCCGGTGAGCACCACCAGCCGGTCGTGGTCCTCCGGGTCGTAGAGCAACTCCGCGACCCGCGGCGAGTTGGTGACGACCGTGAGCCGCTTGATCGGGCGCAGCTCCTGCGCCACGGCGTACGCCGTCGTGCCGGCGGACACCGCGACCGACGATCCGGGTGAGATCAGACTCGCCGTCGTCCGCGCGATCTCCGACTTCTGCACCGGGTTCATCTCCGACTTGGCGGTGAAACCGGGTTCGTCCGCGCTGCGGTCGGCCTGCGTCGCGCCGCCGTGCACCTTGCGCACCAGGCCCTTGTGGGCGAGCGCTTCGATGTCGCGGCGGATGGTCATGTCGCTGACGCCGAGGTCGGCGACCAATTCCGACACCCGCACTCCGCCGTGCTCCTGCACGGCCTGCGCTATCAGCTCCTGACGCTGACGAGCCAGCATCAGCCCTCCTCCGCTCGGTTTGCGGCACTTTCCCCATATCTAAACACGTTCAAACACCGGGGCGCGCCCACCGCAGCCACCCGGGGCGTCGGCGGCATACGGCCGTGGTGAGAGAATCGCCGCCGGAGTCGACCGACGAGGAGAGCACGACAATTCCATGAGCGACCAATCCGCCACCCCGCGAATCCTGTCGGGCATGCAGCCGACGCACGACTCGCTGCACCTGGGCAACTACCTCGGCGCCCAGGTCAACTGGGTGCGCATGCAGCGTGACTTCGACGCCTTCTTCTGCGTTGTCGACCAGCACGCGCTCACCGTCGGTCCGGCGCCCGAGGAACTGCGCCGGCGCACCCGCGTCACCGCCGCGCAGTATCTCGCCGGCGGCATCGACCCGGATGTCTCGACGGTGTTCGTGCAGTCCCACGTGCCCGAGCACTCGCAACTGGCCTGGGTGCTCAACTGCATCACCGGGTATGGCGAGGCGGCGCGCATGACGCAGTTCAAGGACAAGGCCGGCCAGCGCGGCGCGGAGGGCACCAACGTCGGCCTGTTCACCTACCCGATGCTGATGGCCGCCGACATCCTGCTCTACGACACCACCGCGGTGCCGGTCGGTGAGGACCAGCGCCAGCACCTGGAGCTGACCCGCGACCTCGCGCAGCGCTTCAACGCGCGCTACGGCGACACCTTCGTCATCCCCGAGGCGCACATCCCCGGCGAGACGGCCAAGATCATGTCGCTGCAGGAGCCGACCGCCAAGATGAGCAAGTCGGCGGCCAACCAGAACGGCAATCTGATGATGCTCGACGAGCCGAAGGTGAACACCAAGAAGCTCAAGTCGGCCGTTACCGACACCGACAACTCCGTGCGGTTCGACCCGGAGGCCAAGCCCGGCATCGCCAACCTGCTGCGCATCCACTCGGCGCTGTCGGGCGAGTCGATCGACGCCCTCGTCGAGCGTTACGCGGGGGAGAACAAGTACGGCGCGCTCAAGACCGACGTGGCCGAGCAGGTCGCGCTCGTGCAGGCGCCGTTCAAGGCGCGCGTCGACGAACTGCTCGCCGACCCCGCCGAACTCGACCGCATCCTCGCCCGCGGCGCCGAGCGGGCCCGGTCGGTTGCCGCCGGCGTGCTCGAACGCGCTTATGACGCAGTCGGATTCCTGCCGTCGGTGACGCAGAAGTGAGCGTCGGAGTGAGCCTGGAAGTACGCGCAGAGGTGAGCCGGAAGTGAGCATCGCCCGATGAGCACCATCGGGGTGTCGATCCCGATCCCGCCGCCGTACGGCGGCCAGTTGCAGCAGGCGCGCCGCGATGTCGGCGATCCGCTCGCCGACGCGGTGCCGCCGCACGTGACGCTGATGCCGCCCACCGAGGTCGAGGCGGATCAGCTGGAGCGGCTGCGCGAACACTTGGTGCGGGTCGCCAAGGACGCACAACCCTTCCGGATGACGCTGCGCGGCACCGGCACGTTCCGGCCGCTGTCACCCGTCGTCTTCGTCGCGGTGGCGGAGGGCATCGCCAGCTGCGAGCGCCTCGAGCAGGCGGTGCGGTCCGGGCCGGTCGAGCGCGAACTGCAGTTCCCCTACCACCCGCACGTCACCATCGCGCACGGTCTCGACGATGCCGCGCTGGACCGCGCGTTCGACGAGTTGGCGTCATACCACTGCACCTTCGAGGTTTCCGGCTTCGATCTCTACGAGCACGGCGACGATCAGGTGTGGCGCCCGGTGGAGACCTTCGGCTTCGCCGGCCGTTGACCGCACCCGCGGCGGATGTGACCCACGCCACTTAGGTGGACCTTCTTTCGATGTCAAGGTACTTTCCGGCGTAATCTGAAGATCGTGGCAACCTCAACCGTCTCCAAGCCGCCGCGCACCGGCAAAGCCGGAAGCACCGTCTTCCTCAAGACCCTCATGGCGGTCACCGGCGTCATCTTCGTGCTCTTCGTGCTGGCCCACATGTACGGCAACCTTTTCAAGTTGTTCGACGGGCACCAGGCGTTCAACGAGTACTCCGAACACCTGCGCACCATCGGCGAGCCGATGCTCCCGCGGCACGGGCTGCTCACGATCCTCGAGGTCGTGCTCGGCATCAGCCTCGTGCTGCACGTCTACTCCGCGGCCCAGCTGTGGAAGCGCGCCAAGGCGGCCCGCCCGCAGCGGTATGTCGCCAAGAAGTCGGTCGCGCAGTCGTTCTCGAGCAAATGGATGCGCTGGGGTGGCCTCTTCCTGCTGCTCTTCGTGATCTGGCACATCCTGCAGTTCACCAACCCCAAGATCAACGTCGGCGACGGCGGCAACGGGCCCGCGATCAAGGACGACCCCTACATGCTGGTCGTGCACAGCTTCCAGGTGTGGTGGCTGACGCTGATCTACGTGCTGGCGATGCTCGCGCTCGGCATGCACCTGCACCACGGCATCTGGAGCGCCGCGCAGACGCTCGGCTTCACGCCGACCGCGCGCGCTCGCAAGATCGCCAAGACCACGGCCACCGTGGTGGCACTGGTCGTGGCCGTCGGCTTCGTCATACCGCCGCTGGCCATCCTCTTCGGCGGAATCAAGTAAGGAACGCCCAACATGGCTGAACTCATCGACGACCTCTACCGTCTCGGCGCGCCGATCAAGGACACCAAGGCCCCCGAAGGTCCCATCGAGGACAAGTGGACCGCGGCGAAGTTCGACAACAAGCTGGTCAACCCGTCCAACCGGCGCAAGCTGTCGGTCATCATCGTCGGCACCGGCCTGGCCGGAGCGTCGGCCGCCGCCACGCTCGGCGAGGCCGGCTACCAGGTGAAGTCCTTCTGCTACCAGGACAGCCCGCGCCGCGCGCACTCGATCGCGGCGCAGGGCGGCATCAACGCCGCGAAGAACTACAACGACGACGGCGACTCGGTCTACCGGCTCTTCTACGACACCGTGAAGGGCGGTGACTACCGCTCCCGCGAGGACAACGTCTACCGGCTGGCGGAGGTCGCCAACAACATCATCGACCAGTGCGTCGCGCAGGGCGTGCCGTTCGCCCGCGACTACGGCGGCCTGCTCGACAACCGGTCGTTCGGCGGTGTGCAGGTGGCCCGCACCTTCTACGCCCGCGGCCAGACCGGTCAGCAGCTGCTGATCGGCGCCTACCAGGCGATGGAGCGGCAGGTCGCCGCCGGCACCGTCGAGCAGTTCACCCGGCACGAGATGCTCGAGGTCATCGTCGTCGACGGCAAGGCCCGCGGCATCATCGCGCGCGACATGGTCACCGGCGAGATCGAGACCCACCTGGCCGACGCGGTCGTGCTGGCCTCCGGCGGCTACGGCAACGTCTTCTTCCTGTCGACCAACGCGATGGGCTGCAACGTCACGGCCACCTGGCGCGCGCACCGCAAGGGCGCCTACTTCGGCAACCCCTGCTACACGCAGATCCACCCGACCTGCATCCCGGTGAGCGGCGACCACCAGAGCAAGCTGACCCTGATGAGCGAGTCGCTGCGCAACGACGGCCGCATCTGGGTGCCGAAGAACCGCGAGGACGCCGACAAGGACCCGCGCGACATCCCCGAGGAGGACCGCGACTACTACCTGGAGCGGATCTACCCGGCGTTCGGCAACCTGGTGCCGCGTGACATCGCCTCGCGTCAGGCCAAGTACATGTGCGACGACGGTCGCGGCGTCGGCCCGCTGGTCGGCGACTTCCGCCGCGGCGTCTACCTCGACTTCGCCTCGGCGCTGTCGCGGATGAGCCGCGAGGCGATCGACGAGAAGTACGGCAACCTCTTCGACATGTACCAGCGCATCACCGGGGAGGACCCGCGCGAGGTGCCGATGCGCATCTACCCGGCGGTGCACTACACGATGGGCGGACTCTGGGTCGACTACGACCTGGAGACCACGATCCCCGGCCTGTACGCCGTGGGCGAGGCCAACTTCTCCGACCACGGCGCCAACCGCCTCGGCGCCTCGTCCCTGATGCAGTGCCTGTCCGACGGCTACTTCGTGCTCCCGAACACTATCCGCAACTACCTCGCGCAGGGCCCGTTCGAGCCGGTCGCGCCGGACGCCCCCGAGGTGCGCGAGGCCGAGGAGTCGGTCAAGTCCCGGATCGACACGCTGCTGTCGATCAACGGTGAGCGTTCGGTCGACTCCTTCCACCGCGAGCTCGGCCACATCATGTGGGAGTACTGCGGCATGGAGCGCACCGAGGAGGGCCTGCGCAAGGCGATCGACCTGATCCGCTCGCTGCGCGAGGAGTTCTGGCGCAACGTGCGGGTGCTCGGCAGCGCCGAAACGCTCAACCAGTCGCTGGAGAAGGCCGGCCGGGTCGCCGACTTCCTCGAGCTCGGTGAGCTGATGTGCATCGACGCGCTGCACCGGCGTGAGTCGTGCGGCGGTCACTTCCGCGCGGAGAGCCAGACCGAGGACGGCGAGGCGCTGCGCGACGACGAACACTTCCTCTATGTCGCGGCCTGGGAGTTCGCGGGCGAGCCGAGCGGCGCGCCCGGCGCCCCGGTGCTGCACAAGGAAGACCTGATCTACAAGGCCATCGAGCTGAAGCAACGGAGTTACAAGTGAATCTGACGCTCAAGATCTGGCGACAGGCCGGACCGGAGGCACCGGGTGAGATGGTCACCTACCCGGTCTCGGACATTTCCGAGGACATGTCGTTCCTGGAGATGCTCGACGTGCTCAACGAGCAGCTCAACGCCAAGGGCGAGGAACCCGTGGCGTTCGACTCCGACTGCCGCGAAGGCATCTGCGGCATGTGCTCGCTGATGATCAACGGCGAGGCTCACGGCCCCGAGGTCACCACCACCTGCCAGCTGCACATGCGGTCCTTCTCCGACGGCGACACGATCACCATCGAGCCGTGGCGCGCGAAGGCGTTCCCGCTGGTGCGCGACCTCATCGTCGACCGCTCGGCGTTCGACCGCGTCATCCAGGCCGGCGGCTACGTGTCGGTCAACACCGGAGCCGCGCCCGAGGCCAACAACCTGCAGGTGCGCAAGGAGAAGGCCGACCGCGCCTTCGACACCGCGACCTGCATCGGCTGCGGCGCCTGCGTCGCGGCGTGCCCCAACGCCTCCGGCATGCTCTTCCTCGGCGCCAAGATCACCCACCTCGGTGAGCTGCCGCAGGGGCAGGCCGAGCGCGACGCCCGCGTGGTGAAGATGCTGGGCCAGCACGACGCGGAGGACTTCGGCGGCTGCCAGAACCTCGGCGAGTGCTCGGCCGCGTGCCCCAAGGAGATCCCGCTCGACGTGATCAACCAGCTCAACCGGGACTTCATGAAGGCCAAGCGCTGACCCGCTGACGGCATACGGCCGGCTGGGGCGGGTCGGGCCGGGCTCCGACGGGCTCGGTGGGGCTCGGTCGGCTCCGACGGCTCGGTGGGCACGTTCGGGCGCCCCGGCTCCGTCAAAAGTCGACCCTCGGCATAACAACGCGCCGCGAGACCTCGGTTTCGCGGCGCGTCTGTATGCCGAGGGTCGACTTTTGCCGAGCGTCTCGCGCGGGTATGCCGGGTCAGCCGGCCAGGCCGCGTCGGTCGGGGAAATGCGCGCGCCACGCGTCGGTGCGCCGCGGGAGCACGACGCCGCGCTCGCGGAGGGCGGTGCCGACCCGGTCGAGGGTTGCGCCGGGAGTGCGCCAGATGTCCGGTGACGTGATGACCACGAACCGCCAGCCGGCTTGCTCGAACTCCTCGCGCCGCAGAATGTCGCCGTGCCATTGGCCGGTGCGTTCGATGTGGTGCCGGCCGTCGTACTCCACGGCGAGCAACTGCTCGAGATAGGCCAGGTCGAGCCGGCGGAGCAGGCTGCCGTCGGCGGCGTGGATGCGGTGATCGACGACCGGTTCGGGCAGACCGCCGAGCACGAGCAACAGCCGCAGCATCGTCTCCCGCGGCGAGTCGACGTTGCCGCGCACCAGGGTCGCCGCCCGGCGGGCCAGCCGGATGCCGCGACCGCCTTCGTGCCCGGTGGTGGCGGCGACCAGATCGGCGGGGGTGAGTGCGCAATGGCGAACGAGCGAGTCACCGAGCACGACGAGTGGCACCAACTCGGTGAAGGACGCCAGATCGAGATAGGTGCCCAAGGGTGTGGTGAGTCCAATCCCATTGCGGTGCACCATTTTTGGCGGCTTGCGATATCTGTGCACGCGTATGCCGGGGATCTCGCAGCGCACCTTGTGCGGAACGGCGAGGTGCACGTCCGCGCTCTCGGGCGGTGTGGCGCCCCAGAGCGACGCGGCGGTGTGATGACTCACGCCATACGACATCGGGACGAGTGCGAGCGCGGCGTGGATCCTGGTGAGCAGGTTGAAGTCCTGGCCGGTCGCCACGAAACAGCCACGAAAGACTCGCTGGTAGTCGTCGCCGACGAGTTGCGCCCTGGTGATGCCGGCGGACTTCGCGTCGGCCGGCCGGAACGGTCGGCGGTCGTCGAACGGATGCGTCATCCGTCCGAGCATCGGCGATTTCCGGATCGGCCGTCGGGCGTTGTCCACAGGGGGCCCGAGCCGCTCCGTCGCCCGGCCCGTCAAAAGTCGACCCTCGGCATACGAACACGCCGCCGATCGGGCGGATTGCGGCGTGTCGGTATGCCGAGGGTCGACTTTTGCTGAGCGTGAGGGGCGGGGGTGAGGCGGGCGGTCAGGCGACGCGGCGGGCGTATGCCGGGTTGATCGCGTCCGCGTAGAAGTCGAGCAACTGGTCCACGACCGACGCCCAGCTGCGCTGCTCGACCTTGCGGCGGCCGCTCGCGCCCATGCGGGTGCGCATCGACTCGTCGGCGGCGAGGCTGCCCACCGCCTGGCGCAGCGCGCCGTCGCGCTCGGGGTCGAAGAGCAGACCGGTGACGCCCGGCTTGACGATGTCGAGCGGGCCACCGGCCGCGGGTGCGACCACCGGCAGGCCGGCCGCCATCGCCTCCTGCAGGGTCTGCCCGAATGTCTCGTGGCAGCCGGTGTGCACGAACAGGTCGAGCGCCGCATAGGCCTGGGCCAGCGGGAGGCCCTCGCGGAAGCCGAGGAAGTGCGCCTTCGGCAGCAGCCGCTCGAGCCGGTCGCGCGAGGGGCCGTCGCCGACGATGACGATCGAGGTGTGCGGCAGGTCGGCGACCTCGGCGAGCCGGTGGATCTCCTTCTCGGGCGCGAGCCGCCCGACATACCCGAGGACGGTCTCGCCGTGCGGGGCGACGCACCGGCGCAGGTCGGCGACCTCTTCCTCGAAGCGGCGGTCCGGGTGGTAGGTCACGGTGTCGACGCCGCGACCCCAGAGCGCCGTGCGGGGTATGCCGTGGTCGTTCAGCTCCTGCAGCGTGGTCGAACTCGGCGCGAGCGTGATGTCGGCGAGCGAGTGCAGGTGGCGCAGCCAGCGCCAGGTGGCCCGTTCGACGCCGCCGGAGATCGGTCCGCCGTGCTGCGCGAGGTAGGTGGGCATGTCGGTCTGGTAGACCGCGACCGACGGCAGCCCGAGGTTGCGCGCGGCGGCGAGCCCGCGGGCGCCGTGCCCGAAGGGTGATGCCGCGTGCACGACCTGGGGCGCGTAGTCGGCGAGGATCCGCTCCAGTTCGAAGGTCGGGACGCCGACCCGGAAGCCGCGGACGGTGACGCCGCGCACCGTGCGGACCGGGAATCCGCGGTATGCCGCCGGCGCGGGGCCGGGGCAGACGACCATCGCCTCGTGCCCGGTGTCGGCCAGATGGTCGAGCACTCGGCACACGCTCGTGGTCACGCCATTGAGGGTCGGCAGGAACGACTCGGTCACGATCGCTACTCGCACGACCCTCAGCGTCGGCGTGACGGGTGGAATCGCGGTGAACCGCAGTCGGCCGGTCCAGTGAGCGTCATATGAACGTCATGGTTTAACGTCAGCCCCATGTCTGAGATCTCGGAGGGGCCGATCGACGGTTTCTGGGCCGTCATTCCAGCGGGAGGATCGGGCACCCGGCTGTGGCCGCTTTCCCGATCCGGCTCCCCGAAGTTCCTGCACGACCTGACCGGATCCGGCTGGTCGCTGCTGCAGGGGACCGTGGACCGGCTGGCGCCCCTCTCCGAGCAGCGCCTGCTGATCGTCACCGGCCTGCGGCACGCCGAGGAGGTGCGCGAGCAGCTGCCCGACCTCGGCATCGACTCGTTGCTGGTCGAGCCGTCACCGCGGGAGTCGATGCCCGCGATCGGCCTCGCCGCCGCGATCCTCGCGCAGCGTGACCCCGACGCCATCATCGGTTCGTTCGCGGCCGACCATGTGATCCGCGACGACGAGTCGTTCCGCCGCAGCGTCCGTGAGGCGGTGGCGGTCGCCCAGACCGGGATGCTCGTCACGATCGGCATCGAACCCACAAGCCCGGCAACCGGATTCGGCTACATCAAACTCGGGTCGGAGCTCGATGTGCAGGGCGCTCCGAGAGCGCACGGTGTCGAGTCGTTCGTCGAGAAGCCGGACGCCACGACCGCGCAGTCCTACCTCGACAGCGGCGACTACCGTTGGAACGCAGGCATGTTCGTCTTCAAGGCGACCGCGCTGCTGGAGATGCTCGACCAATATCAGCCCGGGCTCGCGGCCGACCTGCGGGCCATCGCCGGCAACCCGCTGCGGCTGACCGAGCTGTGGCCACGCCTCACCGAGATCGCGATCGACAAGGCCATCGCCGAGCCCGCGGCCGCCGACGGGCGGGTGGCCGTCATACCGGGCGAGTTCGACTGGGACGACGTCGGCGACTTCGACTCGCTCGCCTCCCTGCTTTCCGAATCCGCCGACGGCGTCAAGGTGCTCGGCAAGCCCGAGTATGTCGTGGCACAGGAGACCACCGGCGTCATCGCGCCGCGCTCCGGCCGGGTCGTGGTCACGCTGGGAGTCGAGGACATCATCGTCGTCGACACCTCCGACGCGGTGCTGGTCACCACCCGCGCCCGCGCGCAGGACGTCAAGCGGGTCGTGCAACGCCTCAAGGCCGACGGCCGGGCAGACCTGACCTGACGACTGATCCGTAAACTCGCGCGCATGGACCTGCGGACCCGTGTGCTCGACGCAAGCTACCGCGCGGCCGTCCGGCCGACGCTGTTCCGCATCGGCGGGGGAGACGCAGAAGCCGCGCACCACGCGACGCTGTCCCGCATGGAGCAGCTCGGCGAGCGACCGACGGCGCTGCGCGCCCTGGACCGTGCGCTCCGGGTCGCGACGAAGCCGGTCGAGGTGGCCGGCGTCACCTTCCCCGGACGGGTCGGGCTTGCGGCCGGCGTCGACAAGAACGGCGTCGGTGTGAAGGCCTGGGAACACTTGGGATTCGGGCACGTCGAGCTGGGCACGGTCACCGCGCAGGCGCAGCCCGGCAACCCGCAGCCGCGGCTTTTCCGGCTGCGCGGCAGCGACGCGATCATCAACCGGATGGGCTTCAACAACGACGGCGCGCAGGCTCTCGCCGAGCGGTTGAAGCAGGCCGGCCCGATCGGCATCCCGGTCGGGGTGAGCATCGGCAAGACCAAGGCCACCCCGGTCGAGGAGGCGACCGCCGATTACCTCGCGAGCCTCGCCGCGCTCGACGACTACGCCGACTACTTCGCGGTCAACGTCTCCAGTCCCAACACGCCCGGGCTGCGCTCCCTGCAGGACAAAGAGCCGCTCGCCGAACTGCTCGCCGAACTCGTCGTCGCCACCACCGAGCGCAGCGGCACCCCGATCTTCGTCAAGATCGCGCCCGACCTCACCGACGAGGCCATCGACGACGTGCTCGAGGTCGCCCAGCGCGCCGACGCCAGCGGCATCATCGCGACCAACACCACGCTGAGCCGTGACGGCATCGCCGGGCGGGACCTGCCCCTCGCCGACGAGGCGGGCGGACTGTCCGGCGCTCCCCTCACCCGGCGGGCGCGCTATGTCGTGGGCCGCGTGGCGCAGAGCTCGCAGCTGCCCGTGATCGGTGTCGGGGGAGTGATGACCGCCGACGACGGGAAGGCACTGATCGACGCCGGTGCCTCGCTCGTGCAGGTCTACAGCGGGTTCATCTACCGCGGTCCCGCGTTGGTCGCCGAGCTCAACCGTGCCCTCCAGTGACACCCTGCGATGACCCCGGTGCGCCGCAGCTTCGTGCCGGACTCGCCGGTGTCGTCGGACCGTCCCTGGGCCGGAACGGCTAGCCTGGCCGAATGTTCCAGCGCGCCAAGCAGATTCGCGATGGTTTCATCCCGGCAGTCTTCGGGCTGCTCGTGCTCATCACGCTGCTCTGTGTGCTGGCCGGCTGCTTCGGTAGCACCTCGGGCAGCGACGCGTCGAGCAGTCACGGCACCCTCCCGGCGACAGCCAGCGACTCCGGGCGGCGTGACGGCCTGCCGACGGTGCGCGCGGGCGACCTGCCTCGCGAGGCGCGGGCGACCATGGCCCTGATCGCCCAGGGCGGTCCCTACCCCTACGGGCAGGACGGCGCAGTCTTCGGCAACCGCGAGCGCATCCTGCCCCGCGAACCCTCCGGCTATTACCGCGAATACACAGTGGTGACACCGGGATCCAAGGACCGCGGCGCGCGCCGGATCATCGCCGGCAAGGATGGCACGCTCTACTACACCAGCGACCACTACGACAGCTTCCGGAGGATCGTCCAGTGACCGGTGTGCAGAGTCTGATCGAGAGCGCGAGCTCCGGCATACACCGCACGAGCGATGCGGCCGCCGCGGAGCGGCTCGCTCGTGAAAACGACTGGCGGATCGTCGAGCTCGACACCCGCGACGCACACGACAAGGCCGCCTTCCTGGCCGTATGCCGCAGTGCCTTCGACCTGCCGGACTGGTTCGGTGACAACTGGGACGCGCTGGAGGACTCGCTCACCGACGTCGACGCGACGCCGGGCGTCCTCGTGCTCTGGCGCGGCGCCGCGTCCCTCGACGAGGCCACCCGCGAGGTGGCGACCGACATCCTCGCCGAGCGGGGACGCCGGACCGAGCGCGGTCTGTCGCCGTTCCTCGTGCTCGTCGTGCGGTGAGTGCCGTCGGTTGAGGCCGTCCGGTGAGTGACGCGCCCGACGCGCGTGCTGGGTGGCGGCATACCATCAAGATTTTGTGAGCGATCTTGCAGCCGATCCTGCGACCCCGACGGCGACGACCCGAGCCCTGCTGGCCGAGGTCGACCGTCTGGTGCCGCAGCTCGTGCTGTGGCGGCGCGACCTGCACGCCAACCCCGAGATCGCGCGCACCGAGACCCGGACGACGGCGTTCCTGACTGACACCCTGCGGGCGCACGACATCGCGGTCACCGACCTGCCGCACACCGGCCTGGTGGCGGAGGTCGGCGCCCCGGACCCGCAGCACCGGGTCGCGCTGCGCGCCGACCTGGACGCGCTGCCCGTGCCCGACCGCAGCGAACTGCCTTACGCCTCAACGGTGCCCGGCATCTGCCACGCGTGCGGCCACGACGTGCACACCGCGGTGGTGCTCGGCGCGGCGCTCGCGCTCAAGGCCATCGAGCCGGCGCTGATCGAGCGGGGGCTCGCGGTCCGCTTCCTCTTCCAGCCGGCCGAGGAGGTGATGCCCGGCGGCGCGCACGACCTGGTCGACGCCGGTGCCATGCAGGGCGTGGACCGGGTGCTCGCCGTCCACTGCGACCCGAGCATCGACGTCGGCACGGTCGGCCTCGCCGACGGGCCGATCACCGCGGCGTGCGACGCGATCGACGTGACGCTGACCGGGCCCGGCGGGCACACCTCACGACCGCACCTGACCGCGGATCTCACCTTCGCCCTGGCGAAGCTGCTGACCGACCTGCCCGCTGCACTCAGCCGCCGGCTCGACCCGCGCGCCGGGGTCGCCCTGGTCTGGGGACAGGTCGACGCGGGCAACGCGGCGAACGTGATCCCGGCCACCGGGCACGCGCTCGGCACCCTGCGGATCCTCGACGTCGAGGAATGGCGTCGCCTCGACGGTCTGGTGGAGCGCCTCGCGCAGGAGATCGCTGCGCCATACCAGGTGAGCGCGCGGGTGCAGCACATCCGCGGCGTGCCGCCGGTCGTCAACGACCCGTCGGCCGTGGCGCTCCTGCGCAGGGCGTGCTCGGCGGCGCTCGGCGACGACGCGGCGGTGCCGACCCGCCAGTCGCTCGGCGGTGAGGACTTCGCCTGGCTGCTCGAGAGCTGCTCGGGGGCGATGGCCCGGCTCGGCACGCGCACCCCGGGAGGCCACACCTACGAGCTCCACCAGGGCGACCTGGTGATCGACGAGGCGGCGATCGCCGCCGGCGCCCGAATGCTCGCGGTGGCCGCGCTACTGAGCAGTTAATAACGGTTCGGTCGCAGCCCGGCGACATCCGGGAGACAACCCCGGTGTGACGCCGCTAACCTTGCGCCTTGGCCCACCTCCGCGACCTGCGGCAGCGGTCCGTCACACGGGCTCGGCAGCCCACCGGCAGCCGCGGCAACATTTGAACTAGACGAAGGAGACACCGTGCGTCCGGTGATCAAGATTGCGGCCGTGGGGGCCGTGGCGGCAATGGCACTGGCAGGGTGCGGCAGCAAGCCCGCCCAGAACTCCGGCGGGTCGGCCGCGGGCGGCAGCCAGGGCAGCGCGTCGGGCAAGAAGCTCAGCGCCTGCATGGTGCTGGACACCGGTGGCGTCGACGACAAGTCGTTCAACGAGAACTCCTGGGCCGGCATGCAGGCCGCCAGCAAGGCCAACCCGAACATCTCGGTGAAGTACGTGCCGTCCAACTCGGGCAGCGACTACACCCCCAACCTGACCAAATATGCGCAAGGCGGCTGCGACACCGTCGTCGGTGTCGGTGGCCTCATGGGCGATGCGATGAAGAAGGCCGCCCAGCAGTTCCCGAAGGTGCACTTCGCCGAGATCGACAACTCCGGCCAGGGCATGCCCAACATGTACGGCATCGAGTACAACACCGCGCAGGCCGGCTTCCTCGCCGGTTACCTCGCCGCGGGTATGACGAAGTCCGGCACCGTCGGCACCTGGGGCGGTCTGTCGATCCCGCCGGTGACGATCTACATGGACGGCTTCTGGGAGGGCGTCCAGTACTACAACAAGCAGAAGTCCAAGAGCGTCAAGGTGCTCGGCTGGAACGAGACCAACCAGAAGGGCGGCACCTTCTCCGGCTCGTTCACCGACCAGAACAAGGGCAAGTCGATCACCCAGGCGATGGTCAGCCAGGGCGCCGACATCGTCTTCCCGGTCGCCGGCGCGTCCGGCCTCGGCGCCGGTGCGGCAGCTGCCGCCTCGGGCGGCAAGCTCAACCTGATCTGGGTCGACACCGACGGTTGCGAGAGCGCCGCCAACTACTGCCAGTACTTCATCTCCAGCGCCACCAAGAACCTCTCCGGTGGTGTCGAGACCTACCTCAAGGCGGCCGCCGACGGCAGCTTCCCGACCGGCAACTACGTCGGCACCCTGAAGGACGACGGTGTCGGCCTCGCGCCCTACCACAACTTCGACGGCAAGGTCTCGGCCGAGCTGAAGAAGGAGATCGAGCAGGTCAAGGCCGACATCACCTCGGGCAAGATCAAGGTCACTTCGCCGAGCCAGCCGAAGTGATGTAGTGAGCAGGGTGGGCGCAGCGGTCGCTGCGCCCACCCTGCTGCCTGTTCTGTTTGACTTGACGGCAGGCGTGTAGGACGAAACCGCCCCGAGGAGGACGACCGGTGAAGCTCGAACTGCGTGGGATCACCAAGAGATTCGGCACATTCACGGCCAACGACCAGATCGACCTGGTCGTCGAGCCGGGTGAGATCCACGCACTGCTCGGCGAGAACGGCGCCGGCAAATCGACGCTGATGAACGTCCTCTACGGGCTCTACGAGCCGACTGCGGGCGAGATCCTCATCGACGACGTGCCGCAGCGCTTCTCCGGCCCGGGGGACGCGATGCGCGCCGGCATCGGCATGGTGCACCAGCACTTCATGCTCGTGCCCGTGCTCAGTGTCGCCGAGAACGTCATGCTCGGCGACGAATACACCCGCGCCGCAGGCATGTTGGATGAGAAGCGCGCCGAGAAGGTGGTGCGGCAGCTGTCGCAGGACTATCACCTGGAGGTCCACCCCGACGTGCTCGTGGAGGACCTGCCGGTCGGCATCCAGCAGCGCGTGGAGATCCTCAAGGCGCTCGCGCGCGACGCGAAGGTGCTCATCCTCGACGAGCCGACCGCCGTGCTGACGCCGCAGGAGACCGACCACCTCATGGACGTCATGCGCTCGCTCAAGGAGCGCGGCACGTCCATCGTCTTCATCAGCCACAAGCTGCGCGAGGTGCGCGCGATCGCCGACACGATCACGGTCATCCGCCGCGGCAAGGTCGTCGGCCAGGCGGAGCCGTCGGCCACCGCCGCCGAACTCGCCGCGCTGATGGTTGGCCGCCCGGTGCAGCTGCAGGTCGACAAGGCGGAGGCGCAGCCGGGCGAGACCGTGCTCGACATCGACAACCTGCGGGTGATGGCGCCGACCGGGCAGGTGCTGGTCGACGACGTGAGCCTGGAGGTCAAGGCCGGCGAGATCTACGCGATCGCCGGTGTGCAGGGCAACGGCCAGTCCGAACTCACCGAGGCGATCGTCGGCCTGGTCGAGCCCGCCGCCGGCACGATCCGGCTGGACGGGGCGGACATCACCGACTCCTCCACCGACGACATCCTCGCCCGCGGGGTCGGTTACGTGCCCGAGGACCGCATGCACGACGGCCTCGTCGGCAGCTTCAGCATCGCCGAGAACCTCGTCCTCGACACGTATGACGAGAAGCCCTTCGGCAGCGCAATCTCGTTGAACCTGGGCGCGATCGGCAAGAACGCGACCGAGCGCATCGAGGAGTTCGACGTGCGCACGCAAAGTGCCGATGCGGCCGCGTCCACCCTGTCGGGCGGTAACCAGCAGAAGGTGGTGCTGGCCCGGGAGATGTCCCGACCGCTCAAGCTGCTCGTGGTGTCCCAGCCGACCCGCGGCGTCGACGTCGGATCACAGGAATTCGTGCACAAGCGACTCGTCGCCGAACGCGACCAGGGCACCGCGGTGCTGCTGGTCAGCACCGAGCTCGACGAGGTCATCGGCCTCGCCGACCGGGTCGGGGTGATGTACGGCGGCAAGATCATCGGCGAACTCCCGCCCACCGCGTCGGCGGAGGAGTTCGGTCTGCTGATGGCTGGACAGGCCTCGACGGAAACCAAGGAGACAGCATGAGCACCGGCGGCGACGGGCCGGACTTGAGCAAGCGCGAACCCAAGGCCGAGGAGACCGGCGAGCAGTCGGCGGTGCAGGGCGACACCGAGCTGAAGCGCGCGGAGAGCGGCGACGACCGCACCCGCGAGACGATCACGCAGATCCTGCGCAGCGACCACCCCGCGGTGGTCACCGTGCTCGCGGTCATCTGCGCGATGATCGTCGGCGCGATCCTGATCATCGCCTCCGACGGCCCGACCCGCGACGCGATGAAGTACTTCACCGCCGCGCCGGCCGACACCTTCAACGCCGCCGGCTGGGCCGTCCGGGATGCCTACCTGGCGATCTTCCAGGGCGCGATCTACAACCCGAACGCCGGGCAGAAGCTGGCACCCATCTCCGAGACATTGGTCTACGCGACCCCGCTGATCCTCGCCGGTCTGTCGGTCACGCTCGCGTTCCGCGCCGGGTTGTTCAACATCGGCGCCCAGGGACAGATCCTGATGTCGGCGGCCCTCGCCGGCTACATCGGCTTCGCGTGGGACCTGCCCGCCGGCATCCACATCGTCGTGGCGATCGTCGGCGGCATCGTCGGTGGCGCGATCTGGGCCGCGCTCGCCGGCGTGCTCAAGGCGAAAACCGGTGCGCACGAGGTCATTACGACCATCATGCTCAACTACATCGCGGTGTTCTTCGTCAACTTCCTGCTCACCGAGACGTGGTTCCAGGCGCCGCCGTTCAGCCAGGCCGTCTCGCGCACGGTCGACGACAACGCGCAGTTCTGGCACCTGTTCGGCTCCGACCTGCGGGTGAACTTCTCCTTCGTCCTCGCCGTGCTCGCGACGGTGTTCGTCTGGTGGCTGCTGAAGTACGGCACGTTCGGCTTCCGGGTGCGCGCGGTCGGCGCCAACCAGGACGCCGCACGCACCGCCGGGATGAGTGTCTCCTCGACATACATCTGGGTGATGGTCGTGGTGGGCGCGCTCGCCGGACTCGCCGGTGTGTCGCAGATCCTCGGCAGCGCCAACAACTACCAGGTGACCGCGAGCGTCGACGGCGGCGTCGGGTTCACCGCGATCACCGTCGCGCTGCTCGGTCGCGGCACCGCGTGGGGCACGCTCTGGGCGGGTCTGCTCTTCGGCGCGCTGACCGCCGGCAGCGGGCAACTGCAGGCGTCGACGTCGACACCGCCCGACCTGGTGCAGGTGCTGCAGGCGCTCGTCGTCATCTTCATCGCCGCGCCCGGTCTGATCCGGTTGATCTTCCGGTTGCGCCGTAGCTCCGCAGGCGGTTCCGCCGTGCTCGCGAAGGGATGGAACGGATGAGCCAGCACTCCGTCGAACAGGTCGAGGTCGCGCCGGGCGAGGTCGTCACCCAGCGCCTGGTCGAGGTGCCGATGTCACCGTCCCGCCGCATCGGCATCGGTGCCGCGATCGTCGTCGTCGGCCTCGTCACCGCCGTCCTGCTCGGCAAGTCGGCCGGCTCGTCGTCGACCAAGTTCGACCTCAACGGCTCCGGCGCGGGCATCACCGTGCCGACCTTCTCGGTGCCCGGCACGGGCCTGATCATCGCCTGCGGCATCGTGATCATCGCGCTGGGCGCGGTGCAGATCGTGCGCGGCTTCGGCAAGCGGGCGCTGCGCTTCGTCGGCATCGCGGTCGCGCTGCTGTTCATCGTCGCGTTCCTCACCTGGGCCGGCACCGAGGGCAAGCAGTCGGTGCAGGTCGGCTCGCTGCTGCAGCAGACGCTCTTCCTCGCGACCCCGCTGATCCTCGGCTCGATGGCCGGCCTGATGTGCGAGAAGACCGGCGTCATCAACGTCGCGATCGAGGGGCAGATGCTCTTCGGCGCGTTCGCCGGTGCGCTCTTCGGCACCATCGCCAGCAACTGGTTCGGGCTGCTCGCGGCCGTCGTCATCGGCGGCCTGGCCGGTGCGCTGCTCGCGGTCTTCGCGATCAAGTTCACCGTCAACCAGGTGATCCTCGGCGTGGTCATCAACGCCTTCGCCCTCGGCCTCACCGGTTATCTCTATGACGCGGTCATGGCCAACGACGCCACCAGCACCAACCAGCCGTCGGTCTTCAACCCGATCAAGATCCCGCTGCTCGGCGACATCCCGGTCATCGGCTCGCTGCTGTTCAACCAGACGATCATCACCTACCTGATGTACGTCATCGTGATCGTCATCGACGTCATGCTGCTGCGGTCCCGGTGGGGCCTGCGCACCCGGGCGGTCGGTGAGCACCCGAAGGCCGCCGACACGGTCGGCATCAACGTGCTGCGGCTGCGCTACCGCAACGTCATCCTCGGCGGTTGCATCGCCGGCCTCGCCGGTGCCGCGCTCACGATCGGCTCGGTCGGGCAGTTCAACAAGAACATGACCTCCGGACAGGGCTTCATCGCGCTCGCGGCGCTCATCTTCGGCCGCTGGACACCGCGCGGCGCGCTCGGCGCGTCGATCTTCTTCGGCTTCGCCAGCGCCCTGCAGACCGCGCTGTCGCTGCTTGCGACCCCGGTCAAGATCGACTCCAACCTGCTGCAGATGCTGCCCTACCTGGCCACCATCTTCGCCGTCGCCGGACTCGTCGGGCGGGTGCGCGCACCCGCCGCCGACGGCGAGCCCTACGTGAAGGGCTGAGCGTGCCGGGAGATCGGGTGATCGACTGGGACGCGCTGACCGACACGGCGATCGAGGCGATGCGGACGGCGTACGCGCCATACAGCCACTTCCCGGTGGGGGTGGCCGGGCTGGTCGACGACGGCCGGGTCGTCTCCGGCTGCAACGTCGAGAACGCGGCGTATGGCGTGACGCTCTGTGCCGAGTGCGGCATGGTCAGCGAGCTGGTGCGTTCCGGCGGTGGCCGGCTGGTCGCGGTGTCCTGCGTCAACGCGCAGGGCGAGGCGCTGATGCCGTGCGGCCGATGCCGCCAATTGCTCTGGGAACACGGCGGACCCGAGTGTCAGCTGCGCACGCCGGAGGGCGTGTGGACAATGCAGCAGGTGCTGCCGCAGGCCTTCGGCACCGCCGACCTGGAGCACGTCGCCGGCGACTGACCGGCCTCAGCTCACGCTGGGCACGGCGCTGCCCGCGCCCCTCGCCAGGCACGTCGTGGTGGTCGAGGCGAGCGTGGCCGCGTCGAGCGGGTTGAGCTTGTCGATCTGCCCGGACTGCAGCGCTCGCAGCGTCGTGTCGGAGAACTTGTCGTAGCCGTCGTCGACGACGCAGTCGGCGACGTTGCTCATCAACGCCCGCGGGACACCCTTGCCGACGAAGTAGTCGTTGAGCCCGGTCTTCACCTGCTCCTTGGTGGGCTTGCCGGAGGCGGCCTCACCGGACCCCGTGCCCGGCGCGGCGGAGGGCTGCGACGACGGAGCGGCAGCACTCGAGGAGACCGGCGCCTTGTCCGCCGACGACGATCCGAAGCTGCAGCCGGTCAGGCCGACGGGCAGCACGAGCAGCACCGCGGCTGCGCCGAGCGAGGCGGGGGTGATCGAGCGCATGGGTGTTCTCACTTTCGCGGGACGTTCGTGACCGGCCGTTGGACGCAGCGGAGCCGGTGCCGGTTGCATCGCAGCCGGCACCGGCTCCGCCGGCGATGTCGGGACGGTCGTCAGCGGGCCGTCACCGTGGACTTGCAGCTGTCGGTGGCGTCGGTCAGCGTCTTCTCGTCCTTGGAGTCGATCTTCTCCGAGGTGTTGCCGCTCTTGATCGCGTTGAGCGTCTTGGCGCTGACCTTGTCGTAGCTCTTGTCGAAGATGCAGTCGGCGAGCTTGTTGAAGGTGGCGTCTGGCACCGAGGACGCCATGCTGCCGCCCTCCTTCTTGATCGCCTTGACGTAACCGGCCTTCACCTCGTCCTTGCTCGGCTTGCTGCCCCCGCCACTGCCGCCGCAGGCGCTGAGCGCGATCGGCATGCTGACCAGCATGGCGGCGGCCGCGGTGCGCGTGAAGATCTTCATGATGTTCCCCTCCTGGATGACGGTGCGTGGTGTGGATGTCGAGGCATCGATGGGACTGACGCACCGGCGTGACGACCGGTTCCCCTGCCCTGGCAAGATCCTTGCATGAGTGAGAAGTTCGACGCCGTCGACGTCATCCGCGCCAAGCGCGACAAGCAGCCGCTCGCCCCGGAGCAGATCGACTGGGTCATCGACGCCTACACCCGCGGCGTGGTCGCCGAGGAGCAGATGTCGGCCCTCGCGATGGCGATCCTGCTCAACGGGATGAGCCGGGACGAGATCTCCCGGTGGACCGCCGCGATGATCGCCTCCGGCGAGCGCATGGACTTCGGCTCGCTGTCCAGGCCGACCGCCGACAAGCATTCGACCGGCGGTGTCGGCGACAAGATCACCCTGCCGCTCGCGCCGCTCGTCGCCGTGTATGGCGTTGCGGTGCCTCAACTCTCGGGTCGCGGGCTGGGGCACACCGGCGGCACGCTGGACAAACTCGAGTCGGTCCCCGGCTGGCAGGCGAGCCTCTCCAACGAGGCGATGATGCGGCAGCTGGATGACGTCGGGGCGGTGATCTGTGCGGCCGGCTCCGGGCTGGCGCCGGCCGACAAGAAGCTCTACGCGCTGCGCGACGTCACCGGCACCGTCGAGGCGATCCCGCTGATCGCCAGCTCGATCATGAGCAAGAAGATCGCCGAGGGCACCGGCTCGCTGGTGCTCGACGTCAAGGTCGGCAGCGGCGCCTTCATGAAGTCCACCGCCGACGCGCGCGAACTCGCCCGCACGATGGTCGACCTCGGCACCGACGCCGGCGTGACCACGGTCGCGCTGCTCACCGACATGTCCACGCCCCTCGGTCTCACCGCGGGCAACGCGCTCGAGGTGCAGGAGTCGATCGACGTGCTCGCCGGGGGCGGTCCCGCCGACGTCGTCGAGCTGACCGTGACCCTCGCTCGCGAAATGCTCGCAGCCGCAGGCAAATCCGATGTCGACCCGGCAGAGGCTCTCCGCGACGGCCGCGCGATGGACGTATGGCGCAGGATGATCGCCGCGCAGGGCGGTGACGTCGATGCTCCGCTTCCGGTCGCCACCGAGCACGAGGTCATCACCGCCGACGAGAGCGGCGTGTTGCAGCGGCTCGACGCGCTCGCCGTCGGGGTCGCCGCGTGGCGGCTGGGGGCGGGCCGCGCCCGCAAGGAAGACCCGGTGCAGGCCGGGGCCGGCGTCGTCATACATGCCAAACCGGGGGAGCGAGTGACCGCGGGTCAGCCGCTGCTCACCCTGCACACCGACACGCCCGAGCGTTTCGCCCGGGCGGAGGAGGCGCTGCAAGGATCCTGGACGATCGGTGAATCCGTCGCAGACACAACGCCGTTGGTCATCGACCGGATAGCCTGAAGCAATGGTTGACCTCTATCCCGAGCCGGTGCGCATCCCGGTCCCCGGCGGCAAGATCATCGACGAGCACATCGGCCTGGCGAGCACCGGTGAGCAGCGCGTGAGTGTGGCGCACATGGTGGCGCCGGCGGGCTGGGACGAGCCGTTCCAGACCCCTGAGTTCGATGAGTTCACCGTCGTATTGCGCGGTCAGGTGATCGTCGAGCACGGCGACGGCGAACGCACCACGGTCGATGCGGGACAGAGCGTCAGGACGACGGCCGGCGAGCGCATCCGCTACTCGTGCGGACCGGCCGGCGCCGACTACCTGGCCGTGTGCCTGCCGGCGTTCAACCCCGAGACGGCGCACCGCGATGAGTGAGCAGGCCGTGATCCGCCCCGAGATCAAGGCGTTGCCGAAGGTGCTGCTGCACGATCACCTCGACGGGGGTCTGCGCCCGGCGACGATCGTCGAGCTGGCCGAACAGAACGGTTACGTGGGCCTGCCGACGACCGACCCCGAGGCGCTCGGCAGGTGGTTCCGCGAGGCCGCCGACTCCGGGTCGCTCGAGCGCTACCTGGAGACGTTCGACCACTCGGTCGCGGTCATGCAGACGGCGGACGCGCTGCGCAGGGTCGCCTCGGAGGCCGCCCAGGACCTGGCGGAGGACGGCGTCGTCTACGCCGAGATCCGCTATGCGCCCGAGCAGCATCTCGAGGGTGGGCTCACGCTCGAGCAGGTCGTCGAGGCGGTCAACGAGGGCTTCCGCGAGGGCGAAAGCGCCTCGGGCAACCGCATCGTCGTGCGCGCGCTGCTCACCGCGATGCGGCACGCGGCCAAGTCCACCGAGATCGCGCAGCTGGTGGTCCGCTACCGCGACCAGGGCGTCGCCGGCTTCGACATCGCCGGCGCGGAGGCGGGCTTCCCGCCCACGCGGCACCTCGACGCGTTCGAATACCTGCGCCGCGAGAATGCTCACTTCACCATCCACGCCGGTGAGGCGTTCGGCCTGCCGAGCATCTGGGAGGCGATCCAGTGGTGCGGCACCGAGCGACTCGGGCACGGCGTGCGCATCATGGACGACATCTCCACCGATGACGCGGGCGCCGACAAGCTGGGGCTGCTCGCGGCATACGTGCGCGACCGGCGCATCCCGCTCGAGATGTGCCCGTCGTCCAATCTGCAGACCGGAGCGGCGGATTCGATTGCGGCACACCCGATCACGCATCTGAAGGACCTGCGCTACCGGGTGACCATCAACACCGACAACCGGCTGATGAGCGGCACGTCGATGTCGCAGGAGATGCAACTGCTGGTCGACGAGGCCGGCTGGACCGTCGACGACCTGCGCTGGGCGACCATCAACGCGATGAAGTCGGCGTTCCTGCCCTTCGACGAGCGGCTGGCGATCATCGACGACGTGATCAAGCCGGGTTACGACTGACCGACCACGCGCTCAGAGCGCGTCGGGTGGCAGCAGCCGCGCGCGAATCCCGTTGTCCCGCCGCAGTTTCACGCCGTCGCGGGCGCTGCGCTCGGCCAGCACCGCGGAGAGGAAGTCCTCGGGGTTGGTGTGCGGCGGCGGTGGCGGCGACACCAGCGGCTGCACCTGGCCCAGCAGACTGTCGGTGAGGGTGGCCCGGGCGGCGGGGGAGAGGGTCCAGCGCCGGATCAGGAACTGCCGCACCGCGAGCGCGACCCCGTCGGGCAGCGGCGCGATGTCGGCACTCTGCGCCCACGCCCGCAGGTATGGCGGGGGCTGCGGCGGCGGCACGAGCTTCATGCCGGTCTGCTCGCGCACGACATACGTGCCGGCGGCCAGGTCGCCGAGGCGTTTGCTGCGGGCATTGCTCGCGGCGGCGACGAGCGCGGGGATGCCTTGCAGGGTCCAGATTTCGACGACCGCGAGCAGGCCGCGCACGAAGGCGTGCCGGAAGACGATCGGTCCGCCGTCGTCGCGCACGACCCGCAGTTTCATGATCAGCTTGCCGAGCGACCGGCCTCGGGTCAGTGTCTCGACCGTCACCGGGATCACCAGCAGGCAGAGCACCATCGAGAGCAGCACCAGGGTGCTGAACGTCGCGTCGCTGGCGCCGCCGGAGGCCAGGCTCAGCAGCAGGATCAGGCCCACGAAGAGCAGGACGTAGACGGCCCAGTCGATCACCGCGCCGACCACCCGGGTCGGAAGGGGCGCCGACGGCACGTCGATCAGCACGGCCTCGCCGGTGATCATCAGGTCCTTCTCGGCGCCGCGCAGCCGCCGGGGCGGTTGCTGCGTGCTCGGCGCGGACATGTCAGCACCATATATTGAGCCCGTGGACCTGGACGCTTACGTCATGGCGCATCACGCCGAGTGGGAGCGGTTGCGGGTGCTCGGCGCGCAACGACGGCTCACCGGCGCCCAGGCGGACGAGTTGCTGGATCTCTACCAGCGCGTCGCCACCCACCTGTCGGTGATTCGGTCCGCCGCGCCCGATCCGACTGTCGTGCAATACCTTTCGACGCTGCTCGCCAAGGCACGCACCGCGGCGCTCGGCCGGCGCACGGCCTCCTGGTCGTCGGTCGCCGACTTCGTGGTGCGGCAACTGCCGGCGGTGCTCTACCGGGCGCGGTGGTGGTGGATCGGTGCTGCCGCGGCCAGCATCCTGGCCGCGTTCGTGATGGGGGCGTGGATCGCCCGCAACCCCGACGTGCAGACGTCCTTCGTCTCACCGGAGCAGGCGAAGAAGCTGGTGAACGGCGACTTCCGCGACTACTACTCCGAATACGCCGCCACCGACTTCGCGGCCCGGGTGTGGACCAACAACGTCTGGGTCGCCGCGCTCTGCATCGCCTTCGGGGTGCTCGGCGCACCCGTCGTCTACCTGCTCTGGCAGAACGTCGTCAACGTCGCCATCTCCGGCGGCATCATGGTGTCCTACGGCCACGGGGGAGAGTTCTTCGGACTCATCCTGCCGCACGGAATCCTCGAGTTGACAGCGGTTTTCGTCGCAGCCGGCGCCGGGCTGCGACTGTTCTGGTCCTGGGTGGAGCCCGGTGCGCGCACCCGCTCCGACTCCCTCGCGCACGAGGGCCGCGCGACGGTGATCGTGGCGATCGGTCTGGTCGGCGTGTTGCTCGTCAGCGGCATCATCGAGGCGTTCGTGACGCCGTCGCCGATGCCGACCTGGGCGCGGATCGGCATCGGCATACTCGCCGAGATCGCCTTCCTCGCCTACGTTTTCGTGCTCGGCCGCCGTGCCGCACTGGCCGGTGAGACCGGCGATGTCGGACAGGTCGATCAGGCGGCGGTGCGGCCGGTCAGCGCCTGACCGGCGCGGGTCGGCGCGGCGGGGTGGCGTGCAGAAGTCGCGACGGTTGCGGGGTGTGCACGCGGGGCTGGTTGCTCGTCTCGTAAGCGCCCGTGACGTTAGCCGCACTCCCGCTTACGAGTAGCGCGGGGCTGGTTGCTCGTCTCGTAAGCGCCCGTGACGTTAGCCGCACTCCCGCTTACGAGATGCGTGGCGGCGTGCAGAAGTCGCGACGGTTGCGGGCTGTGCACAGGCTGCGCACGTCGGGCCGTGCGCGCCGACCTACAACAGCCCGCGGCTCTTGAGCAGCAGGTAGTGGTCGACGAGCGCGACCGGGAGCTTGTCCGGTGGCTCGTCGAGCACGGTGACGCCGAGGCGTTCGAGAGCCTCGCGAGTGCGGCCGCGGAGCAACTCGGTGCGTTCGGCGGCGGCGGCGTCATACACCTCGGCGGCGTTGTCCCGCTGCCCCGTCATCGCCCGCACGCTCGGGTCGGCGACCGACGCGACGACGACCCGGTGGCGACTCGCCAGGGTCGCGAGGACCGGGAGCAGTCCCTCCGCGATCGCCGCGGGTTCGAGCGGCGTGACCAGCACGACGAGCGATCGGTTGCGGGGCAGGCCGGTGCCGACCAGATGCGACCAATCCGCTTCCACGAGAGCGGGTTCGAGAGGTGCCATGGCGGTCACCAGGGCATGCAGCAACTCCGCCCGGTCGGTGATGCCGGACACCCGGGCGCGCACGCGCCGGTCACCGGCGAGGAACTGCACCTTGTCACCCGCACGGGAGGCGAGCGCCCCGAGCAGCAGCGTGGCATCCATGCCGGCGTCGAGCCGGGTGAGATCCCCGATGCGGCCGGCGGAGGTGCGGGAGGTGTCGAGCACGACGACGATGCGGCGATCCCGCTCGGGCTGCCAGGTGCGCACCACCGGGTGCTGCCGCCGGGCGGTCGCCCGCCAGTCGATGCTGCGAACGTCGTCCCCGTCGACATAGTCGCGCAGAGAGTCGAACTCGGTGCCCTGGCCGCGCACGCGCACCGCGGAGCGACCGTCGAGCTGCTGCAGCTGCGCCAGCTTGCTCGGCAGGTGGCGACGCGACGGGAAGCCCGGCAACACGCGCACGCTGCCCGGGACCGGCGTCGACCGCTGCCGCTGCGCAAGCCCGAGCGGCCCGGCCGAGCGCACGGTCAGCAGGTCGGTACGACGATCGCCGCGTCGGGTCGGGGTCAGGGTGGTGGTCAGCCGGGCCTGTTCGCCCGGCGGCAGACGCAGCGCCATACGCTCGCCGACCGCGCCGGCAGAGGGCGGCCACGCGTCGCGCACGGCCCCGCGAAACGTGCGGTCGCCGGTGTTGCGCACCAGCAGTTCGCTCGACGTGGACTCGCCGAGGCGGACCTGCCCGGTCGGAACCCGTGTCGGCAGTAGTGATTTCGTCGACGGCGCGAGCCACAGGTCGATGCCGACCAGCGCGGCCACGAGCAGCAGCCACCAGAAGACCGTCCACAGCCCCGGGTGGATGACGACCGCGACGAAGCCGACCGCGGCGAGCAGCGCGGTGCGACCGGTCAACCTCATCGGCGAATCACCTTGGCACCGGGACGGATCCGATCGCGGAGTCCAGCACCGTCGCCACTCCGACGCCCTCCAGCTCCGCCTCCGGCCGCAGCTGCAGCCGGTGCGCGAGCGTGGGCACGGTCATCGCCTTCACGTCGTCCGGGGTGACGAAGTCGCGACCGTTCAGCCACGCCCACGCGCGGCTCGTCGCCAGCAGCGCGGTCGTCGCACGAGGGCTGGCGCCGAGCGAGAGCGACGGCGAGGTGCGGGTGGCCCGCGCCACGTCCACGATGTATGACGCGACGTCGCTCCCGACCTGCACCCGGCGCACCGCCTGGGCTCCCGCGGCGAGGTCGGCCGGATCCGCGACCGGCCGGACACCCGCCGCATCCAGGTCCTTGGGGTCGAATCCCGTTGCGTGCCGCCGCAATACCTCCAGCTCGGCGTCCCGGTCGGGCAGCGGGAGCACGACCTTCATCAGGAAGCGGTCGAGCTGCGCCTCCGGCAGGGGATAGGTGCCTTCGTATTCGACGGGGTTCTGGGTGGCCGCGACCAGGAAGGGCTGCGGCAGGGCGCGCGGCGTGCCGTCGATCGACACCTGCCGCTCCTCCATCGCCTCCAGCAGGGCCGACTGCGTCTTGGGCGGTGTGCGGTTGATCTCGTCGGCGAGCAGCAGGTTGGTGAAGACCGGTCCGGGACGGAAGGTGAACTCCGACGTGCCGGCGTCGAAGACGAGCGAACCGGTGATGTCGCCCGGCATCAGGTCGGGCGTGAACTGCACCCGCTTGGTGTCGATGGCCAGGGCCGCGGCGAGCGCGCGCACGAGCAGGGTCTTGGCGACGCCCGGCACGCCCTCGAGGAGCACGTGGCCGCGACTGAGCAGACCGATCACCAGCGCCGAGACGGCGGCATCCTGGCCGACCACCGCCTTGGCGACCTCGCCGCGCACTGCGCCGAGTGCTTGGCGCGCGCGCTCGGCGGCCTGGTGTTCTTCGGGGGACAGCGGGGTCATCGTCGGACCTGCCTTTCCAGCAGTTGCAGTCTGTGGGCGATGTCGGTCATCGAGGATTCGTCGGCGGCGTCCGGGCCGAGCAGCAGGTCGTGCACGTCGCGCGGGTCCGCACCCGCCGCGTGCGCGACACGCTCGACCAGCGGCCCCGCCGGACCGGACGGGGGAAGGCCGAGGTAGCTGGCCAGTCGTCCGCGGGTGGCGGCGCGCAGCACGCGTGAACTGCGCGCTGTGTCGCCCGCCTTGCGGTAGAGCAAACCGCGGCTGCGTGTCGTCTCGTCGGCGGGGACGACCACCGGCAACGGCTCGGGGACGAGGCGGCCGAAACGCCTTGCCCGCCATACGATCACGAGGATCGCAACCGCCGCCGCCAGCCACACCGACGGCCCGAACCACCGCGGCCAGGCCGGTCCCTGCGCGAGCGGGTTGTCGGCGGTGGCGACGGTCGGGGCGAACCACACGACGCGATCGGCCGAGCCGAGCGTGCGCAGCGCGATGGCGGCGTTGTCGTCGTCGACCACGGTCTTGTTGGCAAACACCGCGTGGCTGCCGACGAGCACGGTCTCGGGGCGACCCCCGTTGATCTCTGGCAGCACGAGGACGGTTCCGCTGCCGCCCTCCCCGAAGCAGGAGGCGCCGACCGATCCGGCGGTGTATTCGACGTCGGCGTAGCTCATCCGCAGACCCTGCAACCACGGCACCGAGCAGACCGTGCTGGGCGCGTCCTCGACCGGCGCGGCCTGCACGTCGGGCAGCTGCATCGCGCGCGCCGTCGCCGGGTCGGCGTCGACCACCACGACGCGGCGTGCACCGGCCGCGTGCTCCATGACCGATCGCAGCGTGTCGTCGGCGAGCAGTTGCGGTCGGGTGATCAATACCGTTGCGCCGGCTACGGATCGGGCACCGAACTCGTCCGGGCTGCGCGCGATGTCGACCGAGAGCCCCTGCTGGCCCAGGACTTGAGCGGCGGCGCGGGTGCCGTCCGGGGCGGGGGAGTCCGGGTCGAGCGGCTCGCTGGCGTTGCGCGGCAGGAGCAGGCTGACCCCGACGAGGACGAGCAGCAGCACCGCTACGACCGCGCCCAGGATCAGCCGCCCGCGCGTGATCACGCCGGAGCTCCGTGGGTCACGGTGTGCTGCGGCCGGGTGCGGGTGAGCGCTGCGTCGAGTGCGCGCATCCTCGTGGCGTCGTCGTCCGTGGCGGTCGCCCCGCCGTAGCGCACTCTGTCGAAAAGGTTTGCGGCAGAGCGCAATTCGTCACGCTGGCTGGGGAAGAAAGTGGATAGCTCGGCGCCGACCTCGTGAGCTGTCCGGCCGGGGCGAGGCACGATCAGCGCGCGCTCCTCGGCTGCGCGTGCGATGGCCCGGAAGAGGTCGAGCGTGGCGGATCGCAGATCACCCTCGGACTGCGCCTGCTCGGCGCGGCGGCGCAGCTGGTCGGCCGTGAGGGTGGTGTCGGCCAGCACGCCGGCCTGCTCGACTGCACGCTTCGTGCGTCCGCGCCGCCGGAGCTGAGTGAGCGCGACGGTGACGACGCCGGCGAGCAGCAGGAGTGCTGGCAGCAGCATCCACAGGGGGAGCGCGGTGCCGATGCCGTTCAGCAGGTCGTTCAGCCGGTCCATGGCCCAGTCCCACAGCCGCTCCAGCCAGCTGCGCTGGTCGGCGTATGCCGGTTTGGACAGCTCCCGCTCCAGCAGGTCGCGCGCCTGACCGTCGCCCGGGTTCAGCGGCGCGTCACGCTGCACCGGCTTTGTCCTGACCGGCCGCCTGCATCAGCGTGACGTCGAGGGCTTCCTTGCGGATCCGCTGGTCCAGGTAGAGCAGGGCGCTCACGCCCGCGACGAACGGTGCGGTGAGGGCGCTGATCGCGACCGTGATCAGCTCGAAGGCGACGATCGCGCCCACCGACGGAGTGCCCGAATCCGCGGCACTGATGCCGAGGATGAGTGCGGCGGGCATGGTGGCGATGCCGGCCACGAAGCTCACCAGCAGCTGGCCGAGGAGCGTGATGCCGAAGATGCGCCACCACTGGCCCTTGGTGAGAGCCCAGGAGCGTTTGAACGCGGCGATCGGCCCGATCCGCTCCAGCACGAGCGCCGCTCCGGCGAAACCGATCTTCACCCAGACGTAGACGAAGCCGACCACCAGCGCGAGGCCGAGCACGATCCCGACGCTCACCGTGACCGCGAGCGGCGCGGTGAGCGCGAGCACCACGACGATGGCGGTACCGATGACGAGGAACACCACGAGGGCGAGGATCTGCAGCATCGTCATCCCGAGCAGCGGCAGCAGCCGGCCACGCACCTTCTGCCAGGTTTCGCCGATCGAGATGCGTCGCCCGAGCACCGCTTCGGCCACGACGATCGTCAGCATCCCGGTGAGGAAGATCCCCGCCAGCCCCATGTAGATGCCGCTGACGTTCTGCCCGATCTGGGTGCCGAAGTTGAGAGTGGTGCCGGAGTCGTCGGTCGTCGACAGGTCGGCGTTGCTGAAGGCGATCGTGGTGAGGATCGCCGGGATCGCGACGACGAGCGCGACGATCGCCGACAGCCCGAGCGTCGCGCCGGGGTTGCCGCGGATGGTGGCGAAGGTGCCTTCGAAGACGTCACCCAGACGCAGCGGACGCAGCGGTATGACGCCGGGTTTCGGTGCCAGCTGGGCATATCCGGGCGCCGGCGCTCCGTAGCCCGGCGGTGCGCCGTACTGCGGGTACGGCGGCTGGGTGGGCGGCTGCGGCGGCCCGTACTGGCCGTACTGAGGGGGAGCCTGCTGTCCGTACTGCCCGTACTGGCCGTACTGCGGCGGAGCCTGCTGCCCGTGCTGCCCGTATTGCGGCGATGGCGGTGGCGGCTGCTCACCGCTCGGCGAGTCTCCCCCGGGGCTCGTCCAACCGTTGCTCATGGCACGACCCTAAATGACCGGACCCTCGATGTCGGCACGCTCGGCGAGCAGCCGCGCCAAATCGTTCGGCCGGATCGGCTGCGCGCCGAGACGCTGCTGCTCGGCGACGATCCGCGGTTCGGCGCGCGCGAGGCGCAGGCCGCGGCGCACGAGGACGGCCGGGGGTTTGCGCCGCTCGGAGAGGTCGCGGACCAGTCGCCGGGCGAAGGTCACCCACCGGTTGTGACACACGCAGTAGGCGCCGTCGAGCAGCCCGCGCTCGCGCAGCGGCTCGATCACGTATGGCGCGAAGATCCCTTCCGCGACGACGATCCGCGCACCGGCCAGCACCAGCCGCTCGGTGCCGGTCGCGGACGACGACCCGATGTCGTAGGTCGGCTTGACCACTTCGCCGGTGCGGCACAACCGGTCGAGCGCGTCGACCGCGGCGTCGAGGTGCCACGACCGCACGTCGTCCCAGTCGGCGATCCCGAGGCTCGACATCGGCAGCGTCGGGTCGTCGCCGTCCTTGTAGAAGTCATCCAGCCGCAGGATCGGCCAGCCGTAGTCGCGGGAGAACTGCGCCGCCCAGCGTGACTTGCCCGACCCGCTCGGGCCACCGAGCACGAGGACGCGGGCCATCGAACTCATGCAGCACCTTCGGGTCGATCGGTTTCCCCCGCGAAGTATCGGCGGGGGAGCGTAGCGGGGGAGCCGAACTTCGTGGGGTGATCGTTCGGGGTGATCGTGCGGGGTGATCACATCCCCTTGGGATGCCAGACCGTCTTGGTCTCCAGGAAGGCGTGCATCCGCGAAAGGTCAGGCGTGGCAAGCCAATCCGGCTCTTCGGCGCCGGAGCCGTCGCCCGCCGGGCGGACGACCCGCTTGAGCGTCTCGGCGGCCGAGGCCTCCAGCTCCGCCCACGGCAGCTCGGTCGCACCGGTGAGGTCGAGGGCGTTGACGTCGGCGTGCGAGGCCAGCCAGGGCGCGAGCTCCGCCGTACGGCCGGTGACGATGTTGACCACACCACCGGGCACGTCCGACGTCGCCAGCACCTCACCCAGGGAGATGGCCGGCAGCGGCCGGTCCTCGCTCGCGACGACCACGACGGTGTTGCCGGAGACGATCGCCGGCGCGATCACCGACACCAGGCCGAGCAGCGAACTGTCCTGTGGCGCAAGCACTCCCACCACGCCGGTCGGCTCGGGCGCGGAGATGTCGAAGTAGGGCCCGGCGACCGGGTTGAGGTTGCCGAGCACCTGCGCGAGCTTGTCCGGCCACCCGGCATACCAGACCCAGCGGTCGATGGCGGCGTCGACGAGCCTGGTCGCCTGCGGCTTGGTCAGGCCCTCGCTCGCGGCGACTTCGGCGATGAACTGGTCGCGGCGTCCTTCCAGCACCTCGCCGACCCGGTAGAGCACCTGACCGCGGTTGTAGGCGGTCGCACCGGACCAGCCCTTGACCGCGCCGCGCGCCGCGACGACCGCGTCGCGGATGTCCTTGCGCGAGCCCTGCGCCGCGTTGGCGAGAAACTTCGGCGACCGGCCCGAGGAGGTGACCTCGTAGGAGCGGCCGGACTCCGAGCGGGGGAACTTGCCGCCGATGTAGAGCTTGTAGGTCTTGCGGACCTCGAGGCGGGGCATCAGTGCGTTCCTTCCGTGTCGAGATATGCCGCGAGGCCCTGTCGGCCTCCTTCGCGGCCGTAGCCGCTCTCCTTGTAGCCGCCGAACGGCGAGGTCGGGTCGAAGCGGTTGAACGTGTTGGCCCACACCACGCCGGCGCGCAGCTTGTCGGCGATCGCGAGGACGCGAGAACCCTTCTCCGACCAGATGCCGGCCGAGAGTCCGTAGGGCGTGTTGTTGGCCTTCGCGACGGCTTCGTCGGGGGTGCGGAAGGTCAGCACCGACAGCACGGGGCCGAAGATCTCCTCGCGCGCGATGCGGTGCGCCTGCGACACCCCGGTGAAAACCGTTGGTGCAAACCAGTATCCGCGCTTCGGCAGCTCGACGTCGGGGCTCCACCGTTGCGCGCCCTCGGCGACGCCGGCCTCGGTGAGCTCGGTGATGCGGGCGAGCTGGGCGGCGGAGTTGATCGCGCCGACGTCGGTGTTCTTGTCCATCGGGTCGCCCACCCGCAGCGTGCGCAGCCGGCGCTGCAGACGGTGCACCACGTCGTCGGCGACCGACTCCTGCACCAGCAGCCGGGAGCCGGCGCAGCAGACGTGACCCTGGTTGAAGAAGATCCCGTTGACGATGCCCTCGACCGCCTGGTCGATCGCCGCGTCGTCGAAGACGATGTTGGCCGCCTTGCCGCCGAGCTCGAGGGTGACCCGCTTGCGGGTGCCGGCGACCGCGCGGGCGATCGCCTTGCCCACGTCGGTCGAGCCGGTGAAGGCGATCTTGTCGACGCCGGGGTGTTCGACGATCGCCTGCCCGGTCGGGCCGGCCCCGGTGACGATGTTGACGACCCCCGGCGGGAGGTCGGCCTGGCGGCATACCTCGGCGAAGAGCAGGGCGGTGAGCGGCGTGGTCTCGGCCGGCTTCAGCACCACCGTGTTGCCGGTCGCGAGAGCGGGCGCGATCTTCCAGGCGAGCATCAGCAGCGGGAAGTTCCACGGGATGACCTGGCCCACGACGCCCAGCGACTTCGGTGCGGGACCCAGCCCGGCATACTCCAGCTTGTCCGCCCAGCCGGCGTGGTAGAAGAAGTGCGCCGCCGCGGTCGGCACGTCGACGTCGCGCGACTCCTTGATCGGCTTGCCGTTGTCGAGCGTCTCCAGCACCGCAAACTCCCGCGCCCGCTCCTGCAGGAGGCGCGCGATGCGGTAGAGGTACTTGCCCCGCTCGGCGCCGCTCATCCGGCTCCAGGTGCGGTCGTAGGCGCGGCGTGCCGCGCGCACCGCCTTGTCGACGTCGGCGGCACTCGCCTCGGAGACGTCGGAGAGCTTCTCCTCGGTGGCGGGGTTGACGGTCTTGAAGGACTTCCCGTCGGCCGGGTCGACGAACTCACCCCCGATGAACAGCCCGTATGACGAGGCGATGTCGACGACGGAGCGCGACTCGGGCGCCGGTGCGTACTCGAATTTCGGTGTCATTACTTGTCTTTCACGTTGGTTGAGTAGGCGAAGGAACGCCGCGGGGGAGCCGCGTCGAAACCAGCGCCGACGGCCACCATGCTCATCAGTCGATCGTCACGTAGTCGGCGCCGGAGTAGGCACCGGTGCGCAGCTTCTGCCGTTGGAGCAGCAGGTCGGTCAGCAGGCTGGACGCGCCGAAGCGGAACCACTGCGGCGTCAGCCAGTCGTCCCCGGCGATCTCGCTCACCATGACCAGGTAGCGCAGCGCGTCCTTGCTGGTGCGGATGCCGCCGGCCGGCTTCACCCCGACCATCTCGCCGGTCAGTTCGCGCCAGTCGCGCACCGCCTCCAGCATCAGCAGCGTCACCGGCATCGTCGCGGCGGGCTGGATCTTGCCGGTCGAGGTCTTGATGAAGTCGGCGCCGGCGAGCATCGCCAGCCAGGAGGCGCGGCGCACGTTGTCGTAGGTCGCGAGTTCGCCGGTCTCGAGGATGACCTTGAGGTGGGCGTCCGGGGTGTCACCGGGACGCGCGCAGGCCTCCTTGATCGCGGCGATCTGGTCGAAGACGAGGCGGTAGTCGCCGGCGAGGAACGCGCCACGGTCGATGACCATGTCGACCTCGTCGGCACCGGCCTCCACCGCGTCCCGGGTGTCGGCGAGCTTGACCGGCATACTCGCCCGCCCGGACGGGAAGGCGGTCGCCACCGCCGCGACGTTGATGTCGCTGCCCTGCAGTGCATCTTTGGCGACACCGACCAGGTCGTTGTAGACGCACACCGCGGCGACCTGCGGGGTGGAGAGGTCGCTCGGGTCGGGCAGTTGCGCCTTGGCGCACAGGCTGCGGACCTTGCCGGGGGTGTCGGCGCCCTCGAGGGTCGTCAGGTCGATCATGCTGATCGCGGTGTCGATCGCCCACGCCTTGCTGTCGGTCTTGATCGACCGCGTGGCAAGGGCCGCCGCGCGGCCTTCGAGCCCGACCTGGTCGACCCCCGGCAGTCCGTAGAGCCAGGTGCGCAATGCTTTGTTCGTGAGAGACGCGACACCGAGCAACTCCCGGGCCTGCGACGTTGCAGTTGAAGGGCTCACCGGTGCAGCCTACCGGGCATGCCGATGAACCCCGCACGTCGCGGCGCCGGCCCGGATGAGGGTGCGCGTCGCACCTATCGCCAGCCGACCATGCTGATCACCGGGCTGATCCTGACGCTCGCCTGCGTCGTCATCCTGGTGATGATCCTCGTCTCGGACGGCTTCGGGCAGGCGCGCGAACTCCTCTGGCCGGTGGCGGGCCTGCTGGTCGTGTGGGTGGTCTTCATCCGGCCGTGCGTCGTCCTGGACCAGGCCGGGGTGCGGATCAAGAACCTCGTGCGCGACGTCTTCATCGGCTGGCCGGCGGTGTCGCTGGTCGAACAGCGTTGGAACCTCAAGATTTTCACCCCGAACGACGAGGGCTACGGCTCGTGGGCGATCGCCGCGCAGCGGCCCAAGCGTCCGCCGCGCAGCGGCATGGGCGGCATGGGCATGGGGCTCGGCGGTGCCCGGGCGACGTCCGCGGAGCCGTCGGTCGACTTCACCGACCGCCCGGCGTCGTCGGCCGGCGTGGCCGACGCGATCCGCCGGGCCAAGGACGACTACGAGGTCGCGGTCGCCAAGGGTGTCGCGGACGAGGCGCCGGCGACCGCGGTGGTGCGCCCGGCGATCGACGCGCTCGTCGCGCTCGCGGCGGCGCTCGTCTGCATCCTCATCGCCGTCGTATGACGGCAGCCCCGATCAGGCCGGTGCCGTGAGCCGTTCGAACTCCGCGCGGGTGGCGGCCAGTTTCGTCGCGGCCATCGCTGGGTCGGCATCAATGGTCTCGAGGTAGACCTTCAGTTTCGGCTCGGTGCCGCTCGGCCGCACGATGACGCGGGTGTCGTCGTCGAGGAAGTAGCGCAGCCCCTCGGTCGGCGGCAGTCCACCGGCACCCTCGGCCAGGTCGTCGACCCGCACGACCTGCCGGCGGGCCACGACTTGCGGAGGCTCGGCCCGCAGGCGTGCCATGATCGCGCCGATCACCGCGAGGTCGGTGACCCGCACCGAGAAGCTGTCGGTGGCGTGGGTGCCGTGGGCGGCGGCGAGATCGGCCAGCACGTCGTCGAGCGTGCGCCCCGTCGTCTTGAGGCCGGCCGCGAACTCGGCGATCAGCAGTGCCGCGCTGATGCCGTCCTTGTCGCGCACCGCGGCGGGGTCGACGCAGTAGCCGAGCGCCTCCTCGTAGCCGTAGGCCAGGCCCGGCACCCGGCTGATCCACTTGAAGCCGGTGAGGGTCTCGGCGTGCGGGACCCCGGCCGCGCGGGCCATCGCCGCGAGCAGCCGGGAGGAGACGATGGAGTTGGCGAAGCACGCGCCGGGCGCGACGCCACGCTCCAGCAGGTAGGCACCGAGCAGGGCACCGACCTCGTCGCCGCGCAGCATCGTCCACGCGCCGTCGCGGGGCACGGCCACCGCGCAACGGTCGGCGTCGGGGTCGTTGGCGATGACCAGGTCGGCGCCGGTGCGCTCGGCCAGGGCGAGTGCGTGGTCGATCGCGCCGGGCTCCTCCGGGTTGGGGAAGGAGACCGTCGGGAAGTCAGGGTCGGGCTGCTCCTGGTCGGTGACCGGGTCGGGTGCCTGAAAACCCGCCTGCAGGAAGGATTTTCGCACCACGGCCGCGCCGACGCCGTGCAGCGCCGTGTGCACGATCGCGAGGTCGCGCGGGCCGTCCGGCTGCACGACCCGGCACACCGCGTCGACGTAGTCGTCGATCACGTCGTCGTCGAGGGTCTGCCAGCCGTCGTCGGCGAGCGGCACGTCGGCAGCGCGCGGGAAGCGGGCGATCGCGTCGGCGATCCGGGCGTCCGCGGGCGGCACGATCTGGCTGCCGTCGCCGAGATAGACCTTGTAGCCGTTGTCCTGCGGCGGGTTGTGGCTCGCGGTGACCATCACGCCCGCGTCCGCGCCGAGATGCCGGATCATGAATGCCAGCACGGGTGTCGGCAGCGGGTGCGGCAGGATCATCGCGCGTCCGCCGGCGCCGACGACGACCGCCGCGGTGTCCCGCGCGAACGTGTCGGAGTGATGCCTTGCGTCATACCCGATGACGAGGGTGACGTCGGGCTTGCCCAGCTCCTGCTGCAGGTATGACGTCAGTCCCGCCGCGGCGCGGATCACCACGACCCGGTTCATCCGCGCCGGGCCCGCGCCGAGCGCGCCGCGCAGCCCCGCGGTGCCAAACTCCAGCAGTCCGGAGAAGCGGTCGGCGAGGTCGTCCAGCGCCGCCTGGTCGCCGGATTCGGCTGCTGTTACTACTTTTTCGAGCTCCGCCCGGGTCGCCGCGTCGGGGTCGTCGGCCAGCCAGTCGCGCGCCTGCACGATGAGGTCGGCGCTCGCCGGGGTGCTCACCGGTCGCCACCTTCGGCGATGCGGGCGACCACCTGCGCGAGCAGGGTGCCGCAGCGTTCGGCGGCGGCCTGCCCGGCCTCGATCACTTCCTGGTGCGAGAGCGGCTGGTCGCTGATGCCGGCCGCGAGGTTGGTGACGAGGCTGACGCCGAGCACCTCGAGGCCGGACTGCCGCGCCGCGATTGCCTCCAGGGTCGTCGACATGCCGACCAGATCGGCGCCCATCGCCTTGGCCATCTGCACCTCCGCCGGCGTCTCGTAGTGCGGCCCGCGGAACTGCGCGTAGACACCCTCGTCCAGACCGGGGTCCACCGACCGGGCGATCGCGCGCAGTTGCGGCGAGTAGAGGTCGGTGAGGTCGACGAAGTTGGCGCCCTCGATGGGGGAGGTGGCGGTGAGGTTGAGGTGATCGCGGATCAGCACCGGGGTGCCGGGGCCCCACGCCGGGTTGAGTCCGCCGCAGCCGTTGGTCAGCACGATCGTGTGGCAGCCGGCGGCGGCCGCGGTGCGCACGCCGTGCACGACCGCCCGCACGCCCTTGCCCTCGTAATAGTGGGTGCGGGTGCCGAAGACGAGTGCGCGAGCGTCGCTGTCGCCGATCTGCACCGAGCGCATCGCGCTGGAGTGACCGGGCACCGCCGCCGCGGCGAAGCCCGGCACGTCGGCGTTGTCGACGGTCGCGACGGTCTGCCCGATCCGGTCGGCGGTCTGCCCCCAGCCGGACCCGAGCACGAGCGCGATGTCGTGGCGCGGGGTGCCGGTGCGGTCGGCGATCACCTCGGCGGCGGAACGGGCGACCTCGAACGGGTCGATCGACGGATCGGCAAGCGGCGCGGTGTCAGTCACGCGCGCCAGCGTATGCCGTGATCCGGCGGCGTGAAATGATGCGGGCCGTGAGTGGGCGTCAGAAGCAGGTCGTGATCATCGGCGGAGGCCCCGGCGGATACGAATCCGCGCTGGTCGCTGCGCAACTCGGCGCACAGGTGACGATCATCGAGGACGACGGGCTGGGCGGCGCCGCAGTGCTGACCGACTGTGTCCCGAGCAAGGCGCTGATCGCCACGTCGGACTTCATGTCGCGCTTCGCGACCGCGGGCCGGCTCGGTGTCGGTTTCGAGGGCACCGAGGAGGACCAGCACGCCGAGGCCAACGTCGACCAGGTCAACCACCGCATCGTCGACCTGGCCAAGGCGCAGAGCACCGACATCAGGGCGCAGCTGGAGAGTGTCGGCGTGCGGGTGCGGCAGGGCCGCGGGCGGCTGCTCGGCAACGGCCGGGTGGCGGCGGAGCTCAGCTCCGGGCAGGCCGGGGTCTCCGGGAAGGCAGGGGCCACCGGGGGCACCGAGGAGTACGACGCCGACGTCATACTCGTGGCGACCGGGTGCAAGCCGCGGATCATGGACACGGCCGTCCCGGACGGCGAGCGCATCCTCACCTGGCAGCAGATCTACGATCTGACCGAGCTACCCGAGCACCTGATCGTCGTCGGGTCCGGTGTGACCGGTGCCGAATTGGCGCATGCCTACTTGGGATTGGACTGCGAGGTCACGCTCGTGTCGTCGCGTGACCGCGTGCTGCCCGGTGAGGACGCCGACGCGGCGACCGTCATCGAGAACGTCTTCCGGCGGCACGGGATGAAGGTGCTCAACCGCTCCCGCATGCAGTCGGTGCGGCGCGAGGGCGACGGTGTCGTCGTCACGCTGGAGGACGGCCGCGAGGTGTCCGGTTCGCACGCGCTGCTCGCGGTCGGTTCGGTGCCGCAGACCAAGGGCATCGGGCTGGAGGAAGCCGGCGTCGAGCTCAGTACGTCAGGGCACATCGTCGTCGACCGCGTCTCCCGCACCTCCGCCCAGGGCGTGTATGCCGCGGGCGACTGCACCGGCGTGCTCCCGTTGGCGTCGGTCGCCGCCATGCAGGGCCGCATCGCGATGGCGCACTCGCTCGGCGACGCGGTGGCTCCGCTGAACTTGCGCGGCGTGTGCGCGAACATCTTCACCGACCCCGAGATCGCGACCGTCGGCTACTCGCAGGCGGACGTCGAGGAGGGCCGGATCGAGGCGCGGGTCGTCACGCTGCCGCTGTCGACCAACCCGCGCGCCAAGATGCGCAACATCCGCGACGGCTTCGTCAAGCTCTTCGCCCGCCCGGGCAGCAACACGATCGTCGGCGGCGTGGTCGTGGCGCCCCAGGCGTCCGAGCTGATCTACCCGATCGGTCTGGCGGTGCAGAACCGCCTGACCGTGGACCAGCTCGCCAATACCTTCTCGGTCTACCCGTCGATGACCGGCTCGATCGCCGAGGCCGCCCGCCGGTTGCACTCACACGACGTGTAGTCCACGACGTGTAGTCGCCGCTCAGGGGCGCCGGGTGTCCGGGTCGTCGTCCTGGCGCGGCGCGTGCGGATCGACCTGGTGGGGGAGCAGGCCGTCCCGCTCCCACGCGCGGTGCCGCTGCTCGCGCAGCTTCGGGCGGATCACCCGCAGGAAGCCGACGACCACGACGACGGCGACGACGAGTGCGACCAGGCTCCAGAACATCCCGCCAATCTACGCGGGCGCGCAGCAGGCCCGCGACCGGTCGGTCGCGGGCCTTTTCGCACGAGGTATGGCGGGAGTTCCCGCCGCGCGGTCAGTGACCGACCGCGAGCCCGCGGTAGTAGCTCACGAACGGCTCGTGACGAGCCAGGCGCTGCTTGCGGTTGGCGGTGAAGAACTTGGTGAGCTCGGTCGCGGCGAAGGCCACGAAGAGCGCGAGGGCGATGGCGTTGATGATCATGAAGCCGATGAAGAAGGTGGTGATGTCAGCCATGACTCGACTCCTTGTCGAAGGTGGAGGATGACTACTACGGGTGTAGTGGTCATGACAATGAAACTACGCCTGTAGTGTCGACTTTGCAACTCGGCGTGCGGTGTCCTCGCTCACACCGGCCACCACCCGTGAGAAAGTGAGCAAATGCCGGTCTCCGCCAAGCGTCATCACCACCGTCGTCGCCGCAACGGCCAAGCACCGGAGGGTGCACAGGCCCGGCAGGAGCACCTGCTCAGCTGCGCGATAGCGGTCGTCGGCCAGTCGGGCATGCGGGGCCTGACCCACCGCGCGGTCGACCGGGAGGCGGGCCTGCCCGAGGGCACCTGCTCGGTCTACTACCGCACGCGGCTGGCGCTGCTCACCGCGCTCACCAACTTCGTGGCCGGCAAGCTCAACGACGACGTCAAGCAGATGGCCTCCGCCCTGCCCGACCCGGGCACCGACGAGGGCCGCGACGCCGCGATCGAGGCCACCACCGACCTGCTGCTCGGCTGGTCGGTGCACCCCGAGCTCATCATCACCATCTCCGAACTCGCGCTGGAGGCCGCACGCAACCCCTCGCTCAGCGGCCCGATCACCGCCTGGCGCGAGGGACTGACCGTGCTGGTGGAGGAGATCGTGCGGCGCGGGGACAGCAGCGAGCCCCGGCGCCGCGCCGAGGCCATCGTGGCCAGCCTCGACGGTGTCGTGCTGAGCGCACTGCTCGCCACCAACCCGGCGGATCGCCCGGCCTACCTGCGGTCCACCGTCGACCTGGTCCTGCGCGGTCTGATCGCCGGCGACGAGGGCGGCTGCTGACCGCCGCCACCCGCACCGACCTCACCGACCGCCGCCACCCACTTCGCCGAGAGGCTCACTTATCGCCGAAAGGCCCGCGTAAGCGGGGCGAAATGCGCCCGAACACGTGAGCCTCTGGGCGATAGGTGAGCCTGTCGGCGGAGGGGGAGCGGAGCGGGTCAGTCCGTGATCTCGGCGAGGACCGCGCCGGCGGAGACGGTTTCGCCGACCTTGGCGGTCAGGCCGCTGATCGTGCCGGCCTTGTGTGCGGTGATGGGCTGTTCCATCTTCATCGCCTCGAGTACCACGACGGTTTCACCGGCCTCGACGGTCTGGCCGTCCTGCGCCACGAGTTTCACGATCGTGCCCTGCATGGGTGCGGTGAGGGAGTTGCCCGACGCGGCGGCGCCGCTACCGCCGGAGCGGGTGCGCTTGGGTGCCTTCTTGCGGGCCGGGCCGGCGCCGCCGCCACCGCCGAGTTGCAGGTCGCCGGGCAGGGAGACGTCGAGGCGTTTGCCGCCGACCTCGACCACGATGGTCTGCCGGGGCGTCTGCTCGGTGTTGGCGGAGGGGGTGCCGGCATACGGCTCGATCTGGTTGTCGAACTCGGTCTCGATCCACCGGGTGTGCACGCTGAACGGCGTCTCGTCGTCGGTCGCGAATGCCGGGTCGGCGACGACCGCGCGGTGGAAGGGCAGCACGGTCGGCATGCCCTCGACGACCATCTCGGCGAGCGCGCGGCGGGAGCGCTCGATCGCTTCGGCGCGGTTGCGGCCGGTGACGATGAGCTTGGCGAGCATCGAGTCGAAGGCGCCGCCGATGACGTCTCCGGAGACGACGCCGGAGTCGACGCGGACACCCGGGCCGCCGGGTGCTTTGAAGACCTCGACGGTGCCGGGCGCGGGCAGGAAGTTTCGGCCGGCGTCCTCGCCGTTGATGCGGAATTCGAAGGAGTGCGCGTGCGGCTCGGGGTCGGGGTAGCCCAGCTGTTCGCCCTGGGCGATGCGGAACTGTTCGCGCACCAGGTCGATGCCGGTGACCTCTTCGGAGACCGGGTGCTCGACCTGCAGACGGGTGTTGACCTCGAGGAAGCTGATCGCGCCGTCTTGCCCGATCAGGAACTCGCAGGTGCCGGCACCGACGTAGCCGGCCTCGGCGAGGATCGCCTTGGAGGCGCGCACCAGCTCGGCGTGCTGTGCTTCGGACAGGTATGGCGCAGGCGCCTCCTCGACCAGCTTCTGGTTGCGGCGCTGCAGCGAGCAGTCGCGGGTCGAGACCACGACCACGTTGCCGTGCTCGTCGGCCAGGCACTGCGTCTCGACGTGCCGCGGCTTGTCGAGGAAGCGCTCCACGAAGCACTCGCCGCGACCGAAGGCGGTGACCGCCTCGCGGACCGCGGAGTCGAACAGCTCGGGGATCTCCTCGATCGTGCGGGCGACCTTCAGGCCGCGGCCGCCTCCGCCATAGGCGGCCTTGATCGCGACCGGCAGGCCGTGCTCCTTGGCGAAGGCCACGACCTCGTCGGCGTCGGCGACCGGGTCCTTGGTGCCGGGCACGAGCGGGGCGCCGGCCTTGGTGGCGATGTGGCGGGCCTTGACCTTGTCGCCGAGGGAGTCGATGGCCTGCGGCGGCGGGCCGATCCAGGTCAGCCCGGCGTCGATCACGGCCTGTGCGAACTCGGCGTTCTCGGAGAGGAAGCCATAGCCCGGGTGCACCGCGTCCGCGCCCGAATCCTGAGCAACCGCAAGCAGTTTCTCCTGCACGAGGTAGGAGTCGCCGGGCGTCGAACCGCCGAGGGAGTAGGCCTCGTCGGCGGCTGTGACGTGGACGGCGTCGCGGTCCGGGTCGGCATAGACGGCGACCGAACCGATACCGGCGTCCGCGCACGCGCGCGCGACACGGACGGCGATCTCGCCACGGTTGGCGATCAGTACCTTGTGCAGTTGCGGCATGGGCCCGACTCTAGCCAGCGACCGAATCCTCCGGTGACGCGGATCACGTGTTTCGGGTGGTGAGACGATGCGCGTGTCCCGGCATACATCGACGACGAGTGAGGTTGGCACCGACATGACGGACAACACCACCAATCCTGTCCCGACAGTTCCGCTGCGCGCCGGCGAAGGCACCGTGGAGATCCCACAGCTCGGCTTCGGCGTCTGGCAGGTGCCCGACGACGAGGTCGGCGGCGCCGTGCAGACCGCGCTGCAGGACGGCTATCGGCACATCGACACCGCGAAGGCCTACGAGAACGAGGCCGGCGTCGGCAAGGCGCTCGCGTCCACCGACGTGCCGCGCGACCAGATCTTCCTCACCACCAAGCTGTGGAACTCCGACCAGGGGTATGACGAGACCCTCGCGGCCTTCGAGGGCTCGCACGAGCGCCTCGGCAAGGACAACCCGGTCGACCTCTACCTGGTGCACTGGCCGACGCCGGAGCGCGACCGCTACGTCGACACCTTCCGGGCGCTGCTGAAGCTGCGTGACGAGGGCAAGATCCGCGTCGCGGGCGTGTGCAACTTCGAGATCGAGCACCTGCAGCGGGTCAAGGACGAGCTCGGGGAGTTCCCCGCGGTCAACCAGATCGAGCTGCACCCCTACCTGCAGCAGCAGGAACTGCGCGACTTCCACGCGGCCAACGACATCGTCACCGAGGCGTGGAGCCCGCTGGCGTCCGGTGGCGATGTGCTGACCGACGAGACGATCAAGAGCATCGCCGACAAGCACGGCAAGACCCCGGCCCAGGTCATCCTGCGCTGGCACCTGCAACTCGGCAACGTGGTGATCCCGAAGTCGGTGACGCCCGAGCGCATCGCGCAGAACTTCGACATCTTCGACTTCGAGCTGGACGAGCAGGACCTGGCCGCGATCAAGGGGCTGGACAAGGGTCAGCGCACCGGCCCGGACCCGAAGACGTTCAACATGGCCTGATCCGGCCGATTGAAAACGTGGCCTGACCCCGGCATCGCGGGACTTGTCACGCCATACGCGACTTGTCACGTAAAACGTGACTTGTCACGTCACACCCCGACTTGTCACGTGCTGTAGCACGTGACAAGTCGGGGTTTCGTGGTTGTAGTCCCGGGCCGACCTGGCATGCTGCTGACTCGTGGGAGAGGTTTTCGCGGGTCGGTACGAGCTCGTCGACATCATCGGCGAGGGCGGCATGGGCTCGGTCTGGCAGGTGCACGACCGCAAGCACGACCAGCTGCTGGCGGCCAAGGTGCTGCGGCAGTCGGACGCCGGCTCGCTGCTGCGCTTCATGCGCGAGCAGGGCGTGCGCATCCACCACCCCAACGTGGTCACGCCGCTCGGGTGGGCGGGTGAGGACGACCGCGTGCTGTTCACCATGCCGCTGGTCGACGGCGGCTCGGTGAGCGACCTGATGCGCGACGGACACCGCACCCTGCCGCCGCTCTATGTCGCCGAGCTGGTCCGCCAGCTGCTCGCGGCGCTCGACGCGGTGCACCGGGCCGGTGTCGTCCACCGCGACGTCAAACCGGCCAACCTGCTGCTCGCCGCGACCGGCACCGACCGGCCGCAGCTGCGCCTCACCGACTTCGGCATCGCGGTGCCGGTCGATTCACCGCGTATGACGACACAGGCCGTCGTGCTGGGCACCCCCGGATATCTCGCGCCCGAGCAACTTCGCGGTGGCGAGCCGGCACCGAGCTGGGATCTCTACGCGACGGGCATCGTTGCGCTGCAACTGCTTTCGGGGGAGAAGGCCGGCGACAACAGGCAGCACCGCGACGACCTTCCGATCCGGCCGCCGCACGTGCCCGACCAGCTGTGGCGAGTGGTCGTGGACCTCGCCGACCCCGATCCGGCGGGCCGGCCGCCGTCGGCAGGAGCCGCTGCGGCGGCGCTCGCCGGGCCTGACGTCGCGTGGGTGCCACAGACCGCGATCAGCGTGCCGCGCCGGGTCGACGCGGACCCGGAGCGCACCAGGGCACAGAGCTTCGACGCGACCGGCACCGCGCCGTTCGGGCAGACCGCCAGCCCGGCGCAGGCGCCCGCGTCGCCCACCGCGGTGCAGGGCAATCAGCAGCCGGCCCAGGGTGCCGGCCGCACGAACGTCCCGGCGCCCGGCGCGGCCCCGGCCCCGGAAGGCGCCCCGGCGCGAGCGACGCCGGGCCGCCGGGCGAAGCTGGCCGGGCTGGTCGCGGCACCGCTCGTCGCGCTCGCTGCGCTGGCGTTCGTCTGGTGGCCGCAGGGCAGCGATGCGGGCAACCTGCCGCCCGGGGCCGCGAAGATCGGCGGCACCTGCCAGTGGCAGGACGCCGGCACCACCGAGGCCGACAGCGCCGGCAAGACACTGCTCGTGTGCACTGCGCAGGGCAGCGAATACACCTGGCAGCGCGTCAAATAACGCGACCGAGCCGGATCACGCCAAGCGGGTCAGCTCAGGCGGCGCAGCCAGATCAGCACGCCCGCGGCGGCGGCCACGATCAGTGCACTGATCCCGATCTTCGGCAGCACCGAGCCGCCGCCGTCCGCGTCGGCCCCGCCGACCGACAGCTGGCTGGCAGGGGGAGCGGTGACCGCTGCGCCGGCGGCATCGGCATACGTCGGCCCGGTGGTCGGGCTGCCGACCACGTCGAGGTTGAGCCGGGCCGGCACCGTGGTCGTCGGTTGGGGTTGCGTGTCGTCGGTGGCGCTGACGTAGATCGCCACCGTGTACCAGCCGGCCGCGGTCGTCCACTGGGCGGAACCGATGCCGATGTCGCCGGTCTTGTTGCCGTAGTCGAGTTGGCGGTTGGCGGCGTTGACCTGCGCGGTGTAGGTGGCGACGGTCTGCTGGTCCCCGCTGTTCTTGCTGATGATGCCGGTGGCGCTCGACCTGACCTGGGACAGTTGCGGACTGAAGAGGGTGAGCGCGACGTTGAGCGAGGTCGGCGGAGCGAAGTTGGTGCCGTTGCGCGGTGCGTCGACCGACGCCGCGAGGCGTTGCCCCCAGCCCACCCGCACCCGCGCGACGGCGAGCTTGCCGGGCTGCAGCGACACCGGGTAGCTGCCCGGTGTCAGCGTGTCCGGCGCGAGCAGCTTGTCGCTGAGCGTCCTGTCGTCGCCCGTGGTCGACTTGGATGCGGCGGTGATCTCGCTGAAACCCGTTGCCGGAGTGGCGGGTTCGAGCTTGGTGATCTTCGGCTCCTCGGTGAGCACGAGTTGCACGTCCCGGCTCGGCGGTGCCGAGCTCGAGGCGGAGGAGCTGGTGGTGTCCGGTGCCTTGAGGGTCAGCCGGAGGTCGGTCACGCTCTCGCAGCCGCTGTCGATGTAGGACTGCCGCTTGGTGGCGGCGCCGTCCAGGAAGATGAAGCGGTATCCGCCGACCGCCTCGAAGCTGCTGGTGTCGGACGAGGAGCAGTCGGTCTTGCCGTCGGCGGTGGTGATGGACGCCTGCACCGCCCCGAAGACGGCGACCGCCACCGAGCCGCCGGCCGGTCGCTTGATCGTCGCGTAGGTCGTGGTGTTGCCGGTCGGCGCCTGTGTCGTGATGCGGCCGGGGGAGAGCACCGGGGCGTCGCCCAGTGCGGTGCTGAACTCCACCGGCTGACTGCCGGGGGCGCCGCCCGGGCCCCCCGTCTCGGCGACCGCGACCGGGGCCGCCGCGAGTCCGGTCAGCAGTAGCGCGGGCACGGCGGCAAGTTTTCGCAGTCGCATGATGGGGCCAGTATGCCGGGGTCGCTTGCCGGGCTCAGCCGATGCCTCAAATGGGCTCTCAGATGGGCTCTCAGATGGGCAACGTCCGGGCGACGAAGTCGCGCAGTTGCTCCAGGTTGCGGCACTCGTGCATCGGCGCGATCCGGCCGTAGACCTGCGCCGCCGAATCTCCCTGCCGCCAGAGGACTTCCGGCTCCGGGTTGAGCCAGGTCAGGTGCCTGGCGCGGTCGGCGATGCGTTGCAGATCGGCGATGCCCGGGTCGGCGAAGTTGTTCCGGGCGTCGCCGAGCACCAGCACGGTCGAGCGCCGCCCGAGCGCGTCGAGGTGGCCGCGCACGAAGGTGCGCAGCGCCCAGCCGTAGTTGGAGTTGGTGCCGCGTGCGATGAGCTCCGGGGTGCCGAGGGCCCAGCTGGTGAGCGACGTGCCGGGCGGCAGGTCGTGCACCACGTCGGTGATCTCCGCGGTGCTGCTCACGAAGCCGAAGATGCGCACCTTGCGGAAGTGCTGGTGCAGGGCCTGCATGAGCAGCATGGTGAAGCCGGAGAAGCCGCCGACCGAGCCGGACAGGTCCGCGAGCAGCACCAGGTCCGGGCGATGTGGCGCGCGGCGCTGGTAGACCGGGTCGATCGGCACCCCGCCGGTCGACATCGACGCGCGCAGGGTGCGACGCACGTCGATCGCCCCACGTCCGGCCCGCTCGCGGGACGTCAGCCGGGCCGCGAGTTTGCGCGCCAGCGGGTCGAGTTCGCGCCGCAGCTGGTGCAGCTGGTCGCTGCCGGCGGTGAGGAAGTCGCGCTGCCGGATCGTGCGCGGTATGGCGAGCCGCGCCACTTGCTCCCGATCGCGCACCTCCGCGTTGCGGCGGCGGCTCTCGCTCTCGACCTGGCGGCGGAACGCCTCGACGCGGGCCCGCAGCTCGTCCCGGTCGATCCGGTCGGTGAAGCGCTCGGGGCGGCCCGGCTCCCGGTCCCAGGGGTTGATCGCCCAGTCGGTGTCGGTGGTCGCGCCCTGCGGCGATGCGGCCGCCATGCCGCCCGCGCCCTGGCCGCTGCCGGGTCCCGAGCCGGCGCCCTCGCCGGGAGCGTCACCGCGCAGGAGGTCCTGCGCCGCGGAGATCGCCCGCTGCGGCGCGAGCGCGTCGAGGGTGCGGGCGGCACTCCATCCTGCGGCGTCGTCGCCGACCCTGCCGAGGAGCTCGACCGCGGCGGCCGCGAGTTGCTCCGCCGCTGCCGTGTCGCCGGCCGCGAGCGCGCGGGCGAGCCGGTCGCGCAACGCGTCGGCGTCCTCGGCGCCGCCCGCGGCTCCCGTCATACGGCGCCCGGCGGCAGCCGGGAAGTAGATGTCGAAGAGCTGGTCGAACGACGAGCGGTCGTCGCTGCGGCGCAACATCGCCGCGGCGACCCCCGCGCGCAACCGCTCGCGGTCGTCCAGTCCGAGTGCCTGCGCGACCCGGGCCGCGTCGGTCACCTCGCTGGTGCCGACCCGCATGCCGTGGGCGCGCATCGCCGCGCCCAGCGCGACGAATCGCGCTGGCAGTGTTTCGGTTTCAGCCGTCGCGGAGGAATCAGCCCGCGAGTTCACGATCCAGGTCCAGCTTCGCGTGGGCGAGCTCGATGTCGCTCTGGTGCTTGAGCACCACACCGAGGCTGTCGCGCACCAGCTGCGGGTCGAGCCGGTCGGCGCCGAGACTGATCAGCGTCCCGGCCCAATCGACGGTCTCGGCGACCGACGGTGCCTTGCGCAGCTCGAGCCCGCGCAGCGCGCCGACGACGCGCACCAGCGACGCGGCGAGCGTGTCGTCCAGATCGGGCACGTGGGACTGCACGATGCGTTGTTCGAGCGCGGCGTCCGGGTAGTCGATGTGCAGGAAGAGGCACCGGCGTCGCAGCGCCTCGGAGAGTTCGCGGGTGGCGTTGGAGGTCAGCACCACCAGGGGCCGGTGCCGGGCGTGGATCGTCCCGAGCTCGGGGATGGTGACCTGAAACTCCGAGAGCAGCTCCAGCAGCAGGCCCTCCATCTCCTCGTCGGCCTTGTCGAGCTCGTCGACGAGCAGCACGACCGGCCGCTCGCTGCGCACCGCGGTCAGCAGCGGCCGGGCGAGCAGGAACTCCTCGCCGAAGATGTCGGTGCGCACGTCGTCCCAGCCGCCGCTCTGCTCGGCGGAGATGCGCAGCAACTGCTTGGCGTGGTTCCACTCATAGAGGGCGCGTGCCTCGTCGACGCCCTCGTAGCACTGCAGCCGCACCAGGTCGTTGCCGGTGGCCGCGGCGAGTGCGCCGGCGAGCGCGGTCTTGCCGACACCGGCCGGGCCCTCGATGAGCAGCGGCCGGCCGAGGGTGGCCGCGAGGTAGACCGTGGTGGCGATCGCGTCCGACGGCAGGTAGCCGGTCTCGGCGAGCCGGTCGCGGGTGTCGTCCACGCTGGTGAAGACGGGCGTACTCATGAGTACATCCTCGCGTATGGCGCGACACCCGCGCGGCATACGCGCTCGCGCCTCAGCCGCCGGCCTCGGCGATCAGCCCGTCGATGGGCGCGGCGAGCCCGTCCGCGCCGGGCACCCCGAACCTCGCCAGCAGTCCGGCGGCGACCGCACCGTCGATGGCGTCGCCGATCGCCCGCACCGTGGCGTTCCAGAGGAGGTTGTGCCTGAGCAGGGCGTTGGGGGTGGGCATCGGGACCGGCAGCGGCGCGCCATACCCGATCCGGGGTGTCTGCGGCTGGTAGTGGTCGCCCGGGCGGGCGTCCGCGCCGAAGGGGTCGAACCGGTAGGCGTGGTCCCCGCTGCGATAGCCCTGCACGCCGTTGGCGACCGCGAGCGCATTGGTGAACGGGTTGGCGGCGTTGCAGATGACGTCGTTCTGGTTGCAGACCTCGCTCACGGCGACGTCGCGGAAGTTGCGCGGCCCGGGTGCGTCGATCGTCGGCAGGTTGGGCAGCATCGTCAGCACCCCGCCGGCGGGTCCCTCGATGCCCTTGGTCTGCGGTGCCCGGCGCGGGTCGCCGTAGAGCACGGCGCTCAGCTGGTTGTGCGGGATGTCGCTCTTGCCGGCCAGGGACTCGACCACGTTGCCGGCCACGAGCGCGCCGAACGAATAGCCCATGAACGCGATGCGTGCGCTCGGGCAGGCGCGGTGGTAGTCGATCGCCGCGCGTTCCAGGCTCGGGACCGCCCTGGCGACGGTGTTGTTGAGTGTCGTGGGGTCGAGCACCGGGATGATGCCGTTGCGGTAGTAGAAGATCTCCCGGTCCCAGCCGGGCGCGGACGCAACGTTGCTCAGGCTGGGTCCGCCGAAGCTCGCGGCCGACTCGCCGCTCTTGTAGCCGTCGACGAGGAAGATCTTGTTGCCGCAGCCGGCGGCGCCCGCGGCGGGTGCCGTGGGCAGCGCCAGGGCGGTCATCCCGGTGGTGGCGAGGGCGGCCGCTGCGGCGGCGGTGGCGATGCTGCGAGGGCTGCGCATGTGCCCTGACGCTAGCGCTGATCGGGCGGCAGGATCAGCTTTGCAGCCGACGCAGATCTGCCCGGCAGCGCCGCTCCATCGACTCCATCTCGGCGAGGGTGCGGTCGATGTCCGCGCGGCGCTGCTCCAGCTCGGCGCGGCGGGCGGCGATCTGGTCGAGCAGGTAGACGAGCTGGCCGGACTCGCCGGGAGTCTCGTCATACATGTCGATGATCGTGCGAATCTCCTCCAGCGGGAAGCCGATTCGCTTGCCCCGCACGATGAGCTCGAGCCGGGTGCGGTCGCGCCGGTGGAAGACCCGCACGGTGCCGCGGCGCTCGGGGGAGAGGAGGCCGAGCTCCTCGTAGTGCCGGATCGTGCGGTGGGTCAGCCCGAACTCCTCGGCCAGCTGCGCGATCGACCAGGTGGCCTCGACGTGCGGGGTTGTCATGGCGGCGATCATGCTTTACGTTTACGTCAACGTCAAGCGTTGTGTGACGGGCCACACACTCGAGATTGCGAAGGACGAGGATGTTCGAGCTGAGCAAGGAGCACGAGGAATTCCGGCAGCTGGTGCGGGATTTCGCCGAGCGTGAGGTCGCGCCGCACGTCGCGCAGTGGGACAAGGAGCACCACTTCCCGACCGACCTGGTCCCGAAGATGGGCGAGCTCGGGCTCTTCGGCCTGGTCGTGCCGGAGGAGTATGGCGGTGCCGGCCTCGACGAGGGCAGCTTCACCTACCTCTGCCTCGCGATCGAGGAGCTCGGCCGGGTGGACCAGTCCATCGGGATCACGTTGTCGGCCGGTGTCGGCCTCGGCATCAACCCGATCCTGACCTACGGCGACGACGAGCAGAAGCAGCGCTTCCTGCCCGACCTGGTGGCCGGCCGCGCCCTGGCCGGCTTCGGCCTTACCGAGCCGGACGCCGGCTCCGACGCCGGGGCCACCCGCACCAAGGCGACGCTCGCTGACGGCAACTGGACGATCAACGGCGCCAAGGCGTTCATCACCAACTCCGGCACCGACATCACCTCGGTGGTCACGGTCACCGCCCGCACCGGCACCGACGACAACGGCCGCGCCGAGATCAGCGCGATCATGGTGCCGGCCGGCACTCCGGGCTTCACCGCCGAGCCCGCCTACGACAAGCTCGGCTGGCACATCTCCGACACCCACGGCCTCACCTTCTCCGACTGCGTGGTGCCCGAGAGCAACCTGCTCGGCCGCCGCGGGCAGGGCTTCAAGCAGTTCCTCAAGACGCTGGACGACGGCCGCATCGCGATCTCTGCGCTCGCAGTCGGGCTGTCGCAGGCGTGTCTGGAGGCGGTCACCGAATATGCAAAGACGCGAACGGCTTTCGGCAAGCCGATCGCGGTCAACCAAGGTGTGTCCTTCCAGATCGCGGACCTCGCCGTCATGGTCGAGGCATCCCGGCAGCTGACCTACAAGGCCGCCTGGCTCAAGGACGAGCTGGAGGCTGGCCGTCGATCCGTCGCCGAAGTGAAGCAGGCCGCGGCCATCGCCAAGCTCTACTCCACCGAGGCCGCGGTCAGCGCGACCCGCATCGCCACGCAGATCTTCGGCGGCAACGGGTTCATGGAGGAATATCCCGTCGCGCGCTTCTACCGCGACGCCAAGATCCTGGAGATCGGCGAGGGCACCTCTGAGGTGCAGCGCATGGTGATCGCACGCGGGCTCGGGCTGCCGGCATGAGTGAGCAGGTCACCACCGAGGTGAGCGGCGACCCGCGAGTCGCCGATGTGCGTGAGCGGCTGGCGGCGGCCTACGAAGCGTCGGCCGCGGCGCCCGAGCGGGCCCAGGCCAAGCTGGACTCGCAGGGCAAACTGTATGTCCGCGAACGGATTTCACTGCTCTTCGACGAGGGGTCCTTCGTCGAGGACGGTCGGTACGCCAACGCCACCGCTGGCAACCTGCCGGCCGACGGGGTCGTCACCGGCCGGGGCACGGTCGAGGGGCGTCCGGCGATCGTGGTCGCCAACGATCCGACCGTGAAGGCGGGCTCCTGGGGCGCGCGCACGGTCGAGAAGATCGTGCGGGCGACGGAGGCCGCGCTGCGGGAGGAGCTGCCGGTCTTCTGGTTCGTCGACTCGGCCGGCGCCCGCATCACCGACCAGGTCGAACTCTTCCCCGGCCGCCGCGGCGCGGGACGCATCTTCCACAACCAGGTCGCGTTGTCGGGCAAGGTGCCGCAGATCTGCTGCTTGTTCGGGCCGTCGGCCGCCGGCGGTGCCTACATCCCGAGCTTCACCGACATCCTCATCATGGTCGAGGGCAACGCGTCGATGTATCTCGGCAGCCCGCGAATGGCGGAAATGGTTGTCGGAGAGAAGGTTTCGCTCGAGGAGATGGGCGGCGCACGGATGCACTGCACCGTCAGCGGCGTCGGTGACCTACTCGCCTCCGACGACGCCGAGGCGATCGAGCTCGCCAAGCTCTTCTTCTCCTACGTGCCGTCCACCTGGCACGACGAGCCCCCGTCATACGTGGGGGAGGAGCCGGCGACCGAGCTCACCGAGCACACCGTGCCGGAGATCGAGAGCCAGCCGTTCGACGTGCACGAGGTCATCGACGGGCTGATCGACGACGACTCGTTCTTCGAGATCAAGCCGCTCTTCGCGCCCGAGCTGGTGATCGGCTTCGGCCGCATGGACGGCAAAACCGTTGGCATCGTTGCCAACAACTCGATGGTCAAGGGCGGCGTGCTCTTCACCGACAGTGCCGACAAGGCCGCACGCTTCATCTGGATGTGCGACGCCTACTCCATCCCGCTGATCTACCTGGCCGACGTGCCCGGCTTCATGATCGGGTCCGAGGTGGAGCGCGGCGGCATCATCCGGCACGGCGCCAAGATGGTGTCGGCGGTGTCCGAGGCGACCGTCCCGCAGTTCTGCATCGTGGTCCGCAAGGCGTATGGCGCAGGCCTCTACGCCATGGGCGGCCCCGGCTTCGGACCGGACGCCACCCTCGCGCTGCCGACCGCTCGCATCGCGGTGATGGGCCCGGAGGCCGCGGTCAACGCCGTGTATGCCGGCAAGATCGCCGAGATCGAGGACCCCGCCGAGCAGGAGGCCTTCGTGCAGGCCAAGCGCGAGGGATACCTCGAGGACGTCGATCTGGAGCGGTTGGCGTCCGACCTGGTCATCGACGGGGTTGTCGAGGCGTCGTCGCTGCGCACCGAGCTGCTGCACCGGCTGGCCTATGCCTGCCGCCGGGACCGGCGCTTCAGCGAGCGCCGCCGCGCCATACCGCCGGTTTAGAGTCCGAGCCGCACGGATGCGGGTCGAGTAGGCCGAGCCCGCTGAGTGCTGGTCGAGTAGGCCGAGCCCCCAGGGGCGAGGCCGTATCGAGACCAGCCCGCGGGCGCTGGTTTCGATACGCGCTTCCCCCGCTTCGCTCCTCCGCGCTACTCAACCAGCGACACCGCTGGTCGAGTGGGCCGAGCCCCCAGGGGCGAGGCCGTATCGAGACCAGCTCACGGGCGCTGGTTTCGATACGCGCTTCCCCCGCTTCGCTCCTCCGCGCTACTCAACCAGCGACACCGCTGGTCGAGTGGGGCGAGTCCCCAGGGGCGAGGCCGTATCGAGACCAGCGACCGAGCGGGGGAGCGCTGGTTTCGATACGCGCTTCCCCCGCTTCGCTCCTCCGCGGTACTCGGGCCAGCGACACCGCTGGTCGAGTGGGCCGAGCCCGCAGGGGCGAGGCCGTATCGAGACCAGCCCGCGGGCTGGTCTCGATACGCGCTTCCCCCGCTTCGCTCCTCCGCGGTACTCGGGCCAGCGACACCGCTGGTCGAGTAGGGCGAGCCCCCAGGGGCGAGGCCGTATCGAGACCAGCGACCGAGCGGGCGAGCGCTGGTTTCGATACGCGCTCCCCCGCTTCGCTCCTCCGCGCTACTCGGGCCAGCGACACCGTCCAGCGACACTGCGACTCACCCCACCGAAGTTCCCGACCACGCGTGGGGTGAGCGGGACTCACGCCTGCCGCCGGTACCGTTGAGCCCGTGAGCGTCGTCGCATCCATCGACCGGACCCAGCGGAGGTTCCCGCCGCTGGGCTACCCGATCGCGGTCGTCTACAAGTTCTTCGACGACCTCGGCAACTTCATGGCGGCGCTGTTCGCCTACTACGCGTTCGTGTCGCTCTTCCCGATGCTGATCCTCGCGACCACGATCCTCGGTGTGGTGCTGGAGGGAAACCCCGGCCTGCAGCAGGAGCTGATCAGGTCGGCACTCAGCGAGTTCCCGATCGTCGGTGACGAGATCAAGGCACCGAGCGCCTCCACCGGCAGCTGGATCTCGATCGCGGTCAGTGCGCTGGTGGCGCTCTACGGTGCGCTCGGTGCGGCACAGGCGTTCCAGTACATCGCCAACTCGGTATGGCAGGTGCCGCGCAACTCGCGGCCCAATCCCTTTGCGGCGCGCGGGAAGTCGGTCGGTCTGATCGCCGTGCTCGGCACCACGCTGCTGGCGACGATCGGCCTGACATCGGTGGTGCCACGAGTCATCCACCTGGCGGGCCTGGCGGCATTCGGGGTCAGGGTCGGCACCATCTGCGTCGACATCCTCGCGATCACCTTCGCCTTCCGCATCGCGACCGCACGGCGCATCAAGACCCGCGACCTGCTGCCCGGCGCGGTGTTTGCCGGGCTGATGTGGCAGGTCCTGCAGACCGTCGGCGGGATCTACGTCGAGCACGTGGTGCAGCGCAACACGGCCATCGCCGGACAGTTCGCCGTCGTCGTCGGCCTGATGATCTTCCTCTACATCGCCGGGGTCGCGATCGCGATGAGCATGGAGATCGACGCGGTGCGGGTGCTGCGGCTCTGGCCGCGGGCGCTGCTCACGCCGTTCACCGACAACGTGCGGTTGACCGCCGGCGACATCCGGGCCTACACGGGGCTGGCCGAGGCGACCCGGCTCAAAGGCTTCGAGCGGATCAATGTCACCTTCGACCGGTCGACCGACCCCGTCGAGGACAGCGCCGACCACGAAGAGGTCGAGCTGCCACTCGATTTCGACGACGACGGCTCACCGGGCAACGAGGTCGAGGCCGTCCCGCCGCACCCCAGCACACCCCAGCACCGGTTGCCCGAGCGGCCCGCGTCGGATGACGACGACGACTTCGATCCGGGCAGCCAGCCGACCATCCCGCTGGTCACCCGGCGCCGACCCGCCGAAGCGGACTCCGACGACTCGTCGATCGTGCGCGGGCCGTGGTCCAAGGGCGGCTGACCGACCCGCGACATGCCCTCAGCGCAGCGGGGTGAAGTCCCGCGCGCCGAGGAACGACGGGCGAGGGGCCGGCGCGGCATACGGTGCGACACAGGTGTTTTCGACGCTGTTGTAGACGATGAACACGTTGGACCGCGGGAACGGCGTGACGTTGCCGTTCGAGGCGTGCATGCAGTTGGAGTCGAACATGATCGCGCCGCCCGCGCTGCCCTCGAGTACGTCGATGCCGTGCTCGTCGGCGAGTGCCGTGAGGGTCTGCCGGTCGGGGGTGCCGGCTCCCTGCATCACCAGCGAGCTCTTGTAGTTGTCCTCCGGGGTGCCACCGACGCAGGAGACGTAGTGGCGGTGTGACCCCGGCATGATCATCAGCGGGCCGTTGAACGAGTGGTTGTCGGTCAACGAGATCGAGATGCTGACCGCCCGCGGGGTGGGCATGCCGTCCTCGGCGTGCCAGGTCTCGAAGTCGGAGTGCCAGAAGAAGTCCTTGCCCTCGAACGCCGGCTTGGCATTCACCCGGCTCTGGTGGATGTAGACATCCGAGCCGAGGAGCTGCCGTGCGCGAGCCACCACGCGCGGGTCGCGCGCGATCGCGCCGAAGACCGGGCTGGTCAGGTGCACGTCGAAGATGCTGCGCACCTCCTGCGACGTCGCCTCGATCACCGTGCGTTCGTCGGCCCGTATGGCGTCGTCCGAGGCCATCCGAGTGAGTTCCCTTCGCATTGCTGCGAGTTCGTCACCGGTCAGCAGCTGGTCGATCAGCAGGTAGCCGCGGTCGTCGAAGTCGCGCAGCGTCTCGGCGTCGAGCGGTCCGTCGCCGGCCGATCCGTGCACGACCGGGCCGGTGCGCGGCAGCACGCGCGGGCGGTCGTCGGTGCGGGTCGGGTAGTCGTCGGTCGGTCTGGTGGTCGTCGTCACGGGGTCTCCTCTCGGGGCGTCAGGCGGTGGCTGCTTCCTCGTGGATCACGGGGTAGACGCCGTGCTCGTCGTGCACCTCCCGGCCGGTGACCGGCGGGTTGAAGACGCAGGCGCAGTGGATCTCCTCCTCGACGCGGACGGTGTGCTTGTCGTGCTTGTCGAGCAGGTAGACCGTGCCCGGCGCGAGCGGGAACTCCTCGCCGGTGTCGCGGTTGAGCAGGGTGCCGCTGCCGGCATAGACGTAGACGCACTCGACGTGGTGGGCATACCAGAAGTCCGACTCCGTGCCGGCGTAGAGCACGGTGTCGTGGAAGGAGAAGCCGACGCCGTCCTTGGCGAGCACGAACCGGCGGCTGCGCCAGTTGCCGTGCTCGACGTCATGCTCGGTGTCGTCGAGATCGTGCAGGTTGATGACTTTCATGGGTTCCCTTTCAACGCAGTCATTTTCGAGATGTATGACGGGGCTCGCTCAGCCGACGAGTGCCGACTCACGGACCGGCGTGGTCACCGCCGCGCATGCCTGCGTCAGCAGCTCCAGGCCCTCCTCGAGCTCGGTCTCGGTGACCGTGAGCGGAGGCATCACCTTGACCACCTCGCCGCTCGGGCCGGACGTCTCGACCAGCAGCCCGCGCTCGAACGCCGCGGCCTGGACCCGGCCGGCGGTCTCGACGTCCTCGAAGGCGATGCCGGCGAGCAGCCCGCGGCCGCGCACCCAGGCGCCCTCGTGGCTGTCGGCGATGTGCTGCAGGCCGGTGTGCAGTTGCTCGGCGCGGGAGGCCACCTGCTGCTGGAAGCGGTCGTCGGCCCAGAAGAGTGCGAGGGCGGCGGTGGCGGTGACGAACGCCGGGTTGTGACCGCGGAAGGTGCCGTTGTGCTCGCCCGGCTCCCACTGGTCCAACTCGGGACGCAGCAGGGTGAGCGCCATCGGCAGCCCGTAGCCGGAGATCGACTTCGACAGGCAGATGATGTCCGGGGTGATGCCGGCCTCCTCGAAGGAGAAGAAGGTGCCGGTGCGGCCGCAGCCGGCCTGCACGTCGTCGACGATCAGGAGCACCCCGTGGCGGCGGCAGAGCGACTCCAGCTCGCGCAACCACTCGGCCCGGGCCGCCTTGAGTCCGCCCTCGCCCTGCACGGTCTCCACGATCACGGCGGCGGGCAGCTCCAGGCCGGAGCCGCTGTCGCTCCACGTGCGGTCCAGCCAGAGGAAGTCCGGCGTCTCGCCGTCGAAGTAGTCGTCGTAGGGCGCGACGTCCGAGTGGTAGAGCGGAGTGCCGGCGCCCGCGCGCTTCATCGAGTTGCCGGTGACGGCGAGAGAGCCGAGCGTCATACCGTGAAAAGCGTTGGTGAAGCTGACGATCGCCTGACGTCCGGTGCACTTGCGGGCGATCTTGAGTGCCGCCTCGACCGAGTTGGTGCCGGTCGGTCCGGGGAACTGCACGACGTGGTCGAGCCCGCGAGGCGTGAGGATGAGGTCCTGGAAGGTCTGCAGGAAGTCGCGCTTGGCGACGGTGTGGGTGTCGAGCGAGTGCACGACGTGGTCGCCGGTGAGGTAGTCGATCAGACGCTTCTTCAGCTCGGGGTGGTTGTGCCCGTAGTTGAGTGCGCCGGCGCCGGAGAAGAAGTCGAGGTAGCGGCGGCCGTCCTCGGTCCACTGGTGGGCGCCCTGCGCGCGGTCGAAGACCGCGGGCCACTCGCGGCAGTAGCTGCGCACCTGGGATTCGCGCGTCTCGAAGATCGTGGTGTCCGTGTTTCTCATGCTCGTCATGCTCGTATTTCCTTCCGTGGCAAGCAGATGCAGCGCAGGTTCAACGTCAGCGCAGGTTCAGTGCAGCGGCGCGATGCGGTAGAGCCGCTCGGCGGAATGCGCGTCGGGAAAGTGGCCCCTGCCGAAGAGCTCGCGCTGGTCGATCGCGGCGTCACGCTCACCGGCGAAGCGGGTGAAAAGCCCGATCGACGCGGTGTTGTCGTCGGTGATGGTCGTCTCCATGGCCGACGCCTCGCCGACCCGGTCGGTCAGCTCGTGCAGCATGCGACGTGCGATGCCCTGCCCGCGGAAGCCCGGATCGACGGCGACCTGCCAGATCATGAGTGTCTGCGGGTCCTCCGGCCTGAGATAGCCGCTCACGAATCCTGTTGCCACCCCGCCGGATTCGGCGATCAGCGAGGTGCGAGCGAAGTCGCGTGCCCAGAGCAGGTAGGCGTAGGACGTGTTGACGTCGAGCTCACCGGCGCCTCTCGCGAGCATCCAGAGCGCGCCGCCGTCGGTCACCTCGGGTGCTCGGAAGGTGATCGTCGAGGTCGAGGCGAGCGGACGGGTGGGCGTTGTCGTCGGGCTGTTCACGCTCAACGAACGTAACGACTCGTCGGTAACAATCAACCGTCATGCGACGAGATCGCACGCCTGGCGGTCGACCAGTGCGGGGTCGCTGAGCGTAGTGAGCGGCGGCATCTCAGGCAATGCCCGGGCCGCGGTCCGGACCGGGGAAAAATCTCGGACGCACCGTCCACGATATGGACGGCCGGGTCGAATTGTGTGACGGGTCACAGCGATTCGAGCTCAGCGCGGGTCGGGTGCGCTCCACTCGCGCTCGCGCAACAGCCGCAGGCTGTTGAGTCCGACGATGACCGTCGAGCCCTCGTGGCCGAGCACCCCCAGGGGGAGGGGCAGGGTGCCGATCAGGTCCCACAGCACCAGGCCGCCGATGAAGACTGCTGCGATCACGAGGTTCTGGAGGACGACCCGGCGCGCGCGTCGTGACAGTCGCACCGCGGCGGGGATGGCGGCCAGGTTGTCGCGCACGACCACTGCGTCCGCGGCGTCCAGGGTCAGATCCGACCCGCCGCCCCCCATTGCCACGCCGGCGTGGGCGGTGGCCAGTGCGGGTGCGTCGTTGACCCCGTCGCCGACGGCAAGGACCCGATGTCCGGCGACCTGGGCGGCTGCGATCGCGTGCACCTTGTCCTCCGGCAGCAGGCCGGCGCGCACGTCGGCGATGCCGACGACGGCCGCCAACTGCGTTGCCGCCGCCTGGTTGTCACCGGTGAGCAATACCGGCGGCGCCGCGGTGAGTTCGGCCAGGGACTGCACCGCAGCGGGTGCGTCGTGCCGCACCCGGTCGGTCAGCCCGATCGCGCCCACGGCCGCGCCGTCGCGCAGCACGATCACCACGGTGCGGCCGGCGGCTTCGAGACGCCGCACCGTCATACCCAGTGACGCCGGCAGGATGGCGGTCACGGCAGATGGTGAGACCACAGCGGTGCGCACGCCTTCGACCACACCTTCGACGCCGCGGCCGGGCACCGAGGAGAAGTCTTCGGCCGGAGCCGGACTACCGGCGGCGTCGACGATCGCCCGCGCGAGCGGGTGCTCACTGAGATGTTCGACCGCGGCAGCCCAGGCCAGCACCTGTGCTCGCGTCGGCAGGTCGGGCCCGGCGGCCGCCTCGACCTCGCTCACCGCCGGGCTGCCTTCGGTGAGGGTGCCCGTCTTGTCGAAGGCGACCTGGTCGACGTGTCCGAGTTGTTCCATCACCACCGCGGACTTGACCAGCACGCCGTGCCGTCCGGCATTCGCGATCGCCGACAGCAGCGGAGGCATCGTGGACAGCACGATCGCGCAGGGCGAGGCCACGATCATGAACGTCATCGCACGCAGCAGGGCATCGGTGAGATCGGCTCCGAACAGCAGGGGCACGGCGAACACCGCGACGGTCACGGTGACCATGCCGATCGAGTAGCGCTGCTCGACCTTCTCGATGAACAGTTGGGTCGGCGCCTTGGTCTGCGAGGCCTGCTCGACGAGCGCGACGATGCGGGCGATAACCGAGTCCTGCGGGTCCCGCCCGACCTCGACCCGGAGAGTGCCGGTGGTGTTGAGAGTGCCGGCGAACACCTCGTCACCGGTGGACTTGTATGCCGGCAGCGGCTCCCCGGTGATGCCGGCCTGGTCGACGTCACTGGCACCACCCGTGACGACGCCGTCGGCGGCGATGAGTTCGCCGGGACGCACCAGGATGACGTCTCCGATCCGCAACTCCTTCGCCGGCATCGTGCGCTCGCCGCCCTCGGCGTCGAGCACGGTGGCGGTGGCCGGCGTGAGGTCGAGCAGCCCACGGATGGAGTCCTGCGTGCGCGCGGTGGCGACAGCTTCGAGGGCGCCCGACGTGGCGAAGATGACGATGAGCAACGCGCCGTCCATCACCTGACCGATGGCCGCGGCTCCGAGGGCGGCGACGATCATCAGCAGGTCGACGTCGAGTGTCTTCTCGCGCAGCGCCTGGAGGCCGGCCCACGCCGGGTCCCAGCCGCCGGTGACGTAGACGGCGGCATACAGCGTCGCCCAGAGCGGGGTGGGAGCGCCCGCGAGGTGCAGGGGCAGCGCCACGAGAAACAGCAGCAGCGCGGCGGTCGCCCAGCGCACCTCGGCGACCGCGAACAGACGGGTCCGGCGTCGCGGAGGGGACAGCGTGTCCGGCATGTGCGGGAGCGTCGTGGTCGTCGTCACGCGGGACAGCGTAACGGAACAATTGAACAGTTATTCAAGTGTCGGAGGCTAGGCTCGCTGCATGGGACATCGCACGGGCGTCGTATCCGCCACGATCGAGCAGCGACTCGATCGGGTCGGGGCCGGGGAGGTCGCCACCACATTGCAGGCGCTCGCGACGCCGTCCCGACTGCGGATCCTCGCCACCCTCGTGGAAGGGCCGTGCGCGGCAGGTGTGCTTGCGGAGCGCGCGGGCCTCGAGGCGTCCGCCTGCTCGCACCAGCTGCGACTGTTGCGGCATCTGGGCCTGGTGAGCGGCGTGCGCGACGGGCGCTCGATGATCTACTCGCTTGCCGACCAGCACGTCGCGGACCTGCTCGAGCAGGCGATCGGCCACGCCGAGCACCAGCGCGACGGTCGCTGACGTCGGCGGGCGCTCTCAGCCGGCCTCTGCCACCGCACTGGTGCGCCGGGTGCCGAACTCGACGCCCCTGCGCTCCTTGCCGATCAGCGTCAGCACGATCACCGCGACGAACACCGGCACCATCGTCGCGGCGAGTGCGAACGGGTAGCCGTGGCGGGACGCGAGCGACTCCTGGATGGGCAGGTTGAACGCGGCCAGGCAGTTGCCGAGCTGGTAGGTCACCCCCGGGTAGAAGCCGCGGATCTCGTCCGGTGACATCTCGGTCAGGTGCGCCGGTATGACGCCCCACGCGCCCTGCACCATCACCTGCATCAGGAACGAGCCGAGGATGACCATCCCGACGGTCGTCGAGTAGGCGAACAGCGGGATGATCGGCAGCGCGACCGCCGCGCAGACCACGATGATGATCTTGCGGCCGTACCGCTCCGAGAGGGCACCCGCGATCGCCCCGCCGGTGATGGCGCCGACGTTGTAGATCACCGCGATCCAGGTCGCGGTGGAGCCGGCGAACCCGAGCCCGTCGTCGACGTGTTCCTTGAGGAAGGTGGGGTAGACGTCCTGCGTGCCGTGGCTCATCCAGTTGAACGCGGTCATCAGCAGGACCAGGAAGATGAACCGTTTCCAGATGGCCGGGTTCTTGAGGATGTCGGAGGCCTTGGTGGTGCTCTGCCGGAAGCGTTGCCGCGTCGACTCCCAGACCTCGGACTCCTCGACCCGCGAGCGGATGATCAGCGAGATCAGCGCCGGGATGATCGACAGCGCGAACATCCACCGCCAGGACAGGCCCCACCAGGTGTTGACCACGAGGAAGGCGAGCGCGGCGAGCAGGTAGCCCATCGAGTAACCGCCCTGCAGGATGCCGGAGAACAGGCCGCGCCGTCGGCTCGGAATCTTCTCCATCGCCAGGGCCGCGCCGAGGCCCCACTCGCCGCCCATGCCCAGTCCGTAGAGCATGCGCAGCACCATCAGCACGGTGAAATTCGGCGCGAACGCGCAGAGGAAGCCGACGATCGAGTAGAAGATCACGTCGACCATCAGCGGGATCCGTCGCCCGACGCGGTCTGCCCAGAGACCGAAGAGGAACGCCCCGACCGGCCGCATGATCAGCGTCATCGTGGTGATGAGCGACATCTCGGTGAGCGACTTGCCGAAGTCCTTGGCGATCTGCGCGTAGATCAGCACAACCAGGAAGTAGTCGAACGCGTCCATCGCCCAGCCGAGGTATGCCGCGGCGAACGCGTTGCGCTGGTCCGCGGTCAGCTTCGGCGGCGCTCCGGCGGTGGCGGCTGGGGACGACATACGGCTCCTTCGGCAGGGTGCCTCGGTGCGGCAGAGTGCATAGTTTGACGAAGGGTCACCGTAGACCCGTCACCTGGAAATCCGGGCGATCCGGGGCAGCCGATTTCGGGCGGGTGGGGAGTGGCGCGAGCGCGGCGTATGGCGTGCAGAAGTCGCGACGGTTGCGCCGTACGCACGCGGGGCCGGCGTATGGCGTGCAGAAGTCGCGACGCTTGCGCCGTACGCACGCGGGATCGGCGTGTGGCGTGCAGAAGTCGCGACGGTCGCGGGGTGTGCACGCGGGATCGGCGTGAGGCGTGCAGAAGTCGCGACGGTCGCGGGTTACGCACGCGAGGCCGGGGCGGGATCGGCGTATGCCGTGCAGAAGTCGCGACGGTTGCGCCGTACGCACGCGGGGCCGGTGTATGGCGTGCAGAAGTCGCGACGGTCGCGCCGTCGGTCGCGGGTTGCGCACGCGGGCCGGCCGAAGAATCAGCCGGGGTGCCGGACTACCCGCGCAGGTCGTGGAATCCGATCCCGAGCTCGGCGAGCATCTCGCGCAGCACCGGCAGGCTGAGCCCGACGACGTTGTGGTGATCGCCCTCGATGCGTGTCACGTAGGGGCCGCCGAGGCCGTCGATGGTGAAAGCGCCTGCGACGTGGAGGGGTTCGCCGGTGGCGACATACGCGTCGATCTCGTCGTCGGTCAGGTCGGCGAAGTGCACGACGGTCGAGGCGACCACTCCGAAGGTCGCGCCCGACGACTCGTCGCGGGCGTCGATCAGCCAGTGGCCGGTGTGGAGCGTGCCGGACCTGCCGCGCATGGCCTTCCATCGCGCGGTTGCCTCGGCGGCGTCAGCGGGCTTGCCGAAGGTCTCCCCGTCGAACTCCAGCACCGAATCGCAGCCCAGCACAAGGGAATCCGACTCGACCTGCGAGGCGACGTCCTCGCCCTTCGCGCGGGCGAGCAGTAATGCGACGTCAGCAGGGTCGAGGCTGCCCAACGACTTCTCGGCATCGGCAACGACGGCCGGCTCGTCGACCGACGAGACGACGACCTCGGGCGCGACACCCGCCGATCGCAGGGTCGTCAAGCGGGCGGGGGAGGCGGAGGCGAGCACGAGTGAGACGGTCACCCGCACAGGCTAGTCACCCCAGCCGGTCGTCCACGAAACACCAGCGCCACGCCTCGCCCGGCTCGAACGAGCGCATCACCGGGTGGCCGTGCTGCTCGAAGTGCTTGCTCGCGTGCCGGCCGACCGAGGAGTCGCAGCAGCCGACGTTGCCGCACTGCAGGCACAGCCGCAGATGGACCCAGGTCAGTCCCTCGCGCAGGCAGTCGGCACAGCCCTGCGGGGTGAGCGGGTCGATGGCGAGCGGCGCGGCCGCCAAGTGTTCACAACCGAATTGGCGCTCTTCGGGGGTGAGGAGCAACCGGTCGGAGGCCTCGGCGTTGGCGGTCTGATAGCGGGTGATCATGGACTCCTCGACGTCGAGGTTGTCCATCACCGCATTCAGCACCTCGTGGTCCATGACGCCCTTGTCGCGCAGCCGCAGCACCTTGCAGCGTTCGGCGTCGAGCATCGCCGCTCGCAGGCGCCGGTAGGCGTCGCCGGGTGTCTCGACCGAGACGTCGTTGTTGCCGAGACGCTCCCACGCGAGGTTGGCCCGGCGGCTGCCCTGGTTGCGCAGCGCGGTGACGACCTCCTCGGGCACCTCGTGCTCGCCGTCGTCGAGCTCCTGGTCGAGGCGCTCGGCGCCGGCCGTCACGGTCGCCTGCATGAGTTGCGCGGTCTGCAGCGCGTCCTCCCGCGGATCCGGCCCGTGCAGGTTGAGCCTGCGCGCGACCCAGCCGAGCGAATACCCTTGGATCACAAGGGTGCCCACCGTCACCGTCAGGGCGATGAAGACCATCGACTGCCGGTGCGGCGTGTCGGTCGGCAGCAGCGACGCCGCCGCCAGCGTGACCACGCCCCGCATGCCCGCCCACGACGCGATCGCCGACTCCTTGCCGGTCAGCGTGGTGTTGGTCCAGCCCATCACCCGGCTCACCGAGGCAAGGCCGAGCAGCCAGATCGGACGCAGCAGCATCACTGTCGCGAGCACCGCCAGCGCGATCAGCGACGTCTCGGCGAGGCCCGGGTCGGAGTCGCGCACCTCGTCGACGATCGTGCGGGTCTGCAGACCGATCAGCAGGAAGACCATGTTCTCCAGCAGGAAGGTCATCGACACCCAGTTGAGCCGCTCGGACACGCGTGCCTGCGCGGTCTGGATCACCGGTGCCGAATGGCCGAGCGCCACCCCGCACACCACGGCGGCGATGACACCGGAGGCGTGCACCTCCTCAGCCGGCAGGTAGGCGACCCACGGGCTGAGGAAGCTGATCGCGACGCTCGGCACGGCGTCGGTGACGTAACGCCATACGAGAGAGACGAGACGGTAGGCGAGATAGCCGATCAACGCGCCGCCGAGCGAGGCCCACAGGAAATCCCGGCCCGCGGTGAGCACGGTGGCCGCGCCCGCGCCTCCGGCGATCAGCCCCTTGGCGGTGTTGACCGTCACCAGCGCGGTCGCGTCGTTGAAGAGCGACTCGCCCTCCAGCACCGACACCACCCGGCGCGGCAGGCCGATGCGCCGCGCGACCGCCGTCGCCGCGACCGCGTCCGGGGGCGCGACGACACCACCCAGCGCGACGGCCGCCGCGAACGGGATGTCGAGCAGCTTCCACACCACGAGCGCCACCCCGAACGCCGTGAACAGCACCAGCAGCACCGACAGGCTGAGGATCTGCCGCCGCTCCCGGCGCAGATCGATCAGCGAGGTGTTGCTGGCGGCGCCGAAGAGCAGCGGCGGCAGGAAGCCGAGCAGGATGATCTCCGGCTCGACCTCGAACGGGTGCGGCACCAGCGGCAGGAACGACGCGGCCGCGCCGAGCGCGGTCAGCAGCAGCGGTGCCGAGAGCCCGTAACGGCGGGCGCAGGTGGCCACCACGACGACGAAGGCCGCGAGCAGGAAGATGGGTAGTGCGACGTCCACCGCACCATCCTTGCAGCGAGTCCGGCTACAACGTGCCGAGGACAGCCCCTCGCAAGGTGTCCAGCCCGACCGAGCCGATGTCGAGCGCGCGGCGGTGGAACGCCTTGAGGTCGAAGCCGGCGCCCTCGCGCTCCTTGACCTCGTCGCGCAGCTGCATCCAGATGCGCTCGCCCACCTTGTATGACGGTGCCTGTCCCGGCCAGCCGAGGTAGCGGTCGAGCTCGAAACGCAGGAACCCCTCGGCCATGTCCGCATGCGCGGTCAGGAACTGCCACGCCTTGTCGTAGGTCCACTCGCCGCCGCCGACCTCTGCCGGCGCCTCGAAGCCGCAGTGCACCCCGATGTCGAGGACTACGCGCGCCGCCCGCAGGGACTGTCCGTCGAGCATGCCCATCCGGTCTCCGGGGTCGGTGAGGTAGCCGAGTTCGTCCATCAGGCGCTCGGCATACAGCGCCCAGCCCTCCCCGTGCCCGGAGCACCAGACATCCATGCGGCGCCAGTTGTTGAGCAGCCCGGAGCGGTAGATCGTCTGGCCGCACTGGAGGTGATGGCCGGGCACGCCCTCGTGGTAGACGGTGGTCAGCTCGCGCCAGGTGCCGAAGTGGTCGACGCCCTTGGGCACTGCCCACCACATGCGGCCGGGGCGCTCGAAACCGTCGCTCGGCGGCGTGTAGTAGATGCCGCCGGATTGCGTTGGGGCGATGCAACATTCGATGGTGCGCACCGGCTCCGGCACGTCGAAGTGGGTGTCGGCCAGCTCGGCGATCGCCGCGTCGGCCTTCTCCTGCATCCAGCGCTGCAGGGCGTCGGTGCCCTGCAGCGTGTATGCCGGGTCGTTGTCGAGCGCGTCCATCGCCTCGCGCACGCTCGCGCCCGGCTTGACCTGGTCGGCGACGCGGGCCATCTCGGCCGTGATGCGCGCGAGCTCCTCCTGACCCCAGGCGTAGGTCTCCTCGAGGTCGATCTCCGCGCCGAGGAAGGCGCGCGAGTGCAGCGGATACTTGTCGCGGCCCACCCCGTCCGCCTCGGGCGCCTTCGGCAGGATCTCCTCGCGCAGCCGGTCGCCCGCCCTGGCGTATGCCGCGGCCGCCTCGTCGATCGCGTCCCCGATCTGCGGGTGCTGCTTCTTCAGCGTCGCGAAGTAGCCGTCGGAGGCGGTGTGGTCCTTGGTCTGCTGGATGCACGCAGTCACCTGCCGCACCGGGCTGACCATCCCGCGCCCGGCGGCCTCGTGCAACGACTCGAACCACTGGTCGAGCGCCCGCGGCACGGCGCGCATCCGGCGGCCGACCGTCTCGACCTGGTCCGGGGTGTCGGTCGGCATCAGGTCGAAGATGTCGCGGATCCCCTGCAGCGGTGACTCGATCACGTTGAGCGATGCGTGCTGGATGCCGGCGTCGTAGACCTCGACGTCGAGACCGAGGCGCTCACGCATCGCGTCGATCGTCACCCGGTCCACGTCGTCCTGGGGCTGCGCCGCGCCGATCTGCGCCAACGCCTCCCGGGTGGCGGCGTCGCGGGCGGCCAGGCCCTCGGGGGAGAAGTCGTCGAGTGCGTCCTGGTGCTCGTCGAGCCCCAGGTAGGTGGCCATCATCGGGCTGAGGGCGACGGCCTGCTCGTGGTAACGGTCGGCGATGGCGTCGACGGGCGTGGGTGTGCGCGTGGTGTCTTCAGTCACACCGCCGAACGTATCGCGAGCAAATGCGGGTGCGCTCGCGGATTCGGTCGGGGACAATGCTCGCATGCAGCACGGAGCCTCTGCGTCATACGGGATCGGGAGAGTGCTGTCGGTGAATATCGGCCGGCGGCAACCCAATTCGGCCAAGGACACCGCAACCGGCATCGACAAGCAGGCGGTGGACTCCGCGCAGCTGCGAGCGCCGGGGCCGAAGCACGGTGGCCTCGGCAGCGGCGTCGTCGGTGACTTCGTGGGCGACACCCGCCACCACGGCGGCGACGACCAGGCCGTGTATGCCGTGGCGCGCGAGGAACTCGACTGGTGGTCGGCGCAATTGGGCCGCGACCTGCGCAACGGCACCTTCGGGGAGAACCTCACGACGTCGGAGCTCGACGTCGACCACGCCCTGATCGGGGAGCGCTGGCAGGTCGGTGACGAGGTGGTGTTGCGGGTCGCCGGGCCACGCATCCCGTGCGGCACGTTCCGGATGCACATGGGGGAGCGGGGCTGGCTGAAAAAGTTTGTCGCGCATGGGCTTTCGGGTGCCTACCTGGCGGTGGAGGCACCGGGCACGGTGCGGCCGGGCGACGCGATCCGCGTGCTGTCGCGACCCGGCCACGACGTCGACGTGCCGACCACCTTCCGGGCGTTCTACGACGACATCGACGCGGTGCGTGCGGTCGTCGACGCGCGCGCTTTCGGCGACGGCGAGCACGAGGCGATGGTGAGCCGCCTGGCGAAGCTGGAGCGCCGAGCGGCGCGGGCCTGAACCGGCCGAAACCTCACCAAGTCTTGACCCGCCACTGACCCGGAGTTCACCTGCGGCGCTGGGCGCGTCGCTAGCGTCGTCATACATGAAACGTCGCACCCTCATTGCGTTTTCGTTGACAACTGTCCTGGCCGCGGCGACCGTCACGCCGGCGCAGGCATCCCAGATCGGCACGGTCTCCGGCACGACCGCCGCCAACCAGCTGAAGCTCGGCATGAGCGGCACCTCGACGCAGGCCACGTCGGACCTGACGACGCTCACCGTCAAGGCGCAGGACCCGATGACCGGCTACTCGCGCGACCTCTTCCCGCACTGGCGGGACGCCTCCACGTGGGGCTGGCCGGTCGCGCCCAACGACGCCTGCAACGCCCGCAACGCGGCGCTCTACCGGGACGGGCAGAACGTGCAGATGTCGTCCACCTGCACCAACCTGACCGGCACGTGGGTCGACCCCTACGGCGCGGGCAAGTACAACGCCGCGTCCGACATCGACATCGACCACATGGTGCCGCTCGGCAACGCGTGGGCGACCGGTGCGGACAGCTGGACAACCACCAAGCGCACGCAATATGCCAACGACCCGCTGGTGCTGGTGTCGGCCAAGGACACCCTCAACCAGAGCAAGGGCGACAAGGACCCGTCGGTCTGGAAGCCGCCGAACACTTCGGCATACTGCCTCTACGCGACCCGGTGGGTGCTGGTGAAGAAGAAGTACAACCTGTGGGTGACGAGCGCCGAGAAGTCCGCGCTCAACATGATGCTGGGTGGTTGCTGATGGCGCAGGACAAGCGCGACTTCACCGCGCCTCCCGGCGGCGTGATGACCGACGAGGTCGGCGCGATCACCGGTGACCTGTCGACCTGGCTGGACCCGGAGGAGACCGGCGCCGTGCGGGTGTCGTATGCCGGGGCGCTCGACACCTACACGGTCACCGGTTCGCCGGTCGCCGACCTGACCATCGACCAGGTCGTGGAGCGACTGTCGAAGGATCCCGGGCCGGACGAGACCGGCAACCCGGGCAGCGCCGACCTGCGCTGACGGTCAGCTGTTCACGCAGCCGGGCCGGGGAGCCGCTCAGCCACGAATCGCGTTGACGGCGCTGAGGATTCCGAGCACGACCATCACGACGGCCGCCGCGCGGGTGATCCACTTGATCGGCAGGAATTTCAGCAGCGTCCGGCCGCCGAGCAGCGCGATCAGGCTGACCGCCCACAGGCCGAGCACGGCGCCGATGCCCACCGACAGCGGGTCGTGATACTTGGCCGCCAGGTTGGCCGTCATGATCTGGGTCAGGTCGCCCCACTCGGCCACGAAGATCACGCCGAAGCCCACCGAGGCGACCTTCCAGAAGCCGGCGCCGTCGGCGACCGACGTCGCGGCCTCCTCGGCGTCGTCTTCTTCGCCCTCGTCGTCCTCCTGACCTTCCCGCCAGATGAGGAACGCGCCGAGCAGGAAGAGCACCGCGATCACCGCCTCCAGCAGTTGCGCGGGCAGCAGGTGCAGCAACTGGCCGGCCGCGAGGGCGACCAGGACGTGCACCACGAACGCGGCCCCGGTGCCGGCGAAGACCCAGATCCAGGGGAAGCGGGTGCCGAGCACCAGGCTGGCGATCGCGGTCTTGTCGGGCAGCTCCGCGACGAAGACGAGCGCGAAGACGGTGAGGATGATGCCGATGTCGAGCACGGGAATCCTTGCGGTCGAGCCGGCCGCCGCGCTCGCTGGCAAACAAAAAAGAACGAGCGCGTCGAACCGGCAGCGGAAAACACTGATGGTTCGAACGTCTCGTCCGGTCACCTGCTGTCGCTGGTGACCCCGGACACCGGGCGGCGGACCGCCAGTATGTCGACATCCGGTCGAGGGACTACTCCCGTTCGGGGAGGGAGCTTAGCGGGCCGGCGCGCTCGCACGCAAAAGTCCGTCACCCCGCCGGGTGTGGTGGGGGTGACGGACTTTCGCGGGGTCAGTGGGTCAGTGGGTCAGTCAGTAGGTCACGACCGCCCGGAAGCGGACATCGCCGGCGGTCACCTTGTCGACCGCCTCGGTGATCCGCTCCTTCGGGAAGACCTCGATCATCGGCTTCACCGCGCCCGACGCGGCGATGTCGAGCGCCTCGGTGAGGTAGTTGAGGCCGTTGTGGGTCGCGCCGATCACCTTCTGCCGCTGGGCGAAGAACGGCTGCGGCTCGGTGGGGATGGTGAAGTCGGCGAACGGGTCCAGCCCGACGAGCACCGCGCGCCCGTCGTGTCGCAGACCCTTGAACGCGTCGCGGCCTGCGTCATACGAGTTGGAGCAGAGGAGGAGCACGTCGGCGCCGCCGGCGGCCTGGAGCTCGGCACCGTTCGCGACGACGAGGTCGGCCCCGAGCTCCCGCGCCAGGTCGTGCTTGTCGGGGGAGTGGGTGACGGCGATCGTCTCGTGCCCGGCCGCCTTCGCGTACTGCACGGCGAGGTGCCCGAGGCCGCCGATGCCGACCACCGCGATCTTCTCGTGCGGCTGCGGCTCGGCGGCGCGCAGGCCGCTCCAGACGGTGTAACCGGCGCAGAAGATCGGCGCGGCCTCCTCATAGGACAGGCCGTCCGGGATCAGGACGGTGCCGGTCGCGGTCGCGGCGAGGTATTCGGCGTGGCCACCCTGGGTGGTGAAGCCGGTGAGGCGCGCATTGGGACAGTTGACTGCCGCCTGGCCGGACAGCGGGAGGTTTTCGCGGCAGTAGTCGCAGCGGCCGCAGGTCGACTGGACCCAGGTGGTGCCCACCCGGTCGCCGACCTTGCGGCTGATGACGCCTTCGCCGACCTCGACGACCTCCCCGACCACCTCGTGGCCGGGGGTGTTGGGGAAGAGGTCGCCGGCGGCGCCGCGGGTGGTCCAGATGTCGGTGAAGCAGATGCCGGTGGCGTGCACCTTGATCAGCACTTGCCCCGGCTCGGCCTTCGGGGTCGGGATGTCGCGCAGTTCCCAGGTGCCGTTGAGCTCCGGGATGACGGCTGCCTTCATGATCGGTTCCTCTCGTCGCGTTGCACCGAATGTGTTGGTGAGCAAGAAATTACGTCGTACGCCGGGCAAAGCCACTGGCATCGAACGCCAGGTTGCTTGCAGTTCGCGCCACTTCAGTGGTGGCGCGGATTGCGAGTGGCGCGGCGGCCGATGTAGGTCCATGGCGGCGCGCGGCTGAGTAGGGTCTCGCCGCATGGCGGGTGACAACTTCGACCTCGACCCGAGCTTCACGGTGCTGCTGCGTGATCTCGGCATACGTCCTGCGCAGGTGCTGCGGCGGGCAGGACTGCCCGGGGACACCTTCGCTCGGCAGCCGGCCGAGCTGAGCGTCGCCGACTACTACCGCTTCTGGGCGGCGATCGAGGCCGAGGGCGGGTCCGGTGGCTCGGGTGACGGGGTCGGCGGCGGGGCCGACGACCTCGCGGTCGCCATCGGCGAGGCGATCTCGGTGGAGCACTTCTCGCCGCCGATCTTCGCCGCGATGTGCAGTCCGGATCTGCGCAGTGCGGCCGGTCGCCTCGCCCGCTACAAGCCGCTGATCGGGCCCGTGCGGCTCGAGGTCGACGCAGGCAGCGAGCTGACTATCGGCTACCGCTGGCCCGCGGGGCAGACTCCGCCCGCGCTTCTCGCCAGTGCCGAACTCGTCTTCTGGGTCGCCCTCGCCCGGATTGCGACCCGCGAGCAGGTGCGTGCCGCACGGGTCACCATGCCTGAGCCGCCCGCAAACCCCGCGGCCCTGGAGCGCTACCTCGGCTGCCGGGTGCGCGCCGGCAGCACCTACTCGGTGGCCTTCGCAGCGGCCGACGCGGTGCGCCCGTTCCTCACCGAGAACGACGCCATGTGGCGGATCTTCCGCCCCGACCTGCGTCGCCGGCTCGCCGACCTGCAGGCGAACGCAACCACCGCCGAACGGGTGCGCGCCGCGCTGGTCGAGACGTTGCCGGCCGGTGACGCCTCGATCGACGCCGTCACCGGACAACTCGCGGTCAGCTCACGCACCCTGCAGCGCGCGCTGCACCAGGAGGGCACGTCGTTCAAGGCCGTGCTCGCCAGCACCCGGGAGAACCTCGCGCGGCATTACCTGACGCGTGACGACCTGCGCACCGCCGAGATCGCCTTCCTGCTCGGCTACAACGACACCACCTCGTTCTACCGCGCCTTCAAGACCTGGACCGGCGTCACACCGGACACTGCGCGCCAGGGCCGGTAGCGGCGGGGGCGTGCAGAAGTCGCGACGGTTGCGGGGTGTGCGCGCGATTCGGGGCGGGGGCGTGCAGAAGTCGCGACGGTTGCGGGGTGTGTGCGCGGATCGGGGCGGGGGCGTGCAGAAGTCGCGACGGTTGCGGGGTGCGCACGCGGATCGGGGCGGGGGCGTGCAGAAGTCGCGACGGTCGCGGGGTGCGCACGCGGATCGGGGCGGGGGCGTGCAGAAGTCGCGACGGTTGCGGGGTGTGCACGCGTGGCGCGTATGGCGTGACGCGTCGGTCAGCGCGGCAGCGCCGGAGACCGCCAGCCGGTGCGCGCGCGGCCGGTCCAGGCCGATCCGCGGGATGGCTCCGGTGCCTCGTCGCCGCCACCGACCGCGGAGAGCACGGCGACGACGGCCGCGATCTCCGCGGCCGTCGCGTTGCCCGAAAGCACCTGCAGCTGAGGCGTTTTCGCCGCTTCGGCTGCCGCCTCGGATGTCGTGTCGGGAGCCGACTCGGGCGTCTGCTGGTCGCTCACAGCGGGATGTTCCCGTGCTTCTTGGGCGGCAGCTTCTCCCGCTTGGTGCGCAGCGCCCGCAGCCCGCGGATCACCTGCACGCGGGTCTCGGACGGGGGGATGACCGCGTCGACATACCCACGCTCGGCCGCGATGTAGGGGTTGGCGAGGGTGTCCTCGTATTCGGCGATCAGCTCCTGCCGCTTGGCCTCGACCGCCGCCGGGTCACCGCCGGAGGACTCCTCGACCTCGGCGATCTGCTTGCGGTAGAGGATGTTCGCCGCGCCCTGCGCACCCATGACCGCGATCTGTGCGGTCGGCCAGGCCAGGTTGAGGTCGGCGCCGAGGTGCTTGGAGCCCATCACGTCGTAGGCGCCGCCATAGGCCTTGCGGGTGATCACGGTGATCAGCGGCACGGTCGCCTCGGCGTAGGCGTATAGCAGCTTCGCGCCGCGGCGGATGATGCCGCCCCACTCCTGGTCGGTGCCGGGCAGGAAGCCGGGCACGTCGACGAAGGTCAGGATCGGCACGTTGAAGGCGTCGCAGGTGCGCACGAAACGCGCCGCCTTCTCCGAGGCGTCGATGTCGAGCGTGCCGGCGAACTGCATCGGCTGGTTGGCCACGATGCCGACCGACTGGCCATCGACGCGGGCGAAGCCGGTGACGATGTTGGGCGCGAAAAGCTCTTGGGTCTCGAGGAATTCGTCGTCGTCGGCGACAGTGCGGATGACCTGTTTGATGTCGTAGGGGACACCCGGTGAGTCCGGCACGAGCGTGTCCAGCTCAAGGTCCGCGGCGTCGATCTCCAACTCCTCGTCGGCGACCGGATCGAAGCGCTCAGGCTCGTCGAGGTTGTTGGACGGCAGGTAGGAGAGCAACTCCTTGACGTAGGAGATCGCGTCGGTCTCGTCCGAGCCCATGTAGTGCGCGACGCCCGAACGCGTGTTGTGGGTGCGCGCGCCGCCCAGCTCCTCGAAGCCGACCTCCTCGCCGGTCACCGTCTTGATGACGTCCGGGCCGGTGATGAACATGTGCGACGTGTGGTCGACCATCACCACGAAGTCGGTGATCGCCGGCGAGTAGACGGCGCCGCCGGCCGACGGCCCCATCACCAGCGAGATCTGGGGTATGACGCCAGATGCGTGCACGTTGCGGCGGAAGATCTCGGCATACAGCCCGAGCGCGACCACGCCCTCCTGGATGCGCGCGCCGCCGGAGTCGTTGATCCCGATCACCGGGGCGCCGATCTTCATCGCCAGGTCCATGACCTTGACGATCTTCTCGCCGAACACCTCGCCGAGGGAGCCGCCGAAGACGGTGAAGTCCTGGCTGAACACGCAGACCGTGCGGCCGTCGACCGTGCCGTAGCCGGTCACCACACCGTCGCCGTAGGGGCGGTTGCGGTCCTGGTCGAAGTTGGTCGACCGGTGCCGGGCCAGCGCGTCGAGCTCGACGAACGAACCCTCGTCGAGCAGGAGCTCGATGCGCTCGCGCGCGGTCTGCTTGCCCCGGGCGTGTTGCTTCTCCACGGCCCGCGCCGAACCGGCGTGCACGGCCTCGTCCACCCGGTGCCGCAGGTCGGCCAGGCGGCCGGAGGTGCTGCGCATGTCAGGTGTCTCAGGGGAGTTCGCGGCGTTCGGTGCCGCTGCGTCGCTCATGACGACTCACAGTAGTGCGGGCTCCGCGAGCACAGTGAGGGCGGTCACGTACTGATCGGTTCGGTGCTGTGACCGGAGTCTCCGGGTGCGCGGACTAATCTTCTATGGCGTGAGCCACTTCCTCGACCGCGCCGAGATGAACGACCGGCTGGCGGACACCCCGTGGGAAGATCTCGACGTGACCCCGCAGATCGGCTCCACCAACGCCGAGCTGCTCGCCGACCCGCACCCGTGGCGGGCGCTGGTCACCGACAACCAGACCGCCGGCCGGGGCCGGCTCGATCGCGCCTGGGTCGCCGAGCCCGGTCAGTCGATCGCGCTGTCCGCGACCCTGCCGCTGCCGGACGACGCGACCCGCTGGGGGTGGGTGCCGCTGCTCGTCGGGGTCGCCGTGCGCCGTGCGCTGCGTGAGGTCGCGCCGCTCGACGTGGGCCTGAAGTGGCCCAACGACGTGCTGGCGCGGCCCGACGCCGACACCGACTGGGGCAAGATCGCCGGCATCCTGTGCAATGCGACCGGCGGCGCCGCGCCGACCGTCGTCGTCGGCATCGGCATCAACGTGCACCAGGAGCCGGGCGACCTGCCGGTCGACACCGCGACCTCGGTGCGCATCTGCGGGGCCGACGTGCGCTGCGAGGACCTGGTGGTCGCACTGCTGCGACAACTCGCCGACATACAACGGCAGTGGGACCTGCCGACGCTGGACGACGCCTACCGGGCCGCCTGCCTGACGATCGGCCAGGAGGTGCGCATCGAGCTGGCCGGGGACGAGGTCGCCTCCGGCCGGGCGATCGACGTCGACGTCATGGGCCGGCTGGTCATCGAGACCGCGGACGGCCCGGTGCCCCATGCCGCGGGCGACGTCGTGCACGTGCGCCCGAGCGGGCCGGCCACCCGCCCGCTCGCCGGGCCGCACGACCGCGCCGCCTTCGTCGACGGGCTGGAGGAGCGGCTGGTCGGCGAGCCCCGCACCCTGCGCCGCGCGGAGGTCGCCGACGCCGCGGGCGTCACCACCGACGACACGCGGAAGCTCTGGCGCGCTCTCGGCTTCGCCAACGCCCGCGACGACGACGTGGTGTTCACCGCGAGCGACGTGGAGGCGCTGCGCTCGGTGGTGGCGACCATCCGCGACGGCGAACTCGACGAGACCACCGCGCTCGGGCTGGCCCGCGCGGTCGGCCGGTCCACCGACCGGCTGGCGATGTGGTCGCTGCAGCTGATCACCGACATGGTCAGCGGCGGCCAGGGCCTCGGCGTCGACAGTCACATCGCGCAACTGGCCGCCGAGCGTGCCGTCGAGCTGTCCGACCAGATGGGCCCCCTCATCGACTACGTATGGCGGCGCAACCTCGCCGTCGCGATCTCGCGCATGATCGCCGACTCCGAGCCGGAGTCGCACGTCGGCGTCATCCGGACGATCGGATTCGCCGACCTGGTCAACTTCACCCAGCTCGTCCGTCAGCTCAGTGAGCGCGAACTCGCAACGCTGGTGCTGCGATTCGAGTCGCTCGCCTCCGACGTGGTGAGCGCGCACGGTGGCGCCATCGTCAAGACGGTCGGCGACGAGGTGCTCTTCTCGCACACCACCGTCGAGGGCGCGATCGCGATCGCGTTCGACCTGCTCGACCAGGCCGCGGCCGACGACCTCATCCCGAGGATGCGCGTCGGTGTCGCGACCGGCCGTGTGCTGGCCCGTCTCGGCGACGTCTACGGCAACACCGTCAACCGGGCGAGCCGGCTGACCGCGGCCGCGGATCCCGGCACGGTGCTGGCGGATTCGGACGTCGCGGCCGCGCTCGCCGACAACGACGACGTGCGCACGATCGCCCGGGAAGCCATCCAGTTGCCCGGCATCGGACAGATCACGCCATGGGTGCTGTCCCGGCGTGGGGGAGAACTACTATCGCCACCATGACGAGCGTGCTGCTGGCCGAGGACGATCCGGCGATCTCCGAGCCCCTCGCCCGTGCCTTACGCCGCGAGGGCTACCAGGTCGACGTCCGCGAGGACGGCGTCGCCGCGCTGGACGGGGCGCAGAGCGGCCCTGACCTGGTCATCCTCGACCTCGGACTGCCGGCCCTCGATGGCCTCGAGGTGTGCCGTCGGCTGCGGTCCTCCGGCAGCTCGGTCCCGGTGCTGATCCTCACCGCCCGCGCCGACGAGGTCGACACCGTGGTCGGTCTCGACGCCGGCGCCGACGACTACGTCACGAAGCCGTTCCGTCTTGCCGAGCTGCTCGCCCGGGCGCGGGCGCTGCTGCGCCGTACCCCGCCCGACGAGGTGGTCACCACCCCGCTAGTGCGGCTCGACGCCGAAGCACGCCGCGCGTTCCTCGGCGACAACGAAATCCAGCTCACCGCAAAGGAATTCGAGCTGCTGCGAGTGCTGGTGCGCGAGCAGGGCAAGGTGGTCTCGCGCGAGCAGCTGATGCACGAGATCTGGGACACCGCCTGGCTCGGCTCGACCAAGACCCTGGACATGCACGTGTCGGTGCTGCGCCGCAAGCTCGGCGACGACGCCACCCGGCCGCGCTTCATCACCACGGTCCGCGGGGTCGGCTTCCGCTTCGAGTCCGCCGGCGGGGCGGACTGATCCGTTGCGCGGCCGACTGGTCCGGACCGGCTGGCGGATCGCGCTGCCGGCGATGCTGCTGGTGGTGGTGCCCGCGCTACTGCTCGTCCCGGGCTGGTGGCAGCGGGCGGTGATCGTCGCCTGCGCGGTCGCCGCAGGTGTGCTCGTATGGCGGGTCAGTCTCGCCGAGGCAGCGGCGACCGCCGCCCCGGTCGAGGAGCTCACCCGCCGCGCCGAGCGGGTCGAGGACGGCCCGGTCATCTTCGAGCCGCTGCGCAGCGGCATCGACGAGATCGACCGCATCTCACAGGTTTTCGAGGGGCGCGCCGCCGAGCTGACCCGCACGCTCGCTGCCGAACGCGAGTTTGCCTCCGACGCCAGTCACCAACTGCGCACCCCGCTGACCGCGCTGCTGATCCGGCTCGACGAGATCTCGATGAGCGAGGAGATCGCCGAGGTGCACGGCGAGGCGATGGTCGCCATCGACCAGGTCGAGCGGCTCACCGGCGTGGTCGACAAGCTGCTGCAACGCGCACGGGAGACCCCGGGCGGCGGGCCGCTGCCGACCATCTCGCTGGACTCGGTGATCGCCGAGCTGCAACGCGAGTGGCAGCCGTCCTTCGCCTCGGCCCGGCGCAGCGTGAAGGTGAGCGGCGAGCGCGGCCTGCAGGTGATCTCCACCCGCAGCGGGCTGTTGCAGATCCTCGCCACGCTCCTGGAGAACACCCTGCACCACGGGGACGGCACGGTCGAGGTGATGGCTCGCCGCAACGGGCCGTCGGTGGTGGTCGAGGTCAGCGACGCCGGCAAGGGTGTCGACCCGTCGCTCGCGCCGCACATCTTCAAGCGGCGGGTGAGCACGGGCGGCACCGGCCTCGGGCTGGCGCTGGCCCGCGACCTGGCGCAGGCCAACGGCGGGCGGCTGGAGCTGCGCAGCTCGCAGCCCGCGGTGTTCGCGCTCTTCCTCTCCGAGGGGACGCCGGTGCGCTCGACCCTGCCCGACCGGCCCGCGACGAGCGCGGAGCTGGGGGCGCCGGGTCAGGCGGAGTGACGCTGGCGCTGGCCGGGCTCGGCGGTGTCCTGCAGCGGCTCGGTGAGTGCCTCGGTGGCGGGCTCGGAGTCGATCGGCTCGTTGGCGAAGACATATTTCTTGTAGGCCCAGAAGCGGAAGATCGTGCCGAGGCCGATGCCGATGAACGCGTTGACGTTGAGCCAGAGCGTGCCGCGCATGTCGAGCGTGTAGTGCGCGAAGGCCACCCACAGCGCCGAGATGCCGAGGGCGATGCCGTTGACCACGAAGAAGAGCACGACCTCGTGGTGCACCGGACGGTTGCGGCGGTGCCGGAAGGTCCAGTAGCGGTTGCCGATCCAGGCCAGCACCGTGGCGACCCCACCGCTGATGATCTTGGCGGTGGTCACCTTGTCGTTCATCGGGCCGTCAACGAGCAGGTTGAACAGGCCGATGTCGACGAAGGTGTTGAGGACGCCGATCACGCCGAACTTGGCCGCTTCACGCCATACCGAGCGGACCAGCGTCTGGATACGTTGCACTAGCACACGCTCCAGCCTACGGGCAGCCACTGGATGGTTGCTGTCAAGAACGAGCGCACCGGCGGATTAAGGTGTGCGGGTGACAGCACCGAAGCGCGCCCCCGGAGGGTTCCCGGTCGTCGGCATCATCGGGGGCGGTCAGCTCGCCCGCATGTGTCAGCCCGCGGCGGAGAACCTCTCGATCACCCTCAGTGTCCTCGCCGAATCCCCAGACGCCGCAGCGGCATTGGTCATTCCGTCCGCGCCCGTCGGGTCACACCTCGACGTCGACGAGGTGCTCGCCTTTGCCCGCGACTGCGACGTGGTCACCTTCGACCACGAGCACGTGCCGGCCCCGGTGTTGCACGCGCTGGTCGAGGCCGGGGTGCCGGTCCACCCGAAGCCCGAGGCGCTGGTCTACGCACAGGACAAGCTCGCCATGCGAGAGCGGCTGACCGAGCTCGGCATCCCCTGCCCGGCGTGGGCGCAGGTGCACGACACCGTCGAGCTGGCCGCGTTCGGCGACCTGCACGGCTGGCCGGTCGTGCTCAAGACCCCACGCGGCGGGTATGACGGCAAGGGCGTCCGCGTGGTCGACTCCGCGACCGAGGCGCAGGACTGGTTCGACCGCGGCGAGCCGCTGCTCGCCGAGGCGAAGGTGCCGTTCACCCGCGAGCTCGCGGTGCTCGCCGCCCGCAGCCCGTCGGGGCAGGCGGCGGTGTGGCCGGTCGTGCAGACGGTGCAGACCGACGGCATCTGCACCGAGGTGCTCGCACCGGCGCCCGGCCTCGACCCCGACCTGCAGGCACAGATCGCGCAGGCGGCGCTGCGCCTGGCCGGGGAGCTCGACATCACCGGGGTGTTCGCGGTCGAGGTCTTCGAGGTGCCCGGCGTAGCCGGCGGGCCCCCGTCATACGTGGTGAACGAGCTGGCGATGCGTCCGCACAACAGCGGGCACTGGACGATGGACGGGTCGGTGACCTCGCAGTTCGAGCAGCATCTGCGGGCGGTGCTGGACCTGCCGCTCGGCGAGGTGGCGCCGCGCGCGCCCTGGACGGTGATGGGCAACGTGCTCGGCGGCGCGGACGAGGAGCTCTACTCCACCTACCGGCACCTGCTCGCCCGCGACCCCGGGCTGAAGGTGCACCTCTACGGCAAGGCGGTCCGGCCGGGCCGCAAGATCGGGCACGTCAACGTCTACGGCGACGATCTTGACCAGTTGCGGGCCCGGGCGCAGCACGCCGCCGACTATCTGGAAGGCACGGTCCGGCAATGACCGCAGTGGGCATCGTGATGGGCAGCGACTCCGACTGGCCGGTGATGAGCGCGGCCGCCGAGGCGCTGGACGAGTTCGAGGTGTCCTACGAGGCCGACGTCGTGTCGGCGCACCGGATGCCCGCCGAGATGATCGCGTATGGCGAGCAGGCCGCGGGCCGCGGGCTGCGGGTGATCATCGCCGGCGCCGGGGGAGCGGCGCACCTGCCCGGCATGCTCGCGTCGGTGACCACGCTGCCGGTGATCGGGGTGCCGGTGCCACTGAAGTATCTCGACGGGATGGACTCGCTGCTGTCGATCGTCCAGATGCCCGCCGGCGTGCCGGTCGCGACCGTCTCGATCGGCGGTGCCCGCAACGCCGGGCTGCTCGCCGTCCGGATGCTCGCTGCCGCCGGTGACGCGGAAGGCGAACGCCTCACCGCCGCGATGCGCGACTTCCAGACCGCGCTGCGCGATCAGGCGCACGCCAAGGGGGCGAAGCTGCGCGAGCAGCTCTAGCTCGCGCCGGGGCGTGCAGAAGTCGCGACGGTCGCGGGGTACGCACGCGAAAGTGGCCTGGGGGCGTGCAGAAGTCGCGACGGTTGCGCCGTGCGCACGCGAAGTGGCGCGGGGGCGTGTAGAAGTCGCGACGGTTGCGGCGTGTGCACGCGAAACGTGCTGGTCGCGTGCACAAGTCGCGACGGTCGCGCCGTACGCACGCGGCAACTCTCCCCAAGCGGCGACCAGGGCACTCCCGGCTCGCGGGACGACAGCTGTTCGCGAGACGTCAGCTGTCGGAGCCGAAAAGGTCTCGGGTGTATACCTTTTCGGCGACATCCGCCAGGTCGTCGGTGCGCCGGTTGGCGACGATCAGGTCGGCCCGCTGCTTCAGCTCGGCCAGGTCGTGGGTGACCTTCGACCCGAAGAACTCGGTCTCCTCCAGTTCGGGCTCGTAGACCAGCACCTCGACGCCCTTGGCCTTCAGGCGCTTCATGATGCCCTGCACGCTGCTGGCCCGGAAGTTGTCGGAGCCGGACTTCATGATCAGCCGGTGGATGCCGACCACCTTGGGCCGGCGGGAGAGGATGTCGGTCGCGACGTAGTCCTTGCGGGTGGTGTTGGCGCTCACGATCGCGCTGATCAGGGTCTGCGGCACGTCGGTGTAGTTGGCGAGCAGCTGCTTGGTGTCCTTGGGCAGGCAGTAGCCGCCGTAGCCGAACGACGGGTTGTTGTAGTGCCGCCCGATGCGCGGGTCGAGGCCGACGCCCTCGATGATCTGCTTGGTGTCGAGCCCGTGCCGGGAGGCGAAGGTGTCGAGCTCGTTGAAGTAGGCCACGCGCATCGCCAGGTAGGTGTTGGCGAACAGTTTGATGGCCTCGGCCTCGGTGGAGTCGGTGAGCAGCACCGGCACCTCGGTGTCCTCGGCGGCCTCGACCAGCAGGTCGGCGAAGCGCTGCGCGCGGTCGCTGACCTCGCCGACCACGATCCGCGACGGGTGCAGGTTGTCGAGCAGCGCCTTGCCCTCGCGCAGGAACTCCGGGGAGAAGACGACGTTGCCGGTGCCGAGCTTCTTGGACACCTCGGCGGTGTAGCCCACCGGCACCGTCGACTTGATCACCATCGTCGCGGTCGGGTTGAGCGCCGCGACGTCGGCGATCACGCTCTCGACCGTGGAGGTGTCGAAGTAGTTGGTCTGCGGGTCGTAGTCGGTCGGGGTCGCGATGATCACGAACTCCGCGCCGTCGTACGCCGACCGCTTGTCGAGGGTGAACGTCAGCGACAGGTCGGCGTGCGCGAGCTGGTCCTCGATCTCCGCGTCGCTGATCGGGCTGCGCTTCTGCTGCAGCATCGCGACCCGGTCGGCGTCGATGTCGAACGCCACGACGTCGGCCACCGACGCCAGCAGGACCGCCATCGAGAGGCCGACATACCCGGTGCCGACCACGGTGATCCTGCTGCGCGAAGACATGCGCCCAAAGGTACCCGGCACCGCGTGATTCCTCCGCAATGGGAACGCAACAGCATGTGAAGTTCGGCGGACCGCCACGTGGCCGGCACCCTGCCCGTGCGGTGGACGACCGCGGCGACCCCGTGCGATCGGGGCGTGAGATTATGCCGGGGATGGACCGGTGAGCCAGCCGTTTGAGAGATGAGTAGGAACTGCCAATCGTGAGTCAGACCGACGACCTCTACCCGCTGTTCAAGACCTCCGAGGACCACGACGCGCTCCGCGACGCCGTGCGTGCCGTCGCCGAGGACAAGATCGCCCCGCACGCCGCGGAGGTCGACGAGAAGAGCGAGTTCCCGCAGGCTGCGCTGGATGCCCTTGTCGCCTCCGACTTCCACGCGCCGCACATCGCCGAGGAGTATGACGGCGTCGGCGCCGACGCGCTCGCGACCTGCATCGTGATCGAGGAGGTCGCCCGGGCGTGCGCGTCGTCCTCGCTGATCCCGGCGGTCAACAAGCTCGGCTCGATGCCGGTGATCCTGGCCGCGAACGACGAGATCAAGAGCAAGTACCTCCCGCCGGTCGCCCGCGGCGAGGCGATGTTCTCCTACGGTCTGTCCGAGCGGGAGGCGGGCTCCGACACCGCGTCGATGCGGTGCAAGGCGATCGCGGACGGCGACGACTTCGTGCTGAACGGCCAGAAGTCGTGGATCACCAACGCCGGCGTCTCGCAGTTCTACACGGTGCTCGCGGTCACCGACCCCGCCGGCGAGCGCGGCCGCAACATCAGCGCGTTCGTGGTGGAGAAGTCCGACGAGGGCTTCGGCTTCGGTGAGCCCGAGCGCAAGCTCGGCATCAAGGGCTCGCCGACCCGGGAGCTGCACTTCGACAACTGCCGCATCCCCGGCGACCGGATGGTCGGCAACCCTGGCGAGGGCCTGAAGATCGCGCTGCGCACCCTCGACCACACCCGCGTCACGATCGGCGCCCAGGCGGTCGGCATCGCCCAGGGGGCGCTCGACTACGCGATCGGCTACGTCAAGGAGCGCAAGCAGTTCGGCAAGGCGATCGCGGAGTTCCAGGGGCTGCAGTTCATGCTCGCCGACATGGCGATGAAGCTGGAGACCGCGCGGCAGATGGTCTACGTCGCCGCGGCCAAGTCCGAGCGCGGCGACGCCGACCTGCCGTTCTTCGGTGCGGCCGCCAAGTGCTACGCCTCGGACGTCGCGATGGAGATCACCACCGACGCGGTGCAGCTGCTCGGCGGCGCCGGCTACGTCAAGGACCACCCGGTGGAGCGGATGATGCGCGACGCCAAGATCACCCAGATCTACGAGGGCACCAACCAGATCCAGCGCATGGTGATGGCGCGCCAGCTGCTGAAGTAGGGCCGGCTCGTACGACGCGCCCGGAGGCGACCCGAGAGGTCACTTCCGGGCGCGTTTGTCGTATGCCGGCGCCTGCGACCGACCTGAGAGGTCACTTCCGGGTGCACTCGTATGCCGGGGCGGCCGCCCGCTACTGGCTGACGCTGATCGACCGGTCGTTGTTGAGGTCGTCGAAGAGTTTCTTCGCGCGGGAGCTGTCCCACAACACGCCGGATTCGCCGCCGACGTAGTAGTTGGCGTCGGCCACCGGCACCTGCACCGACTGGCCGCCGCTGGTGATGCCCTTGAGCGTCCACATGATCTTGAGCGCGCGGAGCGGCGACATGCCTTGGTCGACCGCGATGCCCTGGGCGCCGGACTCGCCGACGCTCTTCAGCCGCCACGGCACGAGCAGGTTGGCCGGGCTCGCGACCTTCTTCATCAGCGCACCGAGGAACTCGCGCTGGTGCTGGGCGCGGGCGAGGTCGCCGGTGGCGAAGGCGTGCCGCGACCGCACGTAACCCAGGGCGTCGGCGCCCTGGAGGTTCTGGCATCCCTTCGGCAGGTTGATGTGCGCGTAGGGGTCGTTGACCGCCTCCGGCAGGCACATCCGCACGCCGCCGACCGCGTCGACGACGCCGGCGAAGCCGCCGAAGCCGATTTCCATGTAGTTGTCGACCCGCAGCCCGGTGGCCTGCTCCACGGTCTGCACCAGCAGCTTCGGGCCGCCGATCGAGAACGCGGAGTTGATCTTGTTGCGGCCGTGGCCGGGGATCTGCACCCAGCTGTCGCGCTGCATGCTGATCAGCGTCGGCTTCCCGCTGTCGGGCACGTGCAGCAGCATGATCGAGTCGGTGCGCGACGTGCCGCCGCCCACGTTGCTGCCGCCGGTGCGCAGCTTCTTGGCCTCTGCACTGGTCATGCCGGCGCGGGAGTCCGAGCCGACGAGCAGCACGTTGGTGCCCTTCCCGCCACCGGGCCGATCGCCGGCGGGGAACGCGTCGACCTTGCGCACCTTGCCCCACGCGGACAGGCCGGCCCAGACCAGCAGCCCGGCCCAGAGCGCGACGATCACCGCGAGTACGACGAGCACCCGCAGCCAGGTCCGCTTGCGACGCGGCGGGCGGGTGGCGGCCGGCGGCGTCGTGTCGGGGCGTGGTCCGCGCGGCCCCCGCGGTCCGTCCGGACCCGGCGGGCGACCGGGACCACCCGGACCACCCGGGCGGCCAGGTCCACCCGAACCACCCGGCCCCCCCGGGCGGCCCGGACCACCCGGCCGCTGCGCGGGCATCGGCACCCCGTCCTGCGGGTAGGACGCGGGCCGGGTCGGCATGACCCGCGTCGAGTCGTAGGCAGGCGGCGCGGGCGCCGGCTCCTCCCGGCGCGGCGGTCGGGCACCCGGTAGCGGCGCTTGCCGCCGCTCGTCCGCGCCCGGGCGCACCGGGATCTGCTGCGGCTCCTCCGCCGGGCGTCGGCGAGGTCGCCGCGGGGCGTCCTTGCCTCGTCGGGTGTCGATGATGATCGGCTCGTCGTCGTCCGGCACCGGACGAGGGTAACGTCCCATGCTGGGTGTCTCATGTAGCCTGGAGAGCGTGCCCAAATCCGAAACACCCTCCGCTGACGGCGTTTCGGTGATCATGCCGATCCTCGACGAGGAGCGGCATCTGGCCGAGTCGGTGGCCGCCGTCCTCGCGCAGGACGTGCCGTGCCCGCTGGAGGTCATCCTCGCGCTGGGACCGTCCGGCGACCGCACCGACGAGGTCGCCGAGGCGCTCGCGAGGGCCGACGACCGGGTCACACTGGTGGCCAACCCGAGCGGGCGCACCCCCGAAGGACTCAACGCCGCGATCGGCGCCGCGTCATACGACGTGGTCGCGCGGGTGGACGGTCACGGGATCCTCTCCGACGGTTATCTGGCCACGGCGCTGCGCACTCTTGCCGAGACCGAGGCGGCCAACGTCGGCGGCATCATGGACGCCGAGGGCACCACCGACTTCGAGCGCGCGGTCGCGGTGGCGATGAAGTCCAAGCTCGGCGTCGGGGGAGTGAAGTTCAAGCAGGGCGGCGCGGCCGGTCCGGCCGACACCGTCTACCTCGGCGTCTTCCGGCGGTCCTGGCTGGACAAGGTCGGCGGCTACGACCCGCGCTTCACCCGCGCCCAGGACTGGGAGATGAACTACCGCATCCGGTCCGCCGGGGGCGCGGTGTGGTTCACCCCGCAGCTCAAGGTCACCTACCGGCCGCGCGGCTCCTTCCGCGCCCTCGCGCGGCAATATCGGCAGTACGGCCAGTGGCGCCGCGTCGTCGCCCGGCAGCACAAGGGGTCGATCAACGCCCGCTACCTGGCCCCGCCCACGGCGCTGGTCGCGATCGCGGTCGGCACCGTCGGCGGGTTCGTATGGCGCCCGCTCTGGGTGGTTCCGGCCGGCTACCTCGGGGCCATCACCGCCGGTGGCGCCGCCATCTCGCGCGGTGCCGGCCCGGCGGTGCGGGTGCGGGTGCCCCCGGTCCTTGCGACCATGCACCTCAGCTGGGGCTGGGGCTTCCTGACCAGTCGCATCCGTCTCACCGAAGACGTTCAGCGGACGTCCAGTGACCGGCGGGTAGCCTGACGACGCTCCAGTCCGGGCGCGCCCCGCGCCATACCGACCGACGATCAACGAGGAACCGATGAACATGGCTGTGCGCCTACGGCGCATCGTCGAGCACCGCAAGGTGCTCTGGACGCTGGTCAAGCGCGACCTGCGGGTGCGATACGCCCGCAGTGTGCTCGGTTACCTCTGGACGCTGATCGACCCGCTGGCGATGGCGCTGGTCTACTGGTTCGTCTTCGGCGTGATCTACAAGACCCGCTCGGAGCTGAGCAGTGACGGTGCGCCGTTCGTGCTCTTCCTGGTGGCCGGGCTGCTGCCGTGGAACTGGTTCAACATGTCGATCAACGAGTCCGCCCGGGCGCTGTATGCCGAGCGACTGCTCGTCCGGTCCACCAACCTGCCGCGCGAGCTGTGGGTGATCCGGCTGGTGATCGCCAAGGGCATCGAGTTCGTTATGTCGCTGCCGATCCTCATCGGGTTCATGCTCTACTTCCGCTTCGGCACCGACCAGATCTACATCCACCCGGAGAAGTTCCTCTACTGGATCCCGGCGCTGGTGCTGGAGTTCCTGCTCTGTGTGGGGCTCGGCTTCGTGATGGCGCCGGTGACCGCCCTGGTCGACGACTTCGTCCGGCTGGTGCGGATCGGCTTGCGGGTGCTGTTCTATCTGACCCCGATCGTGTACTCGACGCAGATCCTCTCCGATCGCGCGCCGTGGGCGCGGCACATCCAGCAGTTCAACCCGCTGACCGGCATCAACGACATGTTCCGGCAGGTCTTCCTCACCCACGTCACCCCCGACTACCACGCCTGGATCTTCGCCGCGGTGGTCACCGTCTTCTGGTTGTTCGTCGGCATGTGGGTGTTCAAGAAGCTCGAACCGGCGGTTCTGAAGGAGATCTGAGATGTCCGACGCCACCCCGCAACTCGGCCCGGTCGGCGACCTCGTCCTGGGCGAGAACGGCAAGCCGCGCTGGCGCCCCGAGCGTCGGCCGAACGACCCGCCCGGCTACGACCCCGAGCACAAGCGCACCCTTGCCGACTACCACTTCCCGCCGGTGCCGAGCACCGTCGACTGGAAGTCGCAGCCCGGCGAACCGGTGATCGAGGTCGAAAACCTCGGCATCGAGTTCCTGCGCGGGCGCAAGCGCAACCTGTCGCTGCGCGAGATCGTCTTCCGCGGGGGCAGCGCGCACGACCGGGAGACGTTCTGGGCGCTGCGCAATCTCAACTTCACGGTGGGCCGCGGCGAGGCCGTCGGCCTGGTCGGCGGCAACGGCGGCGGCAAGTCCACCTTGCTGAAGATGATCGCCGGGACTCTGTTGCCCGACGAGGGTCGCGCGCTCGTCCGCGACGGCGTCGCCCCGCTGATCGAGCTGACCGGTGGCTTTATCGGGGAGCTCTCGGCCCGGGAGAACGTCTACCTCACCGCCGGCCTGCACGGGATGTCCCGTGAGGAGATCGACGAGCGCTTCGACGACATCGTCGACTTCGCCGGACCGCAGGTGCGAGCCGGGCTCGACGTGCCCTACCGGCACTTCAGCTCCGGTATGCAGGTGCGGCTCGGCTTCGCGGTCATCACCTGCCTCGACGAGCCGATCATCCTCGTCGACGAGGTGCTCGCCGTCGGCGACGCCGCGTTCCGCGAGAAGTGCTACAACCGCATGGAGAACCTGCTCGACCAGGGGCGCACGCTCTTCCTGGTCTCGCACTCCTCCGGCGACCTCCTGCGGTTCTGCACCCGCGGCCTCTACCTCAACGGCGGCGAACTCGTCGGCGACGGACCGATGGACGAGATCATGGACCGCTACATGAGCGACCTCATGGGCAAGGCGCACCAGAGCCCGACCCCGGAGGAGATGGCCGACCAGCGGCTGGCGCGGGAGGACGGTCAGATCAAGCGCCGGCTGCAGCGGGAAGAGGACCGCCGGGCGCGGCTGGGTAGCACCATCTGACCCGCTGGCCGACCTGCTGACTCGCTCGCAGACCTGCTGACCTGACCTGCTGACCGTCAAGCTGCCGCGGGGCGCTCAGAGCAGGGGCGCGGCGGTCTTGTCGCGAACCTCGTCCTCGGTGACGCCGTCGGCCACCTCGACGAGTTTCAGCCCGTCCGGGGTCACGTCGATGACTGCGAGGTCGGTGATGATCCGCTGCACGACCTGCTTGCCGGTGAGCGGCAGCGAGCACTCGGCGAGGATCTTGGCCGAGCCGTCCTTGGCGACGTGCTCCATGAGGACGATGACCTTGCGGGCGCCGTGCACCAGGTCCATCGCGCCGCCCATGCCCTTGACCATCTTGCCGGGGATCATCCAGTTGGCGATGTCCCCGGTCTGCGACACCTGCATGGCGCCGAGGATGGCTGCGTCGACCTTGCCGCCGCGGATCATGCCGAAGCTGGTGGCGGAGTCGAAGATCGACGCGCCGCGGCGCAGCGTGACGGTCTCCTTGCCGGCGTTGATCAGGTCGGGGTCGACCTGATCGGCGGTCGGGTAGGCGCCGACGCCGAGAAGGCCGTTCTCGGACTGCAGCACCAGCTCGACGTCGTCGGCCACGAAGTTGGGCACCAGGGTCGGCAGACCGATCCCGAGGTTGACGTAGTCGCCGTCGGCGAGCTCGCGGGCCGCGCGGGCGGCCATCTCGTTGCGGGTGAGCGCCATGTCTACTGACCGTCCTTGGTGGTGACCTTCTCGATGCGCTTGTCGGCGGCCTGCTCGGGGGTCAGGGCGACCACGCGCTGCACGTAGATGCCGGGCAGGTGCACCTCGTCGGGCTCGATGTCGCCCGGATCGACCAGCTGCTCGACCTCGGCGATCGTCAGCCGGCCGGCCATCGCGCACAGCGGGTTGAAGTTGCGGGCGCTGGAGTGGAAGACCAGGTTGCCGTGCCGGTCGCCCTTGGCGGCGCGCACCAGCCCGAAGTCGGTGGCGATGGAGCGCTCGAGCACGTAGGGCCGGGTCTGGCCGAGGAAGTCGAAGTCGCGGGTCTCCTTCGGCGGGGACGCCAGCTCGACCGAGCCGTCGGCGGCATAGCGCCACGGCATGCCGCCGTCGGCGACCTGGGTGCCGACGCCGGTCGCGGTGTAGAACGCCGGGATGCCGGCGCCGCCGGCCCGCAGCTTCTCGGCGAGCGTGCCCTGCGGGGTCAGCTCGACCTCGAGCTCACCCTCGAGGTATTGCCGCGCGAACTCCTTGTTCTCGCCGACGTATGACGCGATGATGCGCCGAATCCGCTTGTCCCGCAGCAGGATTCCCAGACCCCAGTCGTCGACTCCGCAGTTGTTGGAGACGACCTCGAGGTCGGTCGCCGTGCCCTTGTGGAGAGCATCGATCAGCACGCTGGGGATGCCGCAGAGACCGAATCCACCGACCGCGAGCGAGGATCCGCTGGCGATGTCGGCGACGGCCTCGGCCGCGGAGGAGACAACCTTGTCCATGTGATGGAGATTACAAGACGGTGGTCACGCCCTCGGCGGCGAGGCGGTCCTCCCGGCGGCTCGCGTCGGGGGAGCGCTGCAGCACCACCGACCCTCCGGCGAGCAGCACGCGCGCAGCCGTCGTGAGCAGCCCCGCGACCGGCGATTCGACGAGCACCCTTGTGCCGTGCGGGATTTCGGCTGCCGACACACCGGAGTAGGGCGTGGTCGCCGAGTTCGTGGCCGCGGCCACGGTGGTGCCGTCGAACGCTCCCACGCCCTGCGGCGGCGCGTCGGGCATCGCCTGCAGCGGGCTGGCCGCGAGCGAGGCCGTGGGTTCGACGAGGTCGGCGCCGGCCGGGTCGGTGTCGAGCGCGACGACCGCGTCCGCGGCGCCGCCGGTCAGGTCGAGGGTCAGTCCCCGGGTCCAGGCGGCCAGCGCCCAGTAGACCGCTCGCCAGTGGTCCGGCGGTATGGCGAGGCCCACCACCTCACCGGGCTGCAGCGCGGCCTCGAGGTCGAGCCAGTTGCCGGCCTTGGCCACCCAGTTGCCGAGCGTGCGGGAGGACAGCTCGATCCGCTCGCCGGAGCTGTCGTCATACCAGGTGAGGAGTGGGCGGCCGGGGTCATCGGTCCGCAGCGCGGCACGCAGGTCGTCGGGGGTCACCTGTGCACTGTAGGCAACCGGTGGGGATAGCGTCCTACCCCATGCGCGTACGTGTGGTGATCCAGTCGCGGCTGTCCTCCAGCCGGTTGCCCGGCAAGGCGATGCTGACCCTGGCCGGGATGCCCGCGGTGGTGCTCGCCGCGCGCCGGGCCGGCAACTCCGGCCTCGAGGTGGTGGTCGCCACCAGCGACCAGTCCGACGACGACGTGCTGGCCGCAGCGGTGAGCGGCGCCGGGATCCCGGTGTTCCGCGGGTCGCTCCACGACCCGCTCGACCGCTTCGTCCGGGCGACCGACGACCTCGCCGACGACGACCTGGTGGTGCGGCTGACCGGGGACAACGCAGTGCCCGACGGAGAGTTCCTCGGCGAGCTGATCGACACGATGACCGCGGCGGGGGAGGGCTACATCCGGGTGACGATGGCCGACATCTACGGCGTCGGCGCGGAGGTCATCCGGGTGGGGCTGCTGCGCGCCGCCGCGGCCGACGCGACCGACCCCTACGACCGCGAGCACGTCACGCCGTGGATCCGCCGGCACACCGATGATCTCGACTTCGTGCCGACCCTCGCGCCGGGCGACCCGGCCCGGGTGCGCTGCACGATCGACACCCTGCAGGACTACATCGTGGCCGCGACCGCGCTCGGCACCGTGGACGACGCGGTGTCCGCGCCGTGGCGCTCGCTGCTGCGGGCCTGGGCGGCCGCCGGGGGCAGGCTGCCGGAGCCGCTGGCCGGGGGCCGGGACAACGCGATCGGCCAGGGGCCGTGGGTGCTCGGTGCCGTCCAGATCGGCGTCGCCTACGGCGTCGCCAACCGCACCGGCCGGCCCGATCCGGTCGGCGCCGCCCGCATCCTCGCGATCGCCGCCGCGTCCGGTGTCACCCACGTGGACACCGCCCGCGCGTACGGCGACAGCGAGAGCCGCATCGGCAGCTCCCTCGCGCACGGCCTGTCCGAACGCATCGGTGTCGTCACCAAGATCCGGCCCCTCGACGACCTGCCGGTCGACGCCGGTGCCGCGGCGGCCCGTGACGCGGTCGCCGCGTCGGTGCAGGAGTCGCTGCGACTGTTGCGGTCGAGCAGCGTCGGCGCTCTGCTGGTGCACCGCTGGGCTGACTGGTCCCGCGGCCAGGGCGGGGTCGCCGACGCGATGGTCCGCCTGCGCGAGGACGGCGTCGCGCGGGTGGTCGGCGTCTCGCTGTCCACCCCGCAGGAACTGCTCGAGGCGCTCGCCGACGACCGCGTCGGCTACGTGCAGTTGCCGTTCAACCTGCTCGATCGCCGGTGGGTCGGCCCGCGGATCCGGCAGGCGCTGCGCGACCGCCCCGACGTCGTCGTGACCGTGCGCAGCGTCTTCCTGCAGGGGCTGCTGGTCGGCAGTGCCGACGCCCGCTGGCCGGACAACGTGGAGGACGACCGCGCCCGTCTGGAGGAGGCGCTCGCCGCACTGGTCGCCGAGTTGGGCAGGGAGAGCCAGATCGACCTGGCCCTGGCCTATGTGCGGGGCCAGGACTTCGTGACGTCGGTCGTGCTCGGTGCCGAGTCGCCGGACCAGGTGCTGGAGCACGCGCGGCTGATGCAGCGAGAACCGTTGACACCAGCGCAGATCGAGCGGGTGCACGAGGTGCTCCCCGCCGGGAGTGCGACCCTGGTCGACCCGAGCAGTTGGAAGGTGGCGTGATGTCCGACCTGTTCCGCCTCGACGGCGCGACCGCCGTGCTGAGCGGCGCGTCCGGCTGGCTCGGCGTGAGTATGACGGGAGCCCTGCTCGACGCCGGGGCGCACGTGCACGCGCTGGGCCGCGACGAGGGAAGGCTGCGTGCCGCGCTCGGTGCGGCCGCCGATCACGACCGGCTGACCCTGCACGCGATCGACGTCACCACTCCGGAGTGGCCGGACTTCCTGGCCGGGCTGCCGCGGGTGGACGTGCTGGTCAACAACGCCCACGTCGGCCGCGGCGGGTCGCTGCGGACCGCGACCGCGGACAACTTCGACGAGGCGTTCGACCTGGCGGTGAAGGCGGCCTGGGCCGGCCTCAACGCCGCACGCCCCGGGCTTGCCGCGTCGGTGGCGGCCGGGTGGTCGCCGAGCGTGGTCAACGTGGCGTCGATGTACGGAATGGTGTCGCCGGACCCGGCGATGTACGCGACCGAGGAGGGCCGCAACCCGCCGTTCTACGGCGCGGCCAAGGCGGCCCTGCTGCAGCTGACCCGTTATGCCGCAGGCGAGCTCGGCCCCGAGGGCATCCGCGTCAACTCGCTGACACCGGGTCCGTTCCCGTCCTCCGCCGCGCAGGAGAACGCCGCACTCGTCGAGCAGTTGCGCAGCCGCACGATGACCGGCACGTTCGGTGAGCCGGACGACATCGCGACGGCGCTGCTCTTCCTCGCCTCGCCGCACTCCCGCTTCGTGACCGGGAGCAATGTCGTCGTGGACGGCGGCTGGACCGCGCGTTAGCGCGCTCGGTGTCGCCGAGGTAGCACTCGCTGTCGCAATGACCTGCTCATAAGGACACGGAGTACTACCTCGCGGGCCGGGCCGCCCGCAACGGTCAGCGCGGCCCGCCAGGCCGGGCGTCGAGCGCGTCGGCGACCCGCCGGCGGCCGTCCCCGTCGAACATCGCCTGGCCGCGCCGTGCCATGGCGGCGGCCGCGCCGGGGTCGGCGATGAGCGCCGCCAGCCGGTCGGTCGCGACAGCCCGGTCGAAGCCGTCGAGCAGGCCCAGAGGCGCTACGACGCCCGCCTGGGCCGTCTGCTGGTAGCCCAGCTCCTGGTTGTCGGCGACGCAGACGACCGCGGTCGGCACGCCGATCGCGAGCAACTCCCACACCGACGACCCGGAGGCGCTGATCGCCAGGTCGGCTGACGCGGCCAGCCCGGCGAGGTCCGGACTGGGCGGGATCGTCCGAAGGGTCTGCCCGTCGGACGGGACGAGCGCGGCGAGTCGCTCGGCGATTTCGGGGTTTCCGGCAATCACGGTGATGTCGAGCGGTCGTCCCGTCGCGAGCAGCGCTGGTATGACGACGGGCGCCGCGCCCATCGGGTCCGTGCCGCCGAAAACAGCCAGCACCGAACGGATTTCGCCGGGCGTGCCGCTGAGGTCGCGCCGCCGGTCGAGGACCGAGTCGCGGAAGAGCGCATAGTCGGCCCCGGCCAGAGCCACCGATCCGGGCGGCCCGCCGCGGTGCGGGAGGGAGCCGAGGTTCTGGTCGACATAGAGGTCGGCCTCCTGCCCGGCACCGTAATCGCCGTCGACCATCGCCAGGACCGTCCGGCCGTCCGCGCGCAGCCGTGCGCCGGCGTCGGCCGGCAGGTCGTAGCCGTCGAGCACGACCGCGCCGAAGCCGGCCGCGGCCGCCTGTCCGGCGAGGGCCGGGCCGGTCGTGGCTGCCGTCATACGGCCGAAACCGGCGCGTGCGACGAGCGGTTCGAGCCAGCCGGCGCCGCCGAGATCGCCCCACAGGGTGACCGGGTGACCGCGGTGCCGGAGTTCCTCGCCGAGCGCGATGCAGCGCACCGCGTGTCCCACCCCGATGCGGGCGCCGGCGTCGCAGCGCAGGGCGACATGCGCGGGCGGCGCAGCGGGACGGGAGGGCATCGCCCGAAATGTTAACCTCGTGGGTGGTCCGCGCCTCCTGCGCGACCTCTTGTTCCCTTGGATCGCCAGGAGTTTGTGTGTCTGAATTGCAGGGTTCGTCGGTTCTCGTCACCGGTGGCACCGGGTCGTTCGGCAAGGCGTTCATCCGACGGTTGCTCGATGACATCAAGCCCAAGCGCGTCATCGTCTACTCGCGGGACGAGTTGAAGCAGTGGGAGGTCCGTCAGCACTTCGGTGACGACCCCCGCCTGCGCTGGTTCATCGGCGACGTGCGGGACCTGCCGCGGCTGCAGCGGGCGATGCACCAGGTCGACTATGTCGTGCACGCCGCGGCGCTGAAGCAGGTCGACACCGGCGAGTACAACCCGTTCGAGTTCGTCAAGACCAACGTGCTCGGCTCGCAGAACGTCATCGAGGCCGCGATCGACGCCGGCGTGAAGAAGGTCGTCGCCCTCTCGACCGACAAGGCGTCCAGCCCGATCAACCTGTATGGCGCAACGAAGCTCTCGGCCGACAAGCTCTTCATCCTCGGCAACCACTACGCGGCCGCCTACCCGACCCGCTTCGCGGTGGTGCGCTACGGCAACGTGACCGGTTCGCGCGGCTCGATCGTGCCGAAGTTCCGCGCGCTGGCCGAGGCCGGCGAGTCGCTGCCGATCACCGACCTGCGCTGCACCCGCTTCCTCATCACGCTGCCCGACGCGGTGCAGATGGTGCTCGACACCTTCGACATGATGCAGGGCGGCGAGCTGGTGGTGCCGCACATCCCGTCGCACAAGGTGACCGACCTGGCCCAGGCGATCGCGCCCGGCGCCAAGATGCACGACATCGGCCTGCGCCCCGGCGAGAAGCTGCACGAGGAGATGATCTCCCCGGAGGAGGGGCGTCGCGCGGTCATCGTCCAGGACGGCAAGTACTACGTGCTGCAGCCGGAGCTGGCCAGCTGGGGTTACAAGCCGATCGAGAACGCCACGCCGGTGCCGGAGGGCTTCCACTGCTCGTCGGACAAGAACGACATCTGGATCGACGCCGACGACATCCGCAAGATCCTCGACTCGGGCGTCTGATCGGGCGTCCAGTCACCCCGACGACGTTCTCCGCTCGTTCCGCGCAGCGACCCGTTGCGGGGCCGGCATGACTCAAGGAGCCTTTCCACCGTGCTGAACTACGGCCGCCAGTCGATCAACGACGAGGACATCGAAGCGGTCGCCGCGGTGCTGCGCGGCGACTGGCTGACCACCGGCCCGGCGGTGACCGCGTTCGAGCGCGATGTCGCCGACACCGCGGGGGTGGCCGAGCCGGCCGTGTCGGTCACGTCCGGCACCGCCGCGCTCCACACGGCATACGCCGGCCTCGGTGTCGGGCCGGGCGACGAGGTGATCACCACCCCGCTCACGTTCTTCGCCACCGCCACCTGTGCGATGTGGCAGGGCGCGAAGATCGTCTTCGCCGACGTGAGTGAGGACACCGGCAACCTCGATCCGCAGGCGGTCGAGGCGGCAATCACCGGCAACACCAAGGTGATTGCCGGTGTCGACTACGCCGGCCACCCGATCGACGCGCCGGCACTCGGCAAGCTCGCGCACGACAACGGCGCGCTGCTGCTCGAGGACGCCGCGCACTCGATCGGCGGCACGCTCGACGGTGTGCCGGTCGGCTCGCTCGCCGATGTCACGACCTTCTCGTTCTTCCCGACCAAGAACCTCACCACCGCAGAGGGCGGCGCGGTGGTCGGCACCGACCCGGAAGTGCTCGAGCGGGCCCGGATGTTCAAGAGCATCGGCTACACGCGCGACCCGGAGCGGTTGCGCAACCCGCAGGGGCAGGGCGGCTGGTACTACGAGGTGCACGAGCTCGGCCTCAACTACCGCCTGCCCGACGTGCTCGCCGCGCTCGGCTCCAACCAGCTGAAGCGGCTGGCCGACTTCAAGAAGCGCCGCGCCGAGGTGACCGCGCGCTACAACGAGGGCTTCGCCGGCATCGACGCGCTGCGCACCCCGGCCCAGCGCGAGGGCGCCGACCCGATGTGGCACCTCTACCCGCTGCGGATCCTCGACGGCCGCCGCCGGGAGCTGTTCGACCACCTGCGGGCGAACGAGATCGGCGCGCAGGTCAACTACATCCCGGTGCACCACCAGCCGATCTTCGCCGAACTCGGCTGGCGGCAGGGGCAGTTCCCGGTCGCCGAGGCCTACTCCAGCGGCGAGATCAGCCTGCCGATGTTCGCCGGGCTCACCGACGGCGACGTCGACCGGGTGATCGAGCTGGTGCGCGACTTCGTCAGCGGCTGACCGGCGCGCTGACCGCGATGCATCACGCCAACGTCTTCTACGGGCACGCCGCGATCCTGGCGCGCTACTGCGGACTGAGCGATCCGGGGCCGATCCAGGGCTACCTGCAGCACGGTTGGAACTTCCACGACGGCTTCGCCGTGGGGCACGAATTCGTCCCTGGCACACCGAAATTCGTCTGGTCGGAGACTGTGCGTCGACGCGGCTGGTCACTCGGGTTGCGCGACTACTACGTCGTCGGTGCACCCTGGGCATACCTGGTCGCGATGCAGGAGGACCCGCCGCCGCCCGGCGACGGCACGATCGTCTATCCGTTCCACGGCTGGGAGGGGCAGCAGATCATCGGCGACCACGCGGCATACGCCGACGAGGTGCGCGCGATGGAGGGCGACGTTCCCCTCACGATGTGTCTCTACTGGAACGACTACGACAAGCCCGAGGTCCGAAAGGTGTATGCCGACAAGGGTTTTCGGGTGATCACCCACGGTCGCCGGGGTCACATGTACATCGGTGGCGACACGGACTTCCTGGACAACCAGCTGCTCGAGCTCCGGCGCCATCGTCGGGTGGTCAGTAACCGGCTCGGTTCGGCGCTGCTCTATGGCGCGTCGCTGGGCCGGGAGATCGGCGTCTATGGCGATCCGATGGTGTTGCGCAACGATCACGCGGTGCTGGGTGGCATGGCACGGCAGCAGCGACTCTTTCCGCAATTGCACCGCGCGCAGGTCGATCCGGGCGTCGCGGCGGGCGTGGTCCGCGCCGAGCTCGGGACTGAGCTGTTGCTGCCGCCGGGCGCGCTGGCGGCCCGGCTCGGCTGGGCGTGAGAGCCCGGCCGAGCCGGCCGTGTCCTACTTCTTGTTCTTCGCCGCCCGGGTGCGCTGAGCGCGTTTGACGACGCGGTCGACACCGGCGGTGAGTTCGCCGAAGCTGCGCACCTGCGCGGTCCGCTTCACCAGCCGCGCGGCGACTCCCGCACGGGTCGGAGCAGCCGCGGCGCCTGCGCCACCGCCGCCGCCGGGCCGCATGTTGCGGATCACCTGCTCGCGGGTGCGCAGTTGCTTGTCCCGGAAGCCGATCGTGCGTTCCAGTCCGAAGATGTGCCCCTGCGCCTCGGCCAGCTCGCGGCGGGCCTGCGCTGCGTCGGCGAAGGCGGTGCGCAGGTCCGGCACCGTGCCGGACGGCTGCGGCCGCGACCGGCCGATGGCGTCGGCGAGTGCGCGGGCCTGCGCGATCTCCTCGCGGGCCGGTTCGGCACCGGACGCCATCTCGACCCACATCCCGACGAGGGCCTCCCCCTGCACGTGATCGGGCCACGGCTGCCGGACGTGCTCGCGGCGGAGCCGGTCCTGCAACAGCCAGAACGCGGCGGCGAGGGCGTCGGTCGTGCCCACGCTCTCGGTCCACCGGGCTCCGTCGGCGCCCGGGGCGAAATCGCGCCCGGTGACGTGCAGGTTGTCGAAGGTGATCACCCGGCGCTCAGTCACCGGCACCGACTGCACGTAGGCACCCACGGCCTGCGCGAGCTCGCGGAAGGCCGGCACGTCGCCGGCCGTCGCCTGGTCGACGAACAGGTCCTCGACGGTGGCGGTCAGGTGCAGCTGTGGCGGCACGAGCTCCGGGTCGATGTCGACCCGGGCGTCGGCGTCACGCTGTGGTGCGGTCTGCGCGGACAGGTAGTGCGCCGTCTCGGACGGCTGGGCGGTGTCGCGTTCCTCGACCTCGGTCGCGGCGTCGTCCGGCCACTCGGCGGAGCGCACGTCGGCCGCCGACAACACGGCGAGATTGCCTGTGGTGTCGTCGAATTCGCCGATCACCAGGGTGCCGTCGGGAGACACCCGTGCGAGGTCGAAGTCGGCCGATGTCCCGAGCAGGACCAGGCCCCCGTCGGCCGCGTCGGCCAGGCGGCGGCCGCGAGCCAGGGTGCGGATCAGCTCGTCCGGCTGCGCGAGCAGCGGGCGCCGATGCGCGTGCGCCGCATCGATCGCATAACCGGTGATCGCCGGGGGCGCCTGGTCCAGCGTCTCGGGCGCCCCACTCGCCAGCAGCCGCGGGGCGGCCGTCGGGCCGAACACGGCGACCAGGTCGCCGGCTGCGTCGCCGGTCACCGTGGCGACGAGCGCGAGCAGGCCCTCCGCGGTGGTCGGCCGGGTCGGGTCGGCGTGGAAGGCGCGGAACTCGTCGTCGCCGTGCCGATCCTTGGCCGGCCGGGCATCCAGCACGTTGACCGGCGCCGCGTCGTAGGCGTGGGTGAAGGCGACACGGGCGTCCGGCGTCGCCAGGCCCAGCAGCAGCCGGAGGGTGTCGTCGAAGGGGAGTGGCTCGGAGTCGTAGGACAGCACCCGGTCGAGCCCGTCGAGCGCGACGACGACCGAGAACGGTTCCGGCGCGGACTCCACGAAGCCGTCCAGGCTGCCCGCGACGACCTCCGCCGGCAGCCCCTGCGAGGCCAGGGCAGTCGCGTCCGGGGTGCCGCGGACCAGCACGGTCGGTGTGGAGTCGGTGGCCGCCGCGACGGCGGAAACGAGTGCGGGGGAGTGCGGGCCGACGATCAGCACCCGGTCGGCCGCGCCGAGGCCGAGCCGCTGCACCACCGACTCCAGCAGCGGGCCGCCGGCGGCATACGACCGGCCGGAGTAGTCGCTCCAGGGGTCCTGCATCGTCCCGCGGACCACCGCGGGCATCGTCGGTGCGACCTCGAGGGTCGTGGCGTCCGGCTCAGTCATTGGTGCTCCCGTCGAACATGGTGTGTCGGACCTCGTACGGCGTGAGTCGGAAGTCGGCTCCGAGCTCGTGCCGGGTGATCTGTGCGGCGGCGTTCTGGTCGATGTCCTTGCCGATCAGCTCCGGCCACTGACGCTCGACGCGGGCATTGCCGCCGAAGCGCGCGTCCTCCCCGTCCATCAGCATCGGATCGCCGTAGACCGCGACCTCGCAACCCGCGGACGCGCCGTAGAGGATCGCGCTCGACAGCCGGTTGGCCGCGACGCGCCGGTGCCGGCGGATCGCGGCGAGTTGCTTGTAGAGAAAGTCGGGGTCGGTGCCGAGGTAGGAGAAGCCGCGACGCCCGAAGCTGATGACGTCGAAACCGGCGTCGAGGTAACGGTTGCGCACCTCCGGCCGGTCGTACTCGGTGTAGTAGAGCGAGAACGTCACCGGGCCGTCCTCGGTCTCGCGGATCTCGTCGATCAGGCGCTGGTGGTCGCCGTGGATCTTGCCGCCCTCCCACCCGTGGAACAGGAACCACAAGGTCCCCTCGCGCTCGATCGGCTTGCCGTTGTCCTCGTCGAAGAGGCCGAGCGTCGGCTCGAGCTCCTGCAGGTAGAGCCAGGGCGAGCCGACGACGTGGTAGTTGCGTCGCCCGAGAGCGTAGCCGCGCTGCGCGACGTCCGGGCTCCACACGAATCGCGTTGCGCCGTCGAAGAACTCGTGCGTGGGGTTGAAACCGTCGGCGACGTTCCAGCCGTGCTGGAGATAGCCGCGGATCCGTGGGGGCGCCGCGTCGTCGAGACCGGCGTAACGAGCCATGATGTGCGCGTGGCCGTAGTAGTGGTTGTGGTGGTGCATCAGCTCACTTTCCTCCGGACTGCGGGGCCCGAGCGGCGGTCGCGGGCACGTCGAACCGGACGTCGACCTGCAGTGTGTCACCGTGCGGACGCAGCGTGCCGCGTCGCCGGTCGCCGGTGCAGACCAGCGGCAGACGGCTGACGAGCAACGTCTCCGGCAGCACCGCGGTCGACAGGTCGTTCTCGGCGCTGGTGCTGAAGAGTGTCCAGGTGACGAGGCTGGCGAGCGGGTCCACCTCGTGCGGGACCCCCTCCACGTCGAGCAGGTCGGCGACCGGCACCCGGACCGTCCAGTCCGTGCCGGTGACGCTCGTCGCCGCCACCTCGACGTAGTCCTCGGTGCCGGGCAGGTAGCGCCGCCAGGAGAGCACCCAGTCGCCGTCGGCAGCAAGCGACCGCCCGCGGACCACCAGGTCCGGGCCGTCGAGCTCCGCGCTGTCGGCGACCAGCCGGACTGCGGATTCCCAGAGGTTGGCGTAACCGGCAGCGGACCGGGTCAACCGGAACTGGTTGTCCCCGACCCGGCTGATCACACTGCGCCGTCCGGCGTCCCAGAGCAGCGGGTGGTGCTTGCCGCCGGCGCGCACCTGGATGCCGCGGGTGGTGATCCGCAGGAACGGATCGTCGTCATCGGTGCGTGCGGCGACTTCGGACAGCGGGATGCGGCCGATCAGGTGGGTCGCGCCGCCGTCGATGCGACAGGTCGCCGGGTAGCGCAGGTCCTCGGCGTAGCGGTTGCCGGGCAGGACGAACTGCGCGACCTGCAGCGGGCGCGGGGCGCGGGCGGTGAGCACCAGGTCGTCGCCGTCCACCTCGCCGGCGGTGATGGTCCACGGCGCGACGTGCCAGCTGAGGAGAAGCTCCCCGCTGCGGTTCGAACTCGGCTGGACCCACAGCTGATCGGTGAGAAACCCGCCCTCGGGGAAGGTCGCGCTGCCGGGTCGCAGACCACGCAGCAGGCCGTTGCGTCGCGCACCGCCGCTGCTCAGCTGAAGGTCGAATCGCACCGGCGCCTCCGCGGCACCCCATCGGGCGAGCGTCGCGCGGTCGATGACCATCTCGAAGCCGCAGTAGGCGAGTTGGCCGTGCGAGTCGACGTCCTCGAACCGGCGGACCGGGACCTGCTCGCGGATCGCGCTGGACACCGCGAACACCCGCAGCGAGCTGTCGGCACCGGTCGGCAGGTGCCGGACCTCGGCGACCGCACGGACATGCAGACCGTCGTCCTCCCAGCGGACCGCGTTGACGGTCGTGCGCAGGGCCAGATCCTTGGCCGGGGAGAGGAAGACGTCCTTCGGCAGATAGGACCTGCCGTGGCCGGGGTAGGCGTACTCGTATCGGCCGAGGCTGCGCGGCACCTTGAACGCGCGGGCGCCGCCGCGCAGTCCGCCGTCGCGGCGGAACACCGCGAGCTCACGCAGGAGTTCGACGTCCCGGGCGAGCATCGCGTGATACTGCAGCTGGTCGTAGCGGGTGCGCTGCTGCAATGCGTCGATGCCGAGTCGCTCAACGAGCTCGTGGCCGAGGTCGATGAGTTGATAGCACTCATCCTCGGTGGCGGTCGCGAACGCCTGCACGATCGAGACGAAGTCGGACTCCGCGAGCATGACGTGGGTGCGCAGGCGCACGGGTTTCGGCGCGGCGGCGACGAGGTCGACGACCATGCTCGCCGACCGGACGCGATCGAGCAGGTTGTCGTAGCGGAAGACCTGCTGGGTGATCGAGTCGCCTGATTCACGCTCCCGCCAGTAGTAGACCGGCTGGGAGAGGATGTCCACGGTCACCGCATCGAGGTGGGCCTTGAGCGTGACCGGGTAGTCCTCGTAGCGGATCGCCGGGAACTCGTAACCGAACTCGTCCCAGAAGTCGCGCCGGTAGACCTTGTTCCACACCATCCGGTCGCGGGCCAGCACCGGATGATCGAAGACGTGCGTCGCGAACCGCGTGCGGGCGAACGCGTGCAGCTGGGCCCATGACGGCTTGACACCGCTGGAGTTGTTGAAGCGCCGGGCGTTGCCGCCGACGAACGACGAGCCGGTGGTGTCCAGCGCCTCGATCATGCGGCTGAACCCGTGCCGAGTCACCAGGTCGTCGCTGTCGACGAACGTGAGGTACTCGCCGGCCGCGTGTTCGGTGCCGGTGTTGCGGGCCGGTCCGAGGCCGCCGTTCTCGCGGGTGACCACCCGGAAGCGCGGGTCCTGCGCGGCATACGCCTCGGCGACCGAGCGGCTGCCGTCCGGCGAGCCGTCGTCGACCATGATCACCTCGATGTCGCTGAGGTGCTGCACCCGGATCGACTCGAGGCAGTCGCCGATGTAGTTCTCGACGCCGTAGAACGGGACGACGACCGACAGGCGAGGCTTCGAGCCCAGGCGACGGACCGTCGAGGGGGCACTGACGGAAGGCTGCGCCATCGAGGTCAGACCAGGTCCCAGCTGAGGGCCGTGCCGCGCTTGACGTCGGTGGCGAAGGTGCGGCCCTCGACGACCTCGAACAGGTCGGGTGCGAGGCCGCCGGCCGGGCGGATCGAGCGCACATTGTGGCCGGTGACGCGCTCGCCGGCGCGCACGTCCTGCACGACATACAGCGAGCGACGGAAGCGCAGCCCCTCGCGCTCGCCCTCCTTGGCGCCGATGGTCGGCTGACCCAGGCACTGCCAGGCGATCTCGGATTCGCGCACCAGTGCTGCGAGTTCGGCCGGTTCGAGCGAGAACGACGAGTCGACCCCGCCACCCTCGCGGGCCAGCGTCACGTGCTTCTCGACCACGACCGCGCCGAGCGCGACCGCGGCCAGCGGGGCGCCGATGCCGGGGGTGTGGTCGGACAGTCCGATGTGGGCGTCGAACGCGTCGCGCATCACCGGGATGCCGCGCAGGTTGGACTCCTCGGGGTTGGCCGGGTAGTCGGCGGTGCAGGACAGCACGATGATCCGCTCGTTGCCGGTGCTGCGCGCCGCGGCCACCGCGGCGTCGATCTCGCTGATCGAGGCCATGCCGGTGGAGATGATGATCGGCTTGCCCTTGCTCGCGGCCAGGCGGATCAGCGGCAGGTCGACGATCTCCGACGACGCGATCTTGTATGCCGGGGTGTCCAGCGACTCCAGCAGGTCGACGGCGGTCGGGTCGAACGGCGACGAGAAGCAGGCCAGGCCAAGGGAATTGGCCAGCTCGAAGATCGGCTCGTGCCACTCCCAGGGGGTGTGCGCCTCCTGGTAGAGGTCCCACAGGGTGCGCCCGCCCCACAGCTCGTGCCCGTCGGACAGCCGGAAGTCCGGGGCGTCGGACTCGATGGTGATGGTCTCCGGCTTGTAGGTCTGCAGCTTGACCGCCTGCGCGCCGGAGTCGGCGACCATGCGGACGATGTCGAGCGCCTTGTCCAGGGAGCCGTCGTGGTTGCCGGACACCTCAGCGATGATGAACGGCCGGTGGCCCGGACCGATCTGGTGTTTGCCGATGGTGATGTCGGGCAGTCGGGAGTGGTCTGGCTGGTCAGTCATTCGGCATTCTCCTGCGTCGGATGGTGTGCACGACGGTCGGCTCTCCGGCGATCTCGCGCTCCTGCGTGTCGATCTCCTCGAACCCGTTGCGGGTGTTCATGCGGCGGACGGCCTCGTTGGCGTCGAGCACCTCGCCGCGGAGCTCGTCCAGGCCGAGCCCGGCATCGGGTTGTGCGAAGGCGAACTTGACCGCCTCGCGCTGGATCTTGATCCATGCCGGCAGCAACTCGCCGCGCGCGCCGAGGCCCTCGTTGTCGAGGTAGTAACCCCACATCGCCGACTTGGCGTCCTCGTCGATGTCGAAGAAGGTCACCACGCCCGCCGGCTCGCCGCCGCGTTCGTAGATGAACACCCGGCGGGCCGGATTGTCCTGCAACGACTGCCAATAGGCGTCGTGCTGCTCGGGGGAGATGACCTCACGGTTGAGGGAGACCGCGCGCACGTCGGGGTGGTTCCGCCATACGCGCACCAGCTCCTTGTCCGCATCGGTGGCGGGGCGAAGCAATCGAGCCTCCGGAAGGAAAGTGCGGGCGGGTATGGCGTGGCTGCAGGGCAGGCCCAGCCGTCTACACTACAGCAGGCCGATTCGACTACCACGGAGGTTCTTTTGTCCACGCTGAGCCGTGATCAGGTGCGCACGATGATGGGAGAGGTGCTCGCGACGCAGGGCAAGGAGCTTCCCGCCGACGACAGCACCCGGCTCGACGCGATCGGCTTCCGTTCGCTCGACTTCTCCGAGCTGGCGCTGCGGGTCGAGGACGAGCTGGACACCGAGCTCAACTTCGACGCGCCCGAGCTGCGCTCCATCGAGACCGTCAGCGACGTGCTCGACTTCGTCGACCAGCTGCAGCAGGCGTGAGCCAACCGGCCGGCGCGGGCAACCGCATCGTCACCAGCCGGTATGACGGCACCTGGGCCGGCCTGCCGGGGTGGCCCGAACTTCCTTCTGCCGCAGCGGTGCTCGTCGCCGACAACACCGACGCGGTGCGAGCCGTCTGGCAGCACGTCACCGACGGCGACCGGGAGACGCTGATCGCGACCGCCACCCGGGTGGAGGACGAGCAGGCCGAGGGCTTCCGCGCCGACGGCCTCGCGGTGGTGCGCGGCGACGTGGTGCAGCCGGCGACCGCGCAGCGCGCAGCGGACGGCGGACGGGTGTGGCTGCTCACCAGCGGCTCGACCGGCCGGCCGAAGCAGGTCGCCCACACGCTCGACTCCCTGACGACCGTCGCCGGCGACCAGCCGGCCCGGACCTGGCTGTGCCCCTACGCGACCGGCGCATACGCCTGGTGGCAGGTGGTGACGCTGTCGCTGTCGCTGCCCGGGCAGGACGTCGTCTTCGTCGAGCCGTCCCAGCTCGACGAGTGGCCGCAGCTGGCCCTGGAGCACGGCGTCACCGCCGCCTCCGGCACGCCGACCTTCTGGCGGCAGGCGCTCTGGCGCGCCGGCGACGTCGTCGCGCAGCTGAAGCTGGAGCAGATCACCCTCGGCGGCGAGCCGGTCGACCAGGCGATCCTCGACCGGCTGCGCGAGGTCTTCCCGGACGCCCGGATCTCCTGGATCTACGCCTCCTCCGAGGCCGGTGCCGCGATCGCGGTGCACGACGGGCGGGCCGGTTTCCCGCAGGCCTGGCTGGACCGGGAGACCGCCGGCCGGCCGCGCCTGTCGGTCGCGGACGGCGAGCTGGTGATCGCCTCGCAGAAGGCTGCCGAGGGGATGGCCCCCGCCATACGCACCGGGGACCGGGTGGAGATCGTCGACGGCCGGGTGCTCATCACCGGCCGGATCGCGTCCGACGAGATCAACGTGGGCGGGTCCAAGGCGTCCGCGTCGAGCGTGCGCCGGGTGCTGCTCGACCACCCCGACGTCGTGTGGGCGGCGGTGCGCGGCCGCAAGGCGCCGCTGGTGGGCAACATGGTCGTCGCCGACGTGGTGCTGCGCGACGGTGCCGAGGCGGACACCGCACGCCTGCAAGCGTTTTGCGCGGAGCGCCTGCCCGACTATTCCGTGCCGCGCCGGATGCGCGTGCTGCCCGAGATCCCGATCAAGGAGACCCTGAAGAGCGATGTCTGAAGTTGAGCCGATCCCCGCCGCGTCGTGCGTGCTGATCACCGGTGGGTCCCGCGGGCTCGGGCTGGAGCTGGTGCGCGACGCGCTGCGCCGCGGCGCCAAGGTCGCGACCTTCTCGCGGTCGATCACCCCGGAGCTGCAGGCACTCGCCGACGAGCACCCCGACACGCTCTTCGTCGGGTCGGTGGACATCACCGACGACACCGCGGTGAAGCAGTTCATCAAGGACGCGTCGGCCAAGCTCGGGCCGATCGACTCGCTGGTCAACAACGCCGCGATCGGGCAGGACTCGATGCACGTGCACACCTCGCCCGACCGCATCGCCCAGATCGTCACCACCAACCTCACCGCGCCGCTGGTGCTGACCCGGCAGTTCATCCGGCACGCGATGGCCAAGGCCGGTCGCGGCCGCATCGTGATGGTGACCTCGGTCGGCGCCCAGCGCGGCTACTCCGGCCTGGTCACCTACGCCGCGACCAAGGGCGGCCTCGACTCGGCGATGCGCACCCTCGCTCGTGAGATGCACGGCCGCTTCCTGGTCAACTCGGTCGCGCCGGGCTTCTTCGCCTCGGAGATGTCGTCGGTGCTCGGCAACGAGCAGTTGTCGGCGATCAGTCGCCGCACCCCCTCCGGGCGGATGGTGACCCCGGAGAACATCGCGCCGGTGGTCGGTTCGCTGCTCTTCGACGACACCAACCTCAACGGTCAGGTCATCACCGTCGACGGCGGCAGCTCGATCTGACGGCGGCGTCATGGCGTCCTCGCGTGCACGGCAGGTCCTCTCGGTGTATGCCGTGCCCGGGCGCCTCACCGTCGGCGCCTCCCACCAGGTGCGCGCCGCCGGCGTCGGGGTGCGCTCCCACCTCGCGGACGGTCGCGGCGTGGTCTGGGATCCCGCCCTGCCACAAGGGTTTTCGGCCGCGATCGACGCGGAGATCCTGCTGCAGTCGGTGACCCCGCGGCTGGCGCGGCGGGTCGGCAGCGACGACCCGGCGATCGTCTGGCCGCGGTGGACCCGCTGCGAGGTCGCGGCGAAGCTGCTGGACCTGCCGGTGCTGTCCTGGCTGGCCTGGGACCGCCTGCAGCTGCCGGCCGACGTGGCCGCGCGCATTGACACCGCGCACGTGCGGGTCGGTGACGTGCTGGTCTGCTGCGGGGTGCGCGGGCCGGAGGGCTGACCGAGCGGTCAGCGCTGCCACCGGGCGCGGGCCGCCTCGACGATGCGCTGCGTCGGTGCCGTCATCAGGAAGAGCGCGCGGCGCGCCCGCGGCCCGTGCTCGGTCGCGATGGCGTGCTCCAGGGCCCGGACCCGTCGAGTCTGCTTGCCGAGGTCCGCACGCGCCGCGGCCAGCTGGGCGTCGCGCTCCTCCAGGGCGCCGCGCAGCTCGGCGATCCGGTCGGCCGCGGCGTCAGGTCGGGTGCGAGTGGGCTCGTGGCGGTCGGGCAGCGCAAGGGCGAGCCGGAGCGACTGCGCGTCCACCCACACCTGGTCGGGCAGGCCGACCATGGCGCCGAGTTCGTGGGCGAGTGAGTCGGCGGCGAGTTCCGGTGGGTAGCCGGCCGCGGCCCCGGGAGCGGTCGTCGCGTGGGCCAGGTCGAGCATGCCGTGTGCGACTGCGACCTCGACGGGTGGCGCGTGATCGCTGACGGGAGTGGGGGATTCGAGCTGGGTGAAGGTGCCGTCGGCGACGAGGGTGCGCCTCGGCACCGCGAGTGCGCGCCGGTCGGCCGGGAGCGTGCCCACCCACTGCGCGTATGACGACACCAGCCGCCGCAGGTCGAACTGCCGGTCGAGGCGCAGCGCCGTCAGCAGCTCGGCCTCCAGCGACCGGCCGGCCGTCGCGGGCACGTCGAGCGCGGGATCGCCGCCGAGGCGTCGGCTCCAGACCGGGGCGGCCGCCGGACCGGCGGCCCCTCGGGACACCAGCCAGCCGTCCGCCAGAGCGGGCAGCACGCCAGCGTCGACGGCGGTGGAAGTCGCCGGGTGGGTCGAGGTCAGCGCGCGCAGCAGCGCGCGCCCGCCTGGGTCCGAGACGACATCGAGGGCCGCCACGACGACCGGCTCGTCGTCGGTGGTCAGCACCAGATGTGTTGGCTGCCAGGGGAGTTCGTTGAGAGCGGGTGCGCGGTCGTCATACCCGTCGGTGCCGACCCACCACGCGTCGTCACCGTCGAGCCGGTGGACCGGGGGAGACGTCTCACGTCGGGCGCTCAGCGCGCCGGGCACGAACGCCACGAGCCGGCCGTCCGGCGTCAGGTGCCGGGCGGCTTGCTCGACGAGTTCGACGTGCGACCACCCGTCCGAGTCGGGGGTGAGCACGGCGCCGGGCGGATCGAGCAGGAGGACCAGGTCGGCCCGGACGTCGGAGGGCAGCCGGTCGAGGCCGCCACACCGCACATCGACGCCGGCGGCGTGCAGGGCCTCGGCGTCACGCTGTCCGCGCACGACCACCGTCGCGCCCGGGAAGTGGGGGTGCAGCTGTGCGGCCGTGCGGCCGAGCAGCAGCACCGACCCGGGCTCCCCGGCGGTCGCCCGCAGGTGGTCGCCGAGCACCCCCAGCGGGGCGGGCGGATCAGTCCAGTCGGGCATCTCGCCGCCGAGCAGCGGGACACCCCCGGTGGGCGCGGCGTTCGGGACGGACACGGCACGTAGCCTAATCTTCCGCACCAGCCACCGATCCGATTGGAGTCATCCGTGCCCGCGATGTCGAGGACCGACGGGTCCGCGTTGCCCACCGTCGGGGTGGCGATGCTCCACATGGGGGACCGGCCGGCGGAGCTGGCGCGGGCCCTGGAGACCCTGCGCGCCCAGGAGGGCGTCGCACTCGACGTCGTGATCGTCGGAAACGGCTGGGAACCGGTCGGATTGCCGGACTGGGTGCGCACCGTGCACCTCCCGGAGAACGTCGGCATCCCCGAGGGCCGCAACGTCGCGGCGCGCGAGGCGCGCGGCGAGCTCATCTACTTCTACGACGACGACGCGGCGCTGCCGACCACCGACGTGCTCGCCCGGCTGGCCGCCGTCATCCTCTCCGACGACGAGGTCGCGGTCGCGCAGCCGCGCGGGGCCGACCCGGACGGCAAGCCGTCGCCGCGGCGCTGGGTGCCCCGCTTCGACGTGCGCGACGGTGGCAAGGCCGGTCCGGCGACGTGGTTCTGGGAGGCGGTCTTCATGATCCGCCGCACCGCCTTCGAGCAGGTGGGCGGTTGGCCCGGCCGGTTCTTCTTCGGCCACGAGGGGATCGACCTCGCCTGGCGCCTGGTCGACGCCGGATGGCGGATCGAATACGTGCCGTCGATCGTCGTGCACCATCCCGCGACCAGCGCGGCACGGCACGCGATCTACTACCGCACCAACGCCCGCAACCGGGTCTGGGTCGCGCGCCGCAACCTGCCGGCGCCCCTCGTGCCGGTCTACCTCGGCGCCTGGACCGCGGTCACCCTCGCCCGGGTGCACGACCCGGAGGCGCTCAAGGTGTGGTTCAAGGGCTTCGCCGAGGGTGTGCGCACCGACGCCGGGGAGCGCCGGCCGATGTCCTGGCGCACCGTGGGGCGGCTGACCCGGGCCGGCCGGCCGCCGGTGATCTGAGGTGCAGGTCGTCGTCACGGGAGTGCGCAGCCGCACCCACCTGATCCACCTGGCCGCCTACCTGCGTGACCTGCTCTCCCGCGGCGAGCGGCTCACCGTCACCTACCTCGGCGGCGGCACTTTCCTGGGGCACGCATCGGTGACCGAGACCGACGTCCGCCGCCTGCTGCCCGACGACCCCGCGCTGCAGGTGCGTTTCGTGAGCGGGCTCGCCGAGCTCGCCGCCGTCCCCGGCGACGTGACCTACCTGTCCGTCGGCGCCCCCGGCATCAAACCGTGGATTGCGTTGCGGCGAGCCGACATTCGCCGTCGCGTGACGACCGTCGTCACCGACGAGGGCATCGGCACCTATGGCGATTGGCGCACCCGCCGCGACGCGTGGCGGCGCCAGGGCGTGCGCGAACCGTGGACCACCACCCGCGCGCTCGCCATCGAGGGCGCGGTGCGCGGCCTGACCACCACCCGCTTCCCGATGTATGACGAGAGCCGCGATTTCGCGCTGCACCCGGGGATCGCCGCGGAGTTCCGGCGGCACAGCGGGGACGCCGCACCGGACCCGGCGGACGGGCGCGTGGTCTTCCTCGGGTCGCCGTGGGTCGAGATCGGTGCGTTGACGCCGCAGGCCTACCTCGCGCACGTCGACGGCATCGCGCGCCGGGTCGCCGCCGACGGCGGGCGCCTCGTCATACGGCCCCATCCGGCGGAGGACCCGGCCCGCTACGCCGGGCGTGAGGTGATCGCGGGTGACCTGCCTGCCGAGCTCGACCCGCAGGTGGTTGGCGCCTCGGCCGTGATCGGGGGCGCGAGCACCGCGCTGCTCAACCTGGCCGCGCTGCACGGCATGCCGGCGACGAGGGTGCTCACCCCCGGCCTGGAGCACCTGGAGAGCGAGCTGGGGGAGCGGCAGCGGGCTCTGCTGGACCGTTACCTGCGGCCGCCGGCCGGGGGCTAGGGGGCTCGGGTCCGCCTACCTGCCGGCACCGGTCGGTGTCGCCGGTTAGAGTCGATCCTGTGAAGGTCCCGTCCACGGCAGCAGCTCGCATCTCCGGCTCACCCAGCGTGCAACGCGCAGTGGACCGTGCCCGGCAGGCGGCACGCGACACCGCGTCCCGGCTGCCGCATCCGGCCGACCAGAAGGTGTCGCTGCGGGCCACCGACTTCACCGGCATCCGCACCACCGGGCTGTTGCTCGACGGTGCCGAGGCCCGGCTCGCGCGCAAGGCCGCTCGCCGCCTGGGCCTGCCGCGCACCCTCGACGACACCAGCGCCTGGGCGGCGTTCGGCGCGCTCGCGGCGCTGCTGCGCATCGTCGACGACGGCAGCCGCCGCTCGGTGGTCGTCGACACCGCCGGCCCACGGTCGGTCTTCACCCGCTGGGCGACCAAGATCGGCTTCGCACCGGTGCACGTCGACGTGATGCGCGCCGAGGTGGTCGGCACCGACGTCGACCCCGGCTCGGTCGACCTCGTCGTGCGGCTGCACCCGCACTCCAGCGACCCGCAGACGGTCGACGAGGATCTCGCCCGCGGCGCGTCCGCGCTGCGGCGCGGCGGGCTGATCATCGTCACGCTCCGTCTCGGCACCGACGATGCGGGTGGTGTCGGGGTGGCCGACCTGCGCTCGCTCATCGCCCGCGCCGACGAGCAGGGGCTGTCCCTGATCGGCGACATCCCGCTGGAGGAGGGCCGTCAGGCCCGCGCGGTCGCAGAGGGCGAGCCCGGCAACTTCGGGCTGGCGCTGCTGACCTTCCGGCGGCGGTGACGGCCCACCCGGCGACCGCCGACCACGCTCCGGGCCGGCCCGTGCCGCTCGGGTCAATCCTCGGTGCGCTGCGCCGCGGGGCCGGTGACCCAACCTGGCACCAGGAGCGCCACCAGCGCCATCAGGGCCACCAGAGCCACGGTGCGATCTGGCGGGCCTCCCGCACACCCGACGGGCCGGTCACCCTGCGGCTGCACCTCGAACCCGCGCAGACCGGCGACCGGGTGGTCGCCCGGGCGTGGGGGCCGGGCGCGGGATGGGCGCTGCAGGGTCTGCCCGCATTGCTCGGCGCCGACGACGACCCGAGCGGCTTCGCACCCCGCGAGGACGTGCTGCGGCGCGCCGCCCACACCCATCGGCACTGGCGGCTCGGCCGCACCCGGCTGGTGCTCGAGGCGCTGGTGCCGGCGATCATCGAGCAGCGGGTGACCGGCAAGCAGGCGTTCGGCGGCTACCGGCAGCTGGTCCGCAGGTGGGGCGCGGTCGCGCCCGGGCCGCCCGAGGCGATCGCCGCCATGCGGCTGATGGTGCCGCCGTCGGTCGAGCAGTGGCGGCGCATCCCGTCCTGGGAGTGGCTGCGGGCCGGCGTCGACGCCCAGCGCGCGGACACCATCGCGCGCGTGCTGCAGGTCGCGCCCCGGCTCGAGGAATGCTCGGCGTTGCCGTGCGAAAACGCTTGGCAACGCTTGCGATCGGTGCGCGGCGTGGGCGTGTGGACGGCGGCCGAGACGATGCAGCGAGCGTGCGGTGACGCCGACGCCGTCAGCTTCGGCGACTATCACGTCGCCAAGGACATCGGCCACGCACTCACCGGGTCACCCGTCGACGACGAGCAGCTGGAGCGCCTGCTGCGGCCCTATGCCGGGCACCGCTTCCGCGTGCAGTTCCTGGTGACCGCCCAGCGTCTCGGGCCGGCGCGTCGTGGCGCGCGGCTCGCCATACCGACGCACCTGCCGGGGTAGTCGGGCCGTGTTTTGGGAGAGCCCGTCGGTCAGAGGCCAGTGTCGGTGGGGCGCGGGTAGGTCCGCAGGAACTTGCGCACGTGGTTGGTCGTCATCGCCAGCACGCTGGCGCGCCGCTGGGGTGAGCCGTCCGCCGGGTTGGCGAGCGGGTGCGCGACCCGCCCCTGCCGCATGAGCCGCACCACCCGCGAACGCAGTGCCCGCTCGGGCAGGTAGCGCAGCAGGAGCAGCCGCGGCACCACGCTGTAGACGAGGTGCGCGGTCGCGCGCTCCTGCGGCACCGACCGCCCCGCGACCAGGTCCTCGACCGGGAAGCGGGCGACGTTGTGGCCGGCGGCGGTGACGTAGTAGTTGTTGCGGCCGATGCGCGGGTTGACCTCGAAGAAGACCAGCTCACCGGTGCGCGGGTCCTGCTTGAAGTCGAAGTTGGCGAAGCCGAAGTAGTCGGCCGCGTCGAGGAAGCGGGCGGCCGGCTCCATCGCCTCGGTGAAGTCGCCGGTGAGGATCGCGGCCGGGATGCCGAGCGCGTCCGGGGTGTGCTCCTGCAGCAGCACCCGGCCGGTCGCGAGCAGCGTGACCTCGCCGTGGCTGTCGCGGTATGCCGTCAGCGAGCCGAGCTGCGGCTCGCCGCCGGGCACGAACTCCTGCAGCAGGAACGTCCCGGCATACCCCGCCGCCCGGAGGCGGAGCAGGACGATCTCGAGCTCCGCGCGGCCCGCGAAGTGGTGCACCTTCTGCTTCCCGACGAAGTCGACCGCGTGGTAGTCGGCGCTCGAGGCCGGCTTGCCGATCAACGGGTAGCGCAGCGGCACGTCGAGTGCGGCGACGGCCGCGTCGTCGTCGAGGTCGGGCAGGTGCACCGCGACCGTGCGCGGGGTGGCGATGCCGAGCTTCTCGCACAACGCTGCGAAGCGCTCCTTGTCGGAGACGGCGTCGAAGGTCTCCGGCGACGGGAGCACCAGGCGGTAGTGCGGCTCCAGCTGCTCCCGGTGCGCGGAGAGGGTCCGCACGAACCAGTCGGCGTTGGTCATGAGCAGGCGGATGCGGCCCGGGTGCTGCTGGGCGAGCTCGACGAGGGTCTGCACCAGCACGGTCTCGTCGGCGATGCCGCGCTGGACGAGGACGTCGGCGATCCGGGTGTCGATGAAGGGCGACGGTTCGACGGAGCTGATGGCGACGCCGCGCACGCCGTACTCCTCGTGGAAGGCGCGCAAGAGTGCGTAGGCGCCGATGTCGCCGCCGACGACGACGGGCAGCAGGGCGGACGGATCGAAGTCGTGACGGTCGGCTTCGGGCATGGCTGCGATGTTAGCCAGGCGCCCCGCCCGGATCGGACACGGTCACCCGCACCCCGGCGCCGTCCCGCGCTGACCGCGCGTCCAGTCGTTCGCCGGCGAGCGCGACCTCCAGCCGAGCCCAGGCGCGACCGAGAGCCACCGCGTCGTCGCTCGAAAGTTGTATGACGACAGCGGTTTTCGACGCGCTCACGATCTGCGGGTCGGCGGCGTCACCGGCCGCCAGTGCGACGCGGGCGGCTCGTGCGACGCGCTCGGCGAGCGGCTCGGGGTGCACCGACTCGATGCCGACAGCCTCCGACTCGGCGGTGCCGGGAGCGACGCCGAGCGCCGCGCGCACGGCCTCGGCGCGGCCCATCCCGAACCAGTCGCCGGGGCCGGTGCGGACCAGCTCGGCGGCACCCTCCGTGCTCGGGCCGACCAGGGCGTCCAGGCCGCGCACGAGGGCCACCGGCACCCGCTCGAGCTTGCCCTTGACCAGGTCGGCGGCGGCGGCGATCTCGTCGGCCAGGTTGCGCAGGGTGACCGCCAGGTCGCGGCCGTGGGTGTCCGGCAGGCCGCGCAGGTCGTCGAACGGCGCGAGGTGGGACAGCCCGAGCGCGAAGTCGGTGACGCCCGCGCGCCACGGGCGCCCCGAGGTGTCGCTGAGCACCACCCCGATCGGCGGCGCAGGGTCGCCCCATGCGCCCCGGAGGGCGACGCGGATGTCGTCCGCGGCCCGGTCCGGGTCGTGCGGCAGCAACAGGATGCGTTCGTCCTGCGCGTTGGAGGCGTCGATGCCGGCGCCCGCCATGACCGGGCCGGCCGCGGAAACGACCACGCGAGTAGGGGATCCGGTGGTGGCGCGCTCGCTGACGACGCCGACCGACTCCTGCAGCACCAGGGCCGGTCGCGCGGCCGGATCGGCATACAGCCCGAGCGCCTTGGAGACGATCTTGCTGGTGACCACGACCACGTCGCCGGTCTCGAGGGTCATCCCGGCGGCGCGCAGCGCGGTCGCGATCAGGCTGCCGAGGTCGTCGCCGGCCTGCACCTCGGGCATGCCCGGCACGGGCACGATCGAGATCACGAGCGCAATGAAAGGCCGAGATCGACTGTGGAAGCTGCGATTTCGGCTGCGGCGTCGATGTCGGTCATCAGCAGCGGCACGGCGTCGACGGCGATCGAGGCACCGGCCATGCTGGCTTCGTCGGCCTTGTCCACCAGCCAGCCGTCGAGGAAGTCGGCGTAGAGACCGGCGACCCCGTCCGGCGTGACCGGGATGCCGATCGCGGTGAGGCAGGCGTCGGCGTGACCGCGCACCGGTGCGCCGCCGACCAGGGGCGAGACGCCGACCACCGGCGCCTTGGTGCCGCGGAGCGCGTCGCGCACGCCGGGCACCGACAGGATGATGCCGATCGAGACGACCGGGTTGCTCGGCGGCAGGATCACCAGGTCGGCGCCGCGGATGGCGTCGAGCACCCCCGGCGCGGCGGCCGCCTGGTTCATGCCCGCGACCACGAAGCGCTGCGCCGGCAACGACGCCTGATGGCGAACCCACCACTCCTGGAAGTGAATTGCCCGCTGCTCGCCGTCCTCCTCGACCACCACGTGGGTCTCGACGGGGGTGTCGGTCATCGGCAGCAGCGTCACGCCCTGCTCGGGCAGGCCCCACCGGGTCGCGAGGCGCTCGACGACGCCGCTGAGCGGGACGCCCTGGCCGAGCCACTGGCTGCGCACGATGTGCGTGCCGAAGTCGCGGTCGCCGAGCCCGAACCACTGCGGCGTGGCGCCGTATGCCGCGAGTTCGCCTTGTACGACGAAGGATTCGTCGGCGCGGCCCCAGCCCTGCCCCTCGTGGACGCCGCCGCCGAGCGTGTAGAGCAGCGTGTCGAGGTCGGGGCAGACCCGCAGTCCGAAGAGGGTGATGTCGTCGCCGGTGTTGCCGATGACCGTCAGCGTGTGCGGCCCGTCGTCGCGGGTCTGCAGGTGCTGCAGGAGGCCGCGCAGGAAGCGTGCTCCGCCGACTCCGCCGGCCAGTGCGGTGATGCGCATTCGTTCATGGTGTCACGCACGCACCGTCCATCCCGAGGCAGGCCGGACCGTGCAACGCACTCGCGTGTGTCGCGAAAATCGTTGGGGCGGCAAGGACCCGGGCTTGACGGATCGTAATGACACGCGTGTAATTAGGCCCGTCAACGTCAGCAGGACTTTTCAGGAGGAGCCGTGCAGGAGTTCACTCTTTTGACCTTGCACGAAGGGCTCGAAGCAGACGAGGAGTTGACGGAGCTCTCGTGGCAGGAGCGCGCGCTGTGCGCGCAGACCGACCCCGAGGCTTTCTTCCCCGAGAAGGGCGGATCCACCCGCGAGGCCAAGAAGGTCTGCGTCGGGTGTGAGGTCAAGGCCGAGTGCCTCGAGTACGCCCTCGCGAACGACGAGCGCTTCGGCATCTGGGGCGGCCTGTCCGAGCGAGAGCGTCGCAAGTTGAAGAAGCGGGCGGTCTGACCACGACCCAAGCCCGGCTCACCCGGTACTCAGCCGAGCTGGACCGTGCCGGGTTGTCGGCGACCGATGACGACGTCGACACTGCGCTCGCCGTCACCGCACTGCTGGTCGTGCAGCACGCCGACCACCCCCATCTGACCGACACCCTGCAGGCGCTCGCCGCGTCGACGCGCGCCCCCGACCGCCTGGTGATCGTGGACGCGACGCCCGGCCGGGACATCCCCGAGCGGCTCGCCGACCACGAGGAACTCGGCGCGGCATACCCCACGATGTCGGTGGTGACCGTGCCGAGCGGCACGCCGTTCGCCGAGATCGTCGACACCGCGGTGACCGCGCTGCCCGACCCCGGCGAGGACGTCGTGGTCGCGCTGCGCTCGCGGCGGCGGGCCCGCAAACGGCCGGTGCGCCCGCGCGACCGGGACGAGTGGCTCTGGCTGCTGCACGAGGACACCGCACCCGCGCCCGACGCCCTTGAGCGGCTGCTCGCGGTCGCCTCCCGCAGCGACCGCATCGGCATCGCCGGCTGCAAGGTGCTCGACAGCGACGACCCGCGCCGGCTGGTCAACGTCGGGCTGGACCTGACCCGGACCGGACGCCACGTCGGCTCCCGGATGCAGGGCGAGCCCGACCAGGGTCAGCACGACGACCGGCGCGACGTGCTCGGCGTGAGCAGCGCCGGGATGCTCGTGCGGCGCGACGTCTACCTCGTGCTCGGCGGCTTCGACCCGGCATTCGACGGAGACGGTGACGGTCTGGACCTGGCCTGGCGGACACACCTCATCGGCCGGCAGGTCGTCGTCGTTCCCGCCGCTCGGGTGCGCCAGGACCTCGGCGGCAAGGACAGCGACGTCGACCGGCCCGCACCCCGCAGCCCGCGCACGCTGCGCCGGCACCGGCAGGTGGCCCTCGCCCGGTGCTCGCTGCTCACCCTGCCGGTGATGGCGCTCTGGATCCTGCTGAGCTGCACTGCGCTCGGCGTCGTCATGCTCCTGCTCAAGAGGCCGCGCCGGTCGCTCGCCGAATTTGCCCAGGCCACAGCGCCGTTCGGCATCGCCCGCATCCTCGGCGCCCGCTGGCGCTTCGTCGGACGGGCCACCACGCGGCGGCGCAACCTGCGCGGCGTCTTCGTGCCGTGGACCGGCGCGGTCGGCCACGCCCTCGACTCCATCGGTGACGCGGTCGCCATCGAGCCGACGCGGCGCGACATCGCCACGCCCGGGTCGACCGAGACCGGTCCGGTGCCCGACGAGGCCGAGGCGATGCCCGCCTCCACGCGCGCCGGAGGCGTGCTGCGCAACCCCGGCGTCCCCCTCGTGCTGGTGCTGCTCGTCGTCGCCGGCTTCTGCTGGCGCGACCTGATCACCGGCGGGGCGGTCCGCGGCACCGGCAACGGCCTGGCCGGCGGAGCGCTCCAGCCCTTCGCGACCGACGCCGCCGGCGTCTGGCGGATGTGGCGCGACTCGTGGACCGGCAGCGGGCTCGGCGAGGCGGCGACGCCCACGCCATACCTCGTGGTGCTGGCGCCGCTTGCCTGGCTGGTCCAGCAACTGCCCGGGGTGCACGGCTCCGCCTCGGCCGCCGCGGTCGTCGCCTGGCTGCTCGTGCTGGCGATGCCGCTCTCCGGGCTCGTCGCCTACCGCGCCGGCCGCGTCGCCACCCACGCGCGCTGGCCGCGTGCCGCCGCCGCCCTCGCCTGGGCGACCCTGCCGACCCTCACCACCGCGGTCGCCGCCGGCCGCATCGGCGCGGTCGTCGGCCACATCGTCTTCCCCTTCGCACTGGCCGGTGCCTTCGAGATCGGCCGTCGCCGCGCCAGCACACCGGTCACCTGCGGCACCGTGCTCGCCGCGGCGCTGGTCGGCGCGTTCGCGCCGCCGCTGCTGATCGTCGTCTCGCTCGTGGCGCTGCCCTCGGTGCTGCTCGGACCCGGCTGGGCACGGCTGCGCGGCGCGGTCGTCGCGGTGGTGCCGTGGCTGTTGCTCGGCTGGTGGACCCGTGCACTCTTCAGCGACTGGCGGGCCGTGCTCGCCGGCCCGGGCGGGCTCGACGTGCCGCGCGACCTGCCCGCCTGGCAGCTCGCGCTGCTGCACCCCGGCGGACCGGGCTCGTATGCCGTGCTGGCGTCCCTGCCGGTGCTGGTGCTCGGCGTGGCCGGCCTGCTGCGCACCGGCTTCGGCAAGGCATCTTCCGGTCTCGCGCTCGTCGGGCTGCTTGGCCTCGGGGCGGGCCTGGCCGCGGGGCACCTGGACCTGGTGCAGTGGGCGGACGGCCCGCGCACCCCGTGGGCCGGGTTCGGCCTCGACGTGCTCGCCGCGGCGCTGCTCGGCGCCGCGCTGCTCGGGGTGCGCGGAGTGCTCGCCGAACGCCGCGGACCGGCGCCCGCAGCGATCCGCCGGCCGCTCGAGATCCTCACCGCTCTCGCCTGCGTCGTCTTCGTCGCGGTCGCCGCGCTCGTGGGCTGGAAGGCACAGCCGACGCCGTCGCTGCGGGCCGCGCCCGCGGGGCCGCCCAGCGTGATCGCCGAGCAGGTCGGCGGCCCCGCCGCCGTGCGCGTGCTGCGGCTGACCGTCGGTGACTCCGGGGTGCTGACCTACCGGCTGGACGGACGGGAGACCGGGGCGCCCGCGGCGTCGCTGCGCCAGGCGCCACTTAGCGGGGGCGCTCCCACCGCCGGCGTCGTCGCCGGTCTGGTGCAACCGGGTGCGGGCGCCGACGCGGCCCGCGGATTGCGAGACCTGGCAGTCGGTTTCGTCGTGGTCGACGGCCCCGGAGACCGAGCCGGAGTCTCCGACGCACTGCAGCAGGTCGCCGGGCTCACCCAGCTGTCGGCGGCGGCGAAACAGTCGATCTGGCGGGTCGACGGTGCCGCCCCGAGCAGCCGGCTCTGGCTCGAGCAGGGTGGCCGCGCAGTCGGCGCCCTGCCCTCCACCGTCGCGCACGCGCGGTCGATCACCCGGGTGCCGGCCGGCCCGGACGGCCGCTCGCTGGTGATCGCCGAGGGTGCGGGCTGGCAGACCCACGGCCGGGTCACCGTCGACGGCACGCGGATCGAGCCGGTGGTGGCCGACGGACTGCTGCGCTACCCGATGCCGGCCGCCGGCGGCCGGCTCGTGGTCGACCCCGGCCTCGCGCACGACACCGTCAACCTGGCGCAGGGCGCGCTCGCCGCCGCACTGATCTTCCTCGCCGTGCCGTTCGGCAACCGCCGGTCCCGCAGGAGCGCCGCATGAACGCCACCGGGATCGCTCGCGCGGTGGTCGCCGTCGCCGTCGGCGCGGGGATGGTCTGGGGTGCCGGTCAGGCCACCGGCACCGTCGACACCACCCGCCGGTCCGACGCGCGGCAACTCCGCGACGACGCGACGTCGAGCGCGCTGCGGCAGGTCAGCCTCTCGTGCCCCGGCCCGGACCGGGCCGGGGCCGCCGGCAGTGGCGGCCAGGGCCAGTCGGTGACCGTGCTGGCCGCGTCCGCACCGGCCGCACTGCTCGGCGGGACGGGATCCGGCGGCGCGTCGTCCGGGGGCACCGTGACCCTCACCGGTGCCGGTGGGAGGACGACCGATGTCGCCATACGACGTGGGGGAGTGGGGTCGGCGACGGTGAGCGGTGCAGTCGCTCCCACGCTGCAGGCCCGCGGCGGACTCGCCCCGGGTCTCGCCGGCAGCCAGGCCGGTCTGACCGACGACTCCTCCGGCCGTGGACTCACGCTGGCCGCGTGCGGCGCGCCGGTGCGCGACGGCTGGCTCTTCGGCGGCGGCACCGACAAGGGCCGGGTCGCCCGGCTCGTCGTGGCCAACCCGGGTGCCACGCCGGTCACGGTCGACGCCGCGGTGCTCGGTGCATCCGGCGTCGACGCCGGCAAGTCCGTGAAGGGCACCGTGCTGGCGCCGGGGGAGCGGAAGGTGCTGGTGCTGGGGGCGTTCGGCCCGGCGCTCGCGAGTGCCGCCATACATGTGACCGCGACCGGTGGCGGAGTGGTCGCCGCGCTCACCGACGCGTGGATGTCGGGCGAGACTGCGGTCGGCGAGGCGACCGCCGGGCCCGCCACACGGCCCGCGAAAAGCCTTGTGATCCCAGGAGTTTCGGCCTCCACCGCCGCGCCGCAGGTGCGCGTCGCGGTGCCGGGGTCCGAGGACGCGATCGTCCGGGTGCAGGCGGTCAGCACCTCCGGAGCCGTGGCCGCCGACACGGTGCAGACCGTCCCCGCCGGCAGTGCCGGCGCGGTGACCCTGAGCGGGCTGGCCGCCGGCACCTACGCACTGCGGGTGACCGCCGACGTGCCGGTGGCGGCCGCCGCGCTCAGCCGCACGGGACCCACCGGGACGACCGACATCGCCTGGGCGCCCGCCGCAGACGCCGTCGCCGGCTTGACCGGTGGCGCGTTGCCGACGGCGGTCCCGGGCGCGCGGTCCGCGCTCATGCTCGTCGCACCGAAGGGTGTGACCGTCGATGTCCAGACCGTCACCGCCGGCGGCAGTCACACCTCCCGCGTGGCACTGCGGGCAGACCGGCCGCTCGAGCAGCAGCTGCCGAGCGATGTGCGCGCGGTCTGGGTGCGGCCGGCCGGCACGGCGGCGGTGCACGCCGCGGTGACGGTGAGGGGCAAGGATGCCAAGGGCGCTCTGCTCGCGACGATGCCGCTGCAGCCGGTGTCGACCTCCGGCACCTCGGTGTCGATGGTCCCGGCGCGCGACTGACCCCGGGCTGACACTGCGACTGACACCAAGACTGACCTCGGGACGACACTGCGGCTGACGCTGGACTGACCGGAAAACCGGCGCTGGTCTCTAGCGCCGTTGGTCGGCCAGCCACTGCGCGTAGGTGCGGCCGCCGCGTCGCGCCTGAGGGCCGGGCAGATTGCTGCCCTCGGCGAGACCGCGCAGGATGCCACCGACGCGCGGCAGACGCACCTGCCGGGGGGTGCCGCGGCCCTGCACGTGGGCGGTCAGCACGGCCAGCTCGCGCGCGCTCAGCACCTCCGGCCCGGCGAGTTCCGGCGGCTCCGCCGGCACCTGCTCCTCGAACGCCGCATCGACCAATTCCGTTGCCAGCCAACGGGAGTCACAGGGCGCGAAGCGCAGCCCACGCAGGCCGATGCTGAGCCGGCCGAGATGAGCTCCGACGATGCGTTCGACGAGTTCGTGCACCTGGGTCGCCCGCACGATGACGTGCGGACGGCCCGACGCGGTGACCACCGTCTCCGACTCCGCCTTGACCCGGTAGTAGGGCAGCGGGTTGTCCCAGCAGCCCACGATCGACACGTGCACCAACCGCGCGTCGGGTGCGACCTGCGCCATGGCCTCGGTGAGTCGTCCGGTGCCCTCGACGTCGACCGCGCGGCCCTGTTTCGCGTCGGATGCACAGTGGATCACCGCCTGCACCCCGGTGAGCGCCTCCTCGAGGCCGGCGCCGCCCAGCAGGTCGCCCTCGACCAGTTGCGCGCCGGGTGCCGCTCCGGGCCGGGCCAGGCGGGTCAGCACCCGGGCCGGGATCTGCGACTCCAGCAACTCCACGACGACCTGTGAGCCGATCGTGCCCGTGCCGCCGGTCACCAGCACCGGTTGGCGGCCGAGGCCCGGCATGCCCGGGATCAGCGGCGGCGGCAGGGCGGCGTCGGTCATGCTGGTCAGTCCTCCAGATCGTCGGGATGGATGCCGATGACGTGCGCGACCTGTTCGGCCAGGACGTCCTCGACCAGGTCGCCGAGCTCGGTCTCGGTCACCGCCCGGGACTCGATCGGCCGCCGGTAGAGCACCACGCGTGCGGGGCGGCCGCGCTCGGCCGGGAAGCTGCGGCCCAGCGCCAGTTGTGCCTCCCACGGCGCGGGATCGGTGGACGGCACGTCCTCGACGGCGAACTCGATGTCGGCGAGCTGACGACGCAGCCGGCGCTCCAGGGTCTCGACCGCGTCGAGCACGACGTCGTCGAACTGGGCCGAGCGGCTCTGCATGGCGGGCACCGGCGGCCAGGCCAACGGCCCGCGCACGCCGCGTCCGTGCCGGTCGGACCTCATGCGAACCTCACGGAACGACTTTAACCACAGTCATGTCCGCGGCTACGGCGTGCCTGGGCGGCGGGCGCGTCGTCGGGCGTTAGAGTCTCCCCTCGTGACGGCGCCGAGGGTCAAACGACAGTGTTCCCGCACAGCGTGCAGCGGCGGGGCAGTGGCGACCCTCACCTATGTGCACGCTGACCAGACCGTCGTCGTCGGCCCGCTCGCCACGTATGCCGAGCCGCACTCCTACGACCTGTGCGCCGAGCACACCGCACGCCTCACCGCCCCCCGCGGGTGGGACGTCGTACGCCTCGCGATCGACCTCACCGAGCCCGAGCCGACGCCCGACGACCTGCTCGCGCTCGCCGACGCGGTGCGTGCCGCGGGGCGGCCTCCGGCGCCGCGACCGGAGCCCGAGCGAGCCACCGGACGGCCCGTGCTGACGGTGCTGCCCGGGCTGGAGGCGCACCGGTAGGCTGCCCGACTGTGACTAGTCGCCGGCTTGCCGAATTCATCAAGGCGTATGACGTCCGGGGTCTGGTCCCGGAGCAACTCGACGAGTCCGTGGCGGCGGAGATCGGGGCGGCGTTCGCCGACGTCGTGGCGATCCCCGAGGGCGCGAAGAGCATCATCGTCGGCCACGACATGCGGCCGAGTTCGCCGGTGCTGTCCCGGGCGTTCGCGTCCGGCGCGGCGCAGCGTGGCATCGACGTGGTCGAGATCGGCCTGTGCTCCACCGACGGCCTCTACTACGCGAGCGGCGCGCTCGACGTGCCGGGTGCGATGTTCACCGCCAGCCACAACCCCGCGCAGTACAACGGGATCAAGCTGTGCCGCGCGGGTGCGCGACCGGTGAGCCAGGAGTCGGGGCTGGCGGAGATCACCACGCTCGCCCAGCAGCGCCTCGACGGCGGCGAGCCGGAGCCCGCGGCGGCCGCGACACCCGGCACGATCACCCAGCGCGACATGCTCGCCGACTACGCCGCGTTCCTGCGCGGGCTGGTCGACCTGAGCGGCGGCCGGCAGCTGACGGTCGTCGTCGACGCCGGCAACGGGATGGGCGGCCACACGGTGCCGGCGGTGCTCGGCACCGCGGCGGGGCTGCCGGAGCTGCCGCTCAAGGTGGTGCCGCTCTACTTCGAACTCGACGGCACCTTCCCCAACCACGAGGCCAACCCACTCGAACCGGAGAACCTGCGCGACCTGCAGGCTGCGGTGCGCGAGCACGGCGCCGACCTCGGGCTTGCCTTCGACGGCGACGCCGACCGCTGCTTCGTGGTCGACGAGCGTGGCGAGCCGGTGAGCCCGTCCGCGGTGACCGCGCTGGTCGCGACCCGGGAGATCGCCAAGGCCGGTGCCGGGGCGAGCGTCGTGCACAACCTCATCTCCTCGCGTGCGGTGCCGGAGATCGTCACCGAGGCAGGCGGTGTGCCGGTGCGCACCCGCGTCGGGCACTCCTTCATCAAGGCCGAAATGGCAACGTATGACGCCATTTTCGGCGGCGAGCACTCGGCCCACTACTACTTCCGCGACTTCTGGTTCGCCGACACCGGCATGCTCGCCGCCATGCACGTGCTGGCCGCGCTCGGCGAGCAGGAGCTGCCGCTGTCGCAGCTGATGGCGTCATACAGCAGATATGTCGCGAGCGGCGAGATCAACTCGACCGTCACCGATGCACCGGCCGCGACCGAGCGGGTGCGCGCCTGGGCGACGAGCCAGGGCGACGTCAGCGCCGACCAGCTCGACGGTCTGACGATCACCCACGACGCGGCGCCCATGTGGTGGCTCAACGTGCGGGCCAGCAACACCGAACCGTTGCTGCGCCTCAACGTCGAGGCGGCCGATGGTGCGACGATGGAGCGCGTGCGCGACGAAGCGCTGCGTCAGATCCGACAGGAGGCATGACCCGAATGACCACGACCACCCTCGACCCCTGGCTGCGTGAGATCCTGCGCTGCCCGGTCGGCCTGCACGAACTCGTCGACGCGACAGGGACTTCCGGCGACCCGGAGTTGCACTGCGCGGCCGACTGCGGCGGCCCCGGACAGCGTCGGGCCTACCGCATCGACGCCGGGGTGCCGGTGCTGCTGGCCGACGAAGCGCGCGTCTTCACCATCTGACCCATGCCCTACCTCGACGAGTCGTGGATCGACGAGCCGGACGAGCTCGCTCGGCGCGACTCGCGCGACAGCCTGCGCGCGCTGGCCACGGCGGGCGCGCAGGTGCGCGAGGCGGTGACGCTGTCGCAGGAGGGCGGCATCGACAAGGTCGCGTATGGCGAGCGGCCGCGATCGGTCGTGGTCGCAGCGCTCGGTGGGAGCGCCCTCGTGGCCGACGTGCTCGAGTTGCTCGCCGAACCGTCCTCCCCGGTGCCGGTGACCGTGCGGCGCAACCTGCCGCTGCCCGGCTGGGTCGGGCCGCTGGACCTGGTCATCGCGGTCTCGCTCTCGGGCAATGCCGACGGGCCGGTCGCGCTTGCCCGGGAGGCCGCCCGCCGGGGTGCCGCGTTGCTGACCGTCGGTGCCGACGAGTCGCCGCTCGCCGAGGTGAGCCACCGCTCGCGAGGGGTGCACATCGGGGTCGGTCGCGGGCGCACGTCGTCGCGCACCTCGTTGTGGTCGCTGCTGACACCTGTGCTGCTGGCCGCGGACGTGCTCGGCCTGGCGGATGTGCCGGCCGACGTATTTCCCCAGCTGGCAACGCGATTGGACGATCAGGCAGACGCCTGCCGCCCGTCGTCGGAGTCCTTCGTCAACCCGGCGAAGCTGATCGCGGTCCAGCTCGCCGAGACCGTGCCCGTCGTGCTCGGTGACAATGCGCTCGCCGGTGTCGCGGCCCGGCGCGCATCGTCGATGCTGGCGCGCACCGCGCGCATCCCCGCGACGTGGGGTGAGCTGCCCGACGCGGCGTCGCAGGTGGTGGCCTGTTTCGACGGGCCGTTCACCGCGGGCGGCGGAAGCGGTGCCGGCGGCGGCTCGGGCGCGGCGTCGGACCTGTTCGCCGATCCCTTCCTCGACGCACCGGCGCAACCCAAGCTGGGGCTGATGATGTTGCGCGACGTGCCGCCGTCGCCGCCGACGCCCGAGAGTGACGAGGCGGCGGCGCTCACCGAGGCGCTGCTGCAGACCGCGCGTGCCGCGGGGGTGAAGGTGATCGAATCGACCGCCTCGGCCGGCCACCCGGTGGTGCGCCTTGCCGAGCTGGTGTCGTTGGTCGACTTCGCCGCGACTTATCTGGCGATCGGCCTGGGGGTCGATCCCGCGGTGTCGCCGCACATCGCCGACCTGCGCGACCGCACGTCCAGGGAGTGAGACGCACCCGGGTACGGTGCAGGGCGTGAGCCACGACACTTCCCGCGACATGTCCTACGCGGACTACCTCGACCTGCGGACCCTGCTCTCGGCGCAGCACCCGCTGGCCCAGCCGCCGCAGCACGACGAGTTGCTCTTCATCATCCAGCACCAGACGAGCGAGTTGTGGTTCAAGCTCGTGCTGCACGAACTCCGTTCGGCCCGTGAGCTTTTCGAGCGTGATGAGCTGCAGGCGGCGCTGAAGCGGCTGGCCCGGGTCAAGCACATCCAGGCGACCCTGACCGGCCAGTGGTCGGTGCTGGCCACGCTCACCCCGAGTGAGTACTCGCAGTTCCGGGAGTTCCTCGCCACCTCGTCGGGCTTCCAGTCGGTGCAGTACCGCGCGGTGGAGTTTCTGCTCGGGAACAAGAAGGCCGAGATGGTGCGGGTCTTCGACCGCGAGCCGGAGTGGCGTGCGGTGCTCGCCGAGTTGCTCGACCAGCCGAGCCTCTACGACGTCTTCCTCCAGCTGCTGGCCCGCCGCGGGTTCGCCGTGCCGCGGGAGGTGACCGATCGCGACTGGTCGCAGCCCTACACGCCGCACGACGAGGTGCTGCAGGTCTTCCGGCAGGTGTATGCCGATCCGGCGGCGCACTGGGACATCTACGAGACGTGCGAGGAGCTGGTCGACCTGGAGGACAACTTCCAGCAGTGGCGGTTCCGGCACCTGAAGACCGTGGAACGCATCATCGGCACGGCGCCGGGCACCGGTGGCAGCTCCGGGGTGACGTTCCTGCGCAGAGCGCTGGACCAGACGTTCTTCCCGGAGCTGTACGCCGTGCGTGGCGTGATCGCGACGGGTTCGGTGGAGCGGAGCGGTGAACGATGAGCGGCGAGGGGATGATTGACGAGGGCAGAGGCGCGACCGAGGACACGAGCCAGACTCAGGACAGCGGGGAATTCGCCCGGCGCGCAGCGGAACTCGACGCTGCGGATCCGCTGGCGTCATACCTCGAGGAGTTCGTGCCGGTCGACGAGCCGGGTTTCGTGGCCTACCTGGACGGCAACTCGCTGGGTCGGCCGACGAGGCGGGCGGCAGCCGAGCTGGGGGAGCTGGTGCGAGGTGCGTGGGGGACCGACCTGATCCGCAGCTGGACCGACGGGGCCGATCCGTGGATGGAGTGGCCCGAGCGGGTCGGTGACGAGATCGCCGCTGCCTGTCTGGGCGCCGCGGCCGGGCAGACCGTGGTGGCCGACTCCACGACGGTGCTGCTCTACAAGCTCGCCCGTGCGGCGCTGACGGCGCGTCCCGGCCGTGACGAGATCGTGCTGGACACCGACAACTTCCCGACCGATCGCTATGTGCTGGAAGGGATTGCGGGCGAGTGCGGGATGTCGTTGCGGTGGATCGACGCCGACCCGCGTGAAGGGGTGCATGCCGAGCAGGTGGCTGCCGCGGTGGGGGACCGCACGGCGCTGGTCGTGCTCTCGCACGTGGCCTACCGATCCGGCTGGATCGCGGACTTGCCTGCCATTGCGGCGGTTTCGCACGGTGCCGGTGCCTTGTTCCTGGCCGACCTGTGCCACTCCGTCGGCGCGGTGCCGGTGGAGCTGGATGCGTGGGGAGTGGACCTGGCGGTCGGCTGCACCTACAAGTTCCTCGGCGGCGGGCCGGGTGCGCCGGCATTCGGCTACATCTGTCGTGACCTGCAGGATCAGGTGCGTCAGCCGATCCAGGGCTGGATGGGCCGGGCGGACCCGTTCACGATGGGGCCGGGTTACCAGCCGGCCGCCGGCATTCGCTCGCTGGTGAGCGGCACGCCGCCGATCGTGGGCATGGTGCCGGTGCGGGCCGGCGTGGGGCTGGTCGCGCGGGCCGGCATCGACGCGATCCGGTGCAAATCGATCGAGCTGACCACGCTCGCGATCGACATCGTCGACAGCTGGCCGGATGCGCTCGGGGTGCGGGTGAGTTCGCCACGCGACGCGGCGCGACGCGGCGGGCACGTCACGATCAGCAGAGGCGACTTCCGGCAGGTGAACGCCGCGCTGTGGCAGCGTGGCGTCATTCCCGACTTCCGTGCGCCGGACGGCATCCGGCTCGGCCTTGCTCCGCTCAGCACGTCCTATGCGGACGTCGTGCGGGCGCTCGACGTGGCACGCACGGTCATGACGCGAGGTGCCGGGGCTCCCTGAACACCGAGGTGTCCCACTCGTAGTTGACGGCGGCGGCCGACTCGAGCGCGATGACGATGTCGGCGAGCGCGCTGGTCACGATCTCGTCCTGCGCCGGGTCGTCCGCGATCAGCGACGGCTGGAAGCGCACGGCGGCCACGAGCTCGGTGCCGGCGTCGAGCAGCTGCTGCCGGGCGTGGATCACCGGCAGGTCGCTGCCCTCGGAGACGCACACGATCGCCACGGGCAGGTCGGCCAGCGGGTTCGGGATCCGGCGGCGTGGCAGTTCGAGCGCGGCGGTCAGCGCCGTGGTGTCCGACTGCTCGCTGCTGCCGACATAGACAATCGCGGCGTGCGCGCGGTTGAGTCGGACCCGGTAGTCGCGCCGGGCCGCCTGAAGGCGCGCCCGGGTGGAGGAGATCCCGCTGTAGGTCACCGCGTCGAGGGAGAACGGGTCTGGTGGTATGGACCGCGCGAAACTGCCTGCCAGGTCGGCCAGGGTCGCGAGCAGCGGGTCCGGACGGGCACCGGCAATCAGTGCCTGGAGACCGATGGTCGCTGTCGGTGGGCAGGCGAAAGTCGCCGAATGCCGTCCGGTTTGCATATTGATACCTTCCCCACTGATCCGGTTGGGGACGGTAAGGGTGCGGAGTGCCACCTGTCCAGAAAAGAGTGAACATGTGAACTCCATATGACGCAAGTCATGCGTACTCCCACCGGAAGCCGAATGATCCGGGGCCGAACCCCCAGCGGGCAGCGAACAGTTCGCCGTCGTGCAGCGGCACCTCCCAGGAGCGTTCGACACCGGCCTCGTCGGTGACGAACTCGGTGCACCGCACCGGGCGCAGTGCGTTGTCGAAGCGCACCGACACCACGCACTCGACCATCCGGGTCGGAGCGAGGAGTGACCACACCAGGTCCGGTGAGCCCGTCCAGGGCTCGGGCACTTCATACTCGGTCAGGATCGATTCGTGCAGCCGCAGCGGACGTGGGATGACCGCCTGCGCGGCCAACACTCCATGCTCCGCGTCGAACACGACCTCGCCGAGGTCGAAATTGGTGACCGGGCGCACGATGGGGGGACCGTCGATCGCTTTCTCGGCCGCGTAGAAGATCGGGAAGATGCGCGCCCCATCGCGCCGAGCGCGCCAGATGTCCCGGACCGCGACATGGCACGTCTGCCCGCGGTCGTCGACGGTGGCGATCTGCTGGCTGCTGCGCTGCTCGAGCTCGGTCGGCGAGTCCGGCAACGCGGTGGACCGTCCGGCGCGCACCCGATCAATGCCGTCGTCCAATGCGCGGTCCACCAGCGTGCGGTAGCCGACCGCTTTGCTCGGACCGCCGCGGCGAGAGGGCCCGCGCGCTTCGAGCAAGGTCCCGGGCGCCAGGTCCAGCACCTCCTCGATCGCCGAGATCGCGGTGAGCGAGCGTTGCCGCTCGGGCAGGCGGTCGCCGGAGCGCCAGTAGCTCAGGGTCGACAGGCCGATCGAAATCCCTCGGGCGGCGAGTTGCTGATGCAGCGAGCGCAGGGTGCACCCACGATCATCCATGGCGCGACGCAGCGCCTGGTCGAATGTCAAGGTGCGCATTGGGATGAGCGTGCCTCATCGAGCCCGCCTCCGGGTGGATGCGCGCCGGTCATTTGGGCACAGAATGCGAACCGTGAACAGCCGCATCGACCGCAGCCACCGTGAGGAGGACGACGGCGGTGGCCACGAAGACCGTCCGGAGCCCGAAGTGCGCCCCGACATACCCGCCCATGAGCGGTCCGGTGACCTGCCCGACATACTGCGCGGAGACCGAGAATCCGAGGATCCGGCCGACCACCCGGTCGGGGGTCCGATGCCGGATGGCGGCGGTGATCGCGGGCAGCAGACCGCCGAGCGCGGCGCCCATGAGGAAGCGCAGGACGGCGAGCACCGGCACGTTGGGCGCGGCGCCCTGGGCGAGCAGGAGCGCGCCGGCCGCGACGAGGCAGGCGATGACCACCTGCAGGTGTCCGACACGGTCGGCGAGGCGGCCCAGGCGCGGTGCGGTGATGATGCTGCCGAGGGCGCCGAGGGCCATGATGAAGCCGGCGCCGAGCGACGCATGATCCCTGCCACCCGACAGCTCCGCGACCAACAGGGTGATCGTCGGCTCGACCGACATCGTCGCGAACATCACCAGGCTGGCGGTCCCGAGGAGGACGAGGACGACGCCCGGCCGGTCGAGTTGCGACCACGGACGTCCCACCCGAACTCGCCCCTGGCCCGCGGGTTTGCGGTCCTCGTGCAGGAACAACACCGTCGCGAGGAAGGCCAGGAAGATCAGTCCGCCGGAGAGCAGGAAGGTGGTGCGCACGCCGACGAGCTCGGGTGCGAAGCCGCCGAACAGCGGCCCGACGACGTTGCCGGCCATCACGCCGCCGGAGAGTATGCCGAGCGCCCAGGCGCTGCGCTCCTTCGGTGTCTGGGCGGCGACGAGGATCGTCGATCCGGACGAGTAGCCGCCGAGCAGGCCCGCGAGCAGCCGCAGGCCGACCAGCTGCCAGACGTTCTGGGCGAGTCCGATGCACGACATCACGATCGCCATGCCGAGGCTGGCGCGGATCAGCATCGACTTGCGGCCGAAGCGATCGCCGAGCGCGCCCCAGAGGGGCGCCGTGAGGGCGGCGGTGAAGAAGGTCGCGCTGTAGGCGATCCCCGACCAGCGCACCACCGACCCGCGGTCGTCGACACCGAGCTGCTCGACGAAGATCGGCAGGTAGGGGATAAGCATCGTCATCGCCACGATCGTGCTGAACGAACCGGCGACGCAGACGGCGAGATTGCGCTTCCAGTGTGCGCTCCCGGCCGGTGTGTCGGGTGGTGTTGCGACGGGTGCCGTCGCGGGTTCGGGCATGGGGCCCAGCGTGGCCCCGGGGTTCCGGCGCCGAGAGATGGCATCCACAATATGGACGTTTGTCTCGCGATGTGACACGGCCTACTCTGGTGTCGTGACGCATTACGATCTCGCCGTCATCGGCACCGGCTCCGGAAACTCACTGGTCACCCCCGACTTCGACGACAAGTCGGTCGCGGTCATCGAGGAGGGCACCTTCGGCGGAACGTGCCTCAACGTCGGGTGCATCCCGACCAAGATGTTCGTCTATGCCTCCGACGTCGCCGACGCGGTGCGCGGGTCGGGCCGCTACGGCATCGACTCGACCCTCGACGACGTGCGCTGGCTGGAGATCCGCGACCGCGTGTTCGGGCGGATCGATCCCATCGCGCAGGGCGGCAAGGACTACCGGGTGAACGGACCCAACACCACGGCGTACCTCGGCCACGCGACGTTCACCGGCCCGACGTCGCTCACGATCGACGTCGACGGGGTGCCGCAGGAGGTCACCGCGGACCAGATCGTCATCGCCACCGGAGCACACTCGGTGATCCCGCCGGTCGTCGCCGAGAGCGGCGTGCCCTTCCACACCAGCGACACGATCATGCGGATCGACCGGCTGCCGCGCTCGCTCGTCATCCTCGGCGGGGGCTTCATCGCCTCCGAGTTCGCGCACGTCTTCGGTGCGCTCGGTGTCGACATCCGCATCGTCACGCGCGGCCCGGCGATGCTGCGCGCGGAGGACGAGGAGATCAGCCGCGACTTCACCCAGCTCGCCGGCAAGCAGTGGGAGCTGCATCTCGACGCGACGCTGACCGGCGCGCGCGAGCGCGACGGCGAGGTCGTGCTGGAGCTCGCCGGCGGAGAGACGGTGGCCGGCGAGATGTTGTTGGTCGCGACCGGACGCGAGCCCAACACCGCACGCCTCGGGCTCGAAAAGGCAGGCGTCGCAACGCATTCGGACGGCCGGGTGCAGGTCGACGACTACGGACGCACGACGGTGCCGGGGGTCTGGTCGCTCGGGGACGCGACATCGCCATACCAGCTGAAGCACGTGGCCAACCACGAAGCGCGAGTCGTCGCGCACAACCTCGCGCACCCGGACGACCTGCAGAAGTTCAACCACGAGTTCGTGCCGTCGGCGGTCTTCACCCACCCGCAGGTGTCGTCGGTCGGCCTCACCGAGGCCCAGGCGCGGGAGGCCGGCATCGACCTGACGGTCAAGGTGCAGCGGTACGGCGACACGGCATACGGCTGGGCGATGGAGGACACCACCAGCATCTTCAAGGTGATCGCCGACCGGAAGACCCGGCAGATCGTCGGCGCCCACGTGATGGGCCCGCAGGCGAGCTCGCTGATCCAGCCGGTGATCCAGGCGATGAGCTTCGGCCTGCCGGCGCCGGAGATGGCCCGCGGTCAGTACTGGATCCACCCGGCGCTGATGGAGGTCGTCGAAAACGCCGTGCTGGGACTGGACTTCGAGTGACCTGGACGTCTCCTGCATAGACTGCGCGCATGGCTGGAGGACTCGTAGCCCTGCTCGACGACGTTGCCGCGCTCGCCAAGCTGGCGGCGGCATCCGTCGACGACGTCGGCGCCGCCACCGGGCGCGCCAGTGCCAAGGCGGTCGGCGTCGTCGTGGACGACACGGCGGTGACCCCGAGGTATGTCGAGGGTCTCTCCGCCGCGCGCGAACTGCCGATCATCCGCAAGATCGCCATCGGGTCACTGCGCAACAAGCTGCTGCTCATCCTGCCCGTGGCGATGATCCTCAGTCAGTTCGCCGAGTGGGCGCTGACCCCGATCCTGATGCTCGGCGGCACCTACCTGTGCTTCGAGGGTGCCGAGAAGCTGTGGGAGGCGCTGCGCGGGCACACCGAGGACGCGTCGGGCGAGCCGAAGGACGAGAAGACGGTCATCGCAGGTGCGATCCGGACCGACCTGATCCTGTCGGCCGAGATCATGGTCATCGCGCTCAACGAGGTCGACCACGAGCCGTTCGTGTCGCGCCTCATCATCCTGATCGTGGTGGCGATCATGATCACGATCCTGGTCTACGGCGTGGTCGCGCTCATCGTGAAGATGGATGACATCGGCCTCGCGCTCGCCGACGGTGCCACCGGGCTGCGCGAGAAGATCGGCCGCGGCATGGTCAAGGGCATGCCGATGGTGATGCGGGTGCTGTCGACCGTCGGCGTCGTCGCGATGCTGTGGGTCGGCGGGCACATCCTGCTGGTCGGCACCGACGAACTCGGCTGGCACACGCTCTACAGCTTCGTGCACCACGTGGAGACCGCGGTCAAGGACGCCACCGGCGCCCTCGGCGGCGTGCTCGGCTGGATCACCAACACCTTCTTCTCGGCCGTGCTGGGACTGGTCGTCGGTGCGATCGTGGTGGCCGTGCTGCACCTCGTGCCGCGGCGGAAGGCCGAAGCGCACGCCTGAGACGCGTCAGACGACCCGCCGGAACGTCGCGATCGCGGCGGCCGCTGTCGCGATCAGCGCGGTCGCGCACGCGACGGTGAACGCGGCGCGGTAGCCGGAGTGCTGGGCGATCGCCGGCAGTGCCGCCAGGCCGAGCGCTGCGCCGAACTGCTGGGCGGTCGCGAGCAGACCGGCGGTGATCCCTGGGGGTGTCGGGCCGGCGTGCGCGGCGGTGGCGATGTTGGTGGTCATCGCGGTCGAGGGCACCCCGAAGGCGACGATGAGCGTCGGCAGCACGGTGGCTGCGAGGTAGCTGCGGTCCGGCCCGACGAGCAGGGCGAGCGCGCCGGCACCGACCGCGATGGTGGCGAACCCGGTGATCAGGAGCGTCCCCAGGCCGAGGCCGCCGAGGATCCTCGGCAGGAGCGGCGCGATGAGCACGATCGCCACCGACATCGGCAGCAGGATCAGCCCCGCCGCGAAGGCGGTGTAGCCGAGGTTCTCCTGGGGGTACACGCTCACCATCAGGAACATCGGCGTGAGCGTGCATTGAGAACCGGCCGCGAGCAGGAGGGCGCCGAGCATGGGCCGGTTGCGCCATACCGCGCGGGGGATCACCGGTGCCCGGGTGCGCAGCTCGAGCGCGGCGAACGATGCGGCCGCTGCCGCGGCGACCGCGGCGGCGCCCCACACGTGCGGTGAACGTGGCGGGTGTTGCGCAGTGGCAGTGATCGCGTAGGCCTGGCGCTCACCACCACTGACACGAGCCTCCCCGCGCCATCCGAAACCCGCGGGTCGGCGCGGCGATCGCGACGATCAACGCGCGCTATGCCGAGCCGTGGACCGTCCACTCGCTCGCTGCCCACACGGGCGTCTCCGCCTCCACCCTCGCCCGCGAATTCCTCGCGGTCATCGGGACAACCCCCGCCGCCTACCTGCGTGGCCGCCGCATCCTGGAGGCCAAACGCCTGCTCCGCGAGAGCAGCCACCCTCTCGAATCCATCGCGGTCGCAGTCGGATACACCAGCGCCGTCGGGCTCCACCAGGCGTTCGCCCGGGAATGCGGTGAGACGCCCGGTGCCTTCCGCAACCGCAGCAGATCCACCTGACTCACGTGCGGCTCGGCGCGAAAAGCGTTGGCGGTCAAGGTCGTCGGGCTGCTTCAGTGCCCAGGTGAACGACGTCCCAGCGCACGCCTTCTACACCGGCCTGGTGGCCGAGCTCTACTCGACGCTGCGGTCGACCAGCTTCCCGGCGGACCGTTACGCGCGGTTGATCCGCAGGTATGGCGAGCCCGCGCTCGAGCTCGGCTGCGGCGACGGCGATCCGTTGCTCGCACTACGCGAGCTCGGCCTCGACCTCGACGGCATCGACTCCTCCACGGACATGATCGACCGGTTGCGGACGCGGGCGGCGGAGGCCGGGATCGCGGTGAACGCGTGGGTCTCGACGATGCAGGACCTGGCGCCGGCACGTGCGTATCGGACGGTGTTTCTCGCCGGACCGACATTCAACCTGCTGCCGGACGACCAGTCCATGGCGGCGACGCTGCGGTCGATCCGGGGTGCGCTCGCGCCGGGCGGGACTGCCGTCATACCGCTGTTCGTGCCGGAGGCGTATGACGACGCCGATCTCGGGGTCCGGGTGGAGAGTGCGGACGGTGCCATGGCGTGGCAGGTCGTGTCGGCGACGCGGGACGAGGCAGCCCGCACCCAGATACTGCGGCTGCGGTATGAGCGACAGACAGGCGCGAAAACCGAGATGGTCGAACGCGATTGGCTGATGCACTGGGTGACGCCGCGTCGATTCGCCGACCTCGCCGAGGCTGCGAGCCTGGTCGTCGATGCGCTGCCGGACGAGTTCGGGTCGGACGAGCGGGACGTGGCCCTGCGGCGGGAGTCAGTCGGCGCCGTCAGCGCGGCGAGTCAGCCGCTGTGCCCACCGGGGAGGCGACCGTCAGTCCCGGGAGCCAGCCTGTGGCCTCGGCGCGGAATCGATCCCGCGCCATCGCGCCCGCACCGTCCGCTATGACGCCGAGCAGCGGCGCCGGGCCGTCGGCCAGGGTCCGCCGATTGCTCAACTCGACCTGCGACGGATCCCGGGGCCAGGAGCCGATGATCACGCCGGCGATGCGAATCTGCCTGCGCTGCAACGCTTCCAGCGTGAGTGCCGTGTGGTTCAGCGTGCCGAGACCGGGGCGCGCAACCACGACGGTCGAACTCTGCGGCAGGGTGGCTGCGAGGTCGGCGAGAGTCTCGCCGGCTGAGGTGAGTTCGACCAGCAGGCCGCCCGCGCCCTCGACGAGCACGGCGTCGTGCGACGCGGCGAGCCGCTCGATCGTGGCGACATGGTCGGCGAGCGTGGGCAACTCGGCGTCCTCGAGCGCCGCCGCCGGTGGCGGCGCCATCGGCTCCCGAAGTCGCACGCCCTCGACCCCGGCGACGCCGGTGAGTCGCTCGACCTCGGCAACGTCCCCGGCCTCGCCGGCTTGCACCCCGGTCTGGGTCGGCTTGTAGACGACGACGGAGTCGCCGGCCTGCTGCAGCGCGGCGGCGACGGCGGCCGTGGCGACGGTCTTGCCCACGTCGGTGTCGGTGCCGGTCACGATCAGGACGGTCATCAGGCAGGCAACTCCTCGTGTGCGACCGCGTCGCTCACGGCGCGGATCCGGTCTGCGGCGCCGACCGCGTCCGGCAGCGCCAGATCGGCCCGGGCCGTGATGCGGAGCCGGGAGATCCCGTCCGGGACACTCGGCGGGCGGAAGCACCCGACGAGCACGCCCTGGGCGCGCAGCGCGTCGCGTGCCTGCACTGCGGTCGACGGACTCGGCATCGGCAACGACTGGACGGCGCCGGCGGACGGTGCGATTCGGCATCGTGCCGCGATGGCCGCGGCACGCTCGTGGACGGCGGCCGCCAGGTGCGGCGACGACGCCACGATGTTCGCGGCGGTGGCGGCGGCGCCGGCCGCGGCCGGCGCGAGTCCGGTGTCGAAGATGAACGTGCGGGCCGCATTGACCAGGTGATCGCGCAGCCGGTCCGTGCCGAGCACCACGCCGCCCTGTGCTCCGAGGGACTTGGAGAGCGTCGCCGTCACGACCAGGTCCGGTGCTCCGGCGAGGCCGGAGGCGTGCACCAGCCCCCGGCCGTCACCGGCGACGCCGATGCCGTGAGCCTCGTCCACCACCAGCAGCGCACCGTGGCGGCGGCACACGTCATAGAGGTCGGTGAGCGGAGCGGCGTCGCCGAGCACGGAGTAGATCGACTCGACGGCGACGAGGACGCGCACCCCGTCGAGCGCGCGCAGGCGGGCGTCGAGCGCGGCCGGGTCGTTGTGCCCGACGAGTTCGTACGGCGTACGCGACATCCGCGCCGCATCGTGCAGGGAGGCATGCGCATGCTCGTCCAGCACGATGTGCGCACCGCGCCCGGCCAGCGCCGTGACGACCCCGAGGTTGGCCGCGTAACCGCTCGAAAGCGCAAGAGCAGCAGGCTGATCGGTGAGGGCGCGCAAGGACGACTCGAGCTCCCGGTGGACCGGAAGCGTGCCCGTGACCAGGCGTGACGCACCCGCGGAGGCGCCGAACCGGTCGGTCGCGTCGATCGCCGCCGCGATCACCCGGGGGTTGTGCGAGAGGCCGAGGTAGTCGTTGGAGGCCAGGTCGATCACCGCATCGTCCCGCAGCACCCGGTCCGCGCGTTCGGTGCCGCGCTGCCGTCGCAGTGCCGCGCGCTCGGCGAGCCAGTCGTCCCAGGTCATCCGTGCACCTCGCGCACCGCGCCGATCAGGCCGTCGCAGATCTGCGCCACGTCGGCGTCGGTGCAGACGTAGGGCGGCATCGTGTAGACGAGATCGCGGAACGGCCGCACCCACACCCCACGATCGAGGGCAGCTCGTGTCACGGCCGGCACGTCCACCCCACCTCCGAGCTGTATGACGCCAACCGCGCCCAGCGTGCGCACGTCGATGACGGAGGACAGCTCGCGCGCGGGTGCGAGTCCTCGGCTCAACGCCTGCGAAACCCGGGAAACGTTGTGTTTCCAAGTGGATTCGACGATGTCTACGGACGTCCCGGCGATCGCGCACGCCAGCGGGTTGGCCATGAAAGTGGGTCCGTGCAACAGGGCGCCGAACTCCGAACGGGTGATCACCCGGCCCACCTGCGCCGTCATCAGCACGGCGGCCAGGCTGAGGTAGCCGCCGGTGAGTGCCTTGCCGACGCACATCACGTCCGGCGCGACGTCCGCCCACTCGGAGGCGAAAAGCCTTCCGGTGCGGCCAAATCCGGTTGCGATCTCATCAGCGACCAACAGCAGGCCGAGCTCGTCGGCGACCTCACGCATCACCCGCAGGCAGCGGGGGTGGTAGGGCCGCATGCCGCCGGCGCCCTGGAGCACCGGCTCGACGACGATCGCCGCGAGCGTGTCGCGGTGCGCACTCGCCATCGAGCGAAACTCCGATTCCCATGCCGCCAGGGCGTTTTCGTCGGTCCGCCAGGTCTCGTCGTCGGCCAGTCTGGCGATCGGCGGCCGCGGCGCGAAGACGTGCCGGGCGAGCACACCGGGGAAGGCCGAGTGCATACCGTCGACCGGGTCGCACACGCTCATCGCCGCGAACGTGTCGCCGTGGTATCCACCGCGAATCGTGAGGAACCGCTGACGACGGGGCCGGCCGGCCGCCGCCTGATACTGCAACGCCAGCTTGAGCGCGACCTCGACGGACACCGACCCCGAGTCGGCGAAGAAGACGTGCGCCATCGGTCCCGGCGCGATCGCCGTCAGCCGCTCGGCGAGCGCGACCGCCGGCTCGTGCGTGAGCCCGCCGAACATCACGTGACTGAATGCGTCGAGTTGCCGCCGCGCCGCCTCGTCGAGCTCCGGGTGGCGGTAGCCGTGCACCGCACACCACCAGGAGGCCATCGCGTCGATCGCCTCGATCGGCACCCCGCCGTCCGGCGGCTGCAGCGTCAACCGCACTCCAGAAGCGGCCGAAACCCCATAGGGCGCAGGGCCGTTCAGTGGCGCGTACGGGTGCCAGACGAGCCCGCCGTCGCGTGCGGACAGCGAGTCGCGCGCCGCGAGCGAGTCGGTGACGGCCGGAGCCGTGGTCTCAGGCATTCGGCTGCAGCTGAGTCCCTGCGCCGCGCCGCCGGATGGCCGGATCGTGTGACTCCTCGAGTGCCACCGACCCATCCTCGGCCGCCGCGCCCAGGTCTTCGTCCGACCCCAGCACCACGAACCCGTTGTCCCGGATCAGCGCCAGGTCGGCCTCCGCGGCCTGCCCCTCGGAGGTGAGGTAGTCGCCCAGGAAGATCGAGTTGGCCAGGTGCAGGGCCTGCGCCTGCAGTGACCGCAGATGCATCTCGCGACCACCGGCGATGCGGATCTCCTTGTCGGGACAGACGATCCGGGCCATCGCAAGGATCTTGAGGCATCGCAGGGGAGTGAGCTCCCATCGGTCGGCGAACTCCGTGCCGTCGAACGGCATGAGGAAGTTGACCGGGATCGAGTCGGAGTCGAGCTCGCGGAGCGCGAAGAGCGCCTCGACCAGTTGCTCGTCGGATTCGCCGAGCCCGGCGATCAGGCCCGAGCAGGGCGACAGGCCGGCCGACTTTGCCTTGCCGACGGTGTCCACCCGGTCGGCGTAGGTGTGACTGGTGACGATCGAGTCGTGGTGGGACTCGGCGGTGTTGATGTTGTGGTTGTAGGCGTCGACACCGGCGTCGCGCAGTCGCTCGGCCTGACCGTCCTTGAGCAGTCCGAGGCAGGCGCAGACCTCGACCTCCGGGTGCTCGTCCTTCAGCGCGCCGACCATCGCCGACACCCGGTCGACGTCGCGGTCGGTCGGCCCGCGGCCACTGCTCACCATGCAGATGCGGGTGGCGCCGCCGCGCAGCCCGGCCGACGCCTGCTCGATCGCCTCGTCGGTCTGCAGCCACTTGTACTTCAGGATCTCCGCTTTCGATCCGAGGGCCTGCGAGCAGTAGTGGCAGTCCTCCGGGCACAGCCCGGACTTCAAGTTGACCAGGTAGTTCACCTTGACGGTGTTGCCGAAGTGCTCGCGCCGCAGGCGTGCCACGGCCGCGACCATCGGCAGCACCTCCTCGTCCGGGGTGCGCAGCACGGCGAGTGCGTCGGCCTCGGTCGCGGCGTCTCCGGCCAGGATGTCGGTGACTCGCTCTTGGATGGACGGCATGGCACTCCTTCGGGGAAACTGAACGCCGAAACGGCTCTTGAACGCTGTTCAAGTATGCCGGTCCAGGTCGCGCACGGAGAGCGGGGAGGGGAAATCGGGTGCCGTTGTCCACGGACGAGGTCATCGACACGGCCGCCGAGCTGCTGCGCCGGCACGGGCTCGCCGACCTGTCGATGCGCCGTCTGGCGAGCGAGCTCGGCGTGCGGCCGGGCGCGCTCTACTGGCACGTGGAGAACAAGCAGACCCTGCTCGTCCGGGTCGCCGATCGCGTCCTCGCAGACGTGCCGACGACCACCAGCGGCGCGCCGGCCCGGGACATCCGGCGTCTGCTCACCGCCATCCGCACGGCCGTGCTGCCCGTCCCCGACGGCGGTGAGGTCGTCGCCCTCGGCTACGCGCTCGACCCGACCTCGGTGCAGGTCTTCGTCCACCTGCGCCGGCTGATCGGTGACCTCGGTGTCGCCGGCCGCGACCGGGCGGCGGCCACCGACCTGATCGTGCACCACGTGCTCGGCTCGATCGCCGCGCAGCAGGACCGGCAACTCGCGGGCCTGCCCACCCGCGGCGCGTCCGCCGCCTTCGACCGTGGTGTCGCGCTCGTGCTCGACCGGCTCGGCCGGCCAACCGAGACCACCGAGACCGCCGGGGCCACTGAGAGCACGGAGACCACCGACCGGCGCCAGGAGGAAGCGACATGACCGACGAAACACCGATCGTCCCGGACGCCAAGGACTGGACCTGGACCATCGAATCCCGTTGCCCCGAATGCGGATTCGACGCCAGCACCGTCGAGGCGTCTCAGCTCGGCGACGCCATCCGGTCCGCGACCCTGCCATGGGGCGCGGTGCTCGCCCGCGCGGACGTCCGCACCCGCCATACCCCCGGCGTGTGGTCCGACCTCGAGTACGGCGTGCACGTGCGCGACGTCTGCCGGATCTTCGACGAGCGGCTGCGCCTGATGCTCGATCACGACGACCCGGAGTTCGCCAACTGGGACCAGGACGCCGCCGCCGTCGCCGGCCGCTATGCCGAGCAGGACCCCGAGACCGTCGCCCGCGAGATCGGCGCCGACGCGTCGGCGCTCGCCGCCGACTACGACACGGTCACCGGCGACCAGTGGCAGCAGCGCACCGGACGACGGTCCAACGGCTCGCGGTTCACCGTGCTCACCCTCGGCCGCTACTGCCTGCACGACTTGACCCACCACCTGCACGACGTCGAGGCGCCGGACGTGACCGGGTAAGCTCGCGCGTGGCCGGCGTGGGTGATGACCCTTGCGACTCCGTGACGACGGAACGACTCCGAGACGACGGAACGCCATGCAGCCCAGAGGGGCGCGCCGGGTCCGATACCGATCCAGTAGTCGATCTCAAGGAGAACGGGCACCCATGTCCTTCGATCACAAGGTTAAAGACCTGAGCCTCGCCGAGGCCGGCCGTCACCAGCTGCGTCTCGCCGAGCACGAGATGCCCGGCCTGATGGCGCTGCGCGAGGAGTATGGCGCGAGCCAGCCGCTCAAGGGCGCGAAGATCGCCGGTTCGCTGCACATGACCGTGCAGACCGCAGTGCTCATCGAGACCCTCACCGCACTCGGCGCCGAGGTCCGCTGGGCCTCCTGCAACATCTACTCCACCCAGGACGAGGCGGCCGCCGCGGTCGTCGTCGGCCCGAACGGCACCGTGGACGACCCGCAGGGCGTCCCGGTCTTCGCCTGGAAGGGCGAGACCCTCCCGGAGTACTGGGAGTGCACCAACGAGATCCTCACCTGGCCGAACGGCGACGGCCCCAACATGATCCTGGACGACGGCGGCGACGCCACCATGCTGGTCCACAAGGGTCGCGAGTGGGAGGCCGCCGGCCAGGTGCCGCCGACGACCGACGAGGACCCGGAGGAGTTCCAGGTCTTCAAGGAGCTGGTGCGCGAAACGCTGAAGTCCGACCCGCAGAAGTGGACCAAGATCTCCGAGGGCATCCAGGGTGTCACCGAGGAGACCACCACCGGCGTGCACCGTCTCTACGAGCTGGCCAAGACCGGCGACCTGCTCTTCCCGGCGATCAACGTCAACGACTCGGTCACCAAGTCCAAGTTCGACAACAAGTACGGCATCCGTCACTCGCTGCCGGACGGCATCAACCGCGCCACCGACGTCCTGATGGGCGGCAAGGTCGCGGTCGTCTGCGGCTACGGCGACGTCGGCAAGGGCGCCGCCGAGGCGCTGCGCGGCCAGGGCTCGCGGGTCATCGTCACCGAGATCGACCCGATCTGCGCGCTGCAGGCCGCGATGGACGGCTACCAGGTCGCGCGCCTGGAGGACGTGCTCGGCGAGGGTGACATCTTCATCACCACCACCGGCAACTTCGACATCATCACCGCCGACCACATGCAGCGCATGAAGGACAAGGCGATCGTCGGCAACATCGGTCACTTCGACAACGAGATCGACATGGCGGGCCTCGCCAAGGTCCCGGGCATCACCAAGACCGAGATCAAGCCGCAGGTGCACGAGTGGACGCTGGCGGCGACGGACGGCCAGCCGGCCAAGTCGATCATCGTGCTCTCCGAGGGCCGGCTGCTCAACCTGGGTAACGCGACCGGTCACCCGAGCTTCGTGATGTCCAACTCGTTCGCCAACCAGACCATCGCGCAGATCGAGCTGTTCACCAAGCCCGGTGACTACGAGAAGCAGGTCTACGTGCTGCCCAAGCACCTCGACGAGAAGGTGGCGCGCCTGCACCTTCCGGCGCTCGGCGTCGAGCTCACCGAGCTGACCAAGGAGCAGGCCGAGTACATCGGCGTCGACGTGGCCGGCCCCTACAAGCCGGAGCACTACCGCTACTGATCGGGCCGCGGGCCCGTCGAGGGCGCCGACGCCGGGGGCGCGAGCCCCGGGTGTCGGCGCCCTTCGCGTATGACGACATACGCTGGTCCCCGACGCCGCCAGGCCATCGGGGGCACGCGGCGCTTTGACGGAAAGGAACGGGTCAAGAAGGTGACCAACGCACGAGTGCTCGTCGTCGACGACGATCCATCGCTCGCCGAGATGCTCGGCATCATCCTGCAGGGCGAGGGCCTTGAGGTCAGCCACTGTGCCGACGGCAGCGGCGCGCTGGAGGCCTTCCACGAGAGCAAGCCCGACATGGTGCTGCTCGACGTGATGCTGCCCGGCGTCGACGGCATCGAGGTATGCCGCCGCATCCGTGCCGAGTCGCACGTCCCGATCGTCATGCTCACCGCCCGCACCGACACCGTCGACGTGGTGGTCGGCCTGGAGTCGGGCGCGGACGACTACATCACCAAGCCGTTCAAGCCGCAGGAGCTGGTCGCCCGGGTGCGTGCCCGGCTGCGCCGCGGCGACGAGCCGGAGGCCGAGCTGCTCGAGCTCGGCGACCTCACCATCGACGTCGCCGGCCACTCGGTGAAGCGTGACGGCGCGCCGATCGCGTTGACGCCGCTGGAGTTCGACCTGCTGGTCGCGCTCGGTCGCAAACCGTGGCAGGTGTTCTCCCGCGAGACCCTGCTGGAGCAGGTGTGGGGTTACCGGCACGCCGGTGACACCCGCCTGGTCAACGTGCACGTGCAGCGGCTGCGCTCGAAGGTGGAGAAGGACCCGGAGAACCCGGAGATCGTGCTGACCGTCCGCGGCGTCGGGTACAAGGCAGGACCCGCCTGACCGTGTCCGGTCTGCTCGGTGACGCCCGCGACCGCCTCGGACGGCTCGCCGTCCGGGGCGCCCGGGCGATCGCCCGGCTCTGGCGGCGGTCGCTGCACTTCCGGGTGGTGGTGATCACCGTGCTGCTCGGTGCGATGGTCGCCCTCGCACTCGGCAGTTACATGTACCAGCGGATCGCCTCCGGCCTGGTCGACCGGGCCACCCGCATCACCGAGCAGGAGGGTCTGCAGCAGCGCGACAGCACGCAGCGCGCCTTCAACAACGCGCCGAACACCGACCTGGCGTCGCTGCGCTCGCTGGCCGACCAGATTGCCGGCAGCATCGGCTCGAAGGTCGGCGACCAGAATGCCCGCATCGTCATCACCCGCGCGCCGGACAACAGCTTCCAGTCGCTCGGCACGATCAGCACGCTGCCCGGGGACGAGTCGATCGTCCCGGCCTCCCTGCAGAAGGCGGTGCAGCGCGACACCGAGCACGTGCAGATCCAGATCGCGTCGATGCAGGTCGACGGGCGGGACACGCCGGCGGTCGTGGTCGGGTCGCGCATCGTCATACCCAACGCCGGCGCTTACGACTACTACCTGATCTCGCCGATGTCGGCCGAGTCCCAGATGCTCGCGGTGGTCAAGACCAGCTTCGCGCTCGGCGGCCTGGTGCTGGTGCTGCTCCTCGCCGGCATCGCGTATGTCGTGACGCGCATGGTCGTCACGCCCGTGCGGGCGGCCGCCCACGTCTCCGAACGCCTGACCGCGGGCGCCCTCAACGAGCGCATGCAGGTGAGCGGGGAGGACGACCTGGCCCGGCTCGCGACGTCGTTCAACGCGATGGCCGACAGCCTGCAACGGCAGATCCGGCAGCTCGAGGACCTCTCCCAGCTGCAGCAGCGCTTCACCTCCGACGTGTCCCACGAGTTGCGCACCCCGCTCACCACGATCCGGATGGCGGTCGACATGCTGCACGCCAGCCGCGCCGACTTCGCCGCACCCGTCGCCCGGTCGGCCGAGCTGCTGAGCCGTGAGCTCGACCGGTTCGAGGTGCTGCTGACCGACCTGCTGGAGATCAGCCGGTTCGACGCGGGGGCGAGCACGGTCAGCGCGGAGCCGGTCGATCTGCGCGACATCGTGTCTCGGGTGGTCGAGGCGTCCACCCCGCTCGCCGACTCCCACGGGGTGAAGCTGCGGGTGCACGCCCGCAAGCCGGCGGTGGCGCCGATGGATGCCCGGCGCATCGAGCGCATCGTGCGCAACCTGGTCGCCAACGCCATCGAGCACGCGGAGGGCAAACCGGTCGACATCACCGTGGCCGCCAACAGCACCGCCGCGGCGGTCGCGGTCCGCGACTACGGTGTCGGGCTGCGGCCGGGAGAGGCGGCCCAGGTGTTCAACCGCTTCTGGCGGGCCGACCCGGCACGCGCCCGGACCACCGGCGGCACCGGGCTCGGCCTGTCGATCTCGCTGGAGGACGCGCGGCTGCACGACGGGTGGCTGCAGGCCTGGGGCGAGCCCGGCAAGGGTGCCTGCTTCCGCCTCACGCTGCCGGTGCGTCCCGGCATACCGATCCGGCGGTCGCCGGTGACCCTGTCGCCGGACGACTCGGAGATCGGCGGCGCGATGCCCGGCGGCAACAGCCTCACGATCGGCACCCGGGCGGCGCTGCCCACGCTGCAGGGGCCGCCACGGAAGGCCGACTGATGCGGCGCCTCCGGCTGGTGATCGCGACCCTGGCGGCGGTGCTGGTGCTCGCCGGCTGCGGCGGCCTGCCGACGAGCGGTCCGGTCCGGGCGGGCGGCGCGATCAACAACCAGGTGCCGGCGCCTGCCGGCAACGTCGACTACCCGGAGCCGCGCGAGGGCGCCTCCCCGAAGGACATCGTCCTCGGCTTCCTCGACGCCGGCGCCGAACGCAACAGCGACTTCCCGGCGGCCCGCAAATACCTCACGCCGGAGGCGAGCGCCTCCTGGAAGCCGCGCACAGTGTCGGTGGGAGAGGGACAGCAGGACGCCAAGATCACCGGCAACCAGGTGGTGACCGCGACGACGAAGCGGATCGCGACCCTGGATGCCACCGGCCATCTCAGCCAGAGCGTGCAGGCGGCCACCGACAGCGTCCGTTTCAGCATGGCCAAGATCGCCGGTGAGTGGCGAATCTCCGCGCTGCCCAAGGACTTCGGGCTCTGGATCCGGCAGGACGTCTTCCAGACCAACTACCAGCCGCAGACCGTCTACTACCCGGCGTCCACCGGCCACACGCTCGTGCCGGACATCCAGTGGTACCCGGCTACCGGCCTGGTCAGCTCGCTCGCCGCCGCGGTGCTGCGCGGACCGCCGGGGTGGATGCGAGGTATGACGCTGCCCGCGCTGCCGAGTGGCAGCGCGCTCGGTGTGTCGTCGGTGCCGGTCGACAACGACGGGGTGGCGTCGGTCGACCTCAGCGAACGCGTGCTGGGCGCCACGCCCGAGCAGCGGACCGCGCTGTGGGCCGCGATGCTCGCCACGCTGCGCCAGGGCGATGTCCGCCGCGTGGTGTTGCAGGTCGGCGGCGCGCGCCTGCAGGCTCCGGGCCTGCCGCCCGAGCCGACGACGCCGAGCGACGTCGGCTACCAGGTGGTGACCGGCGACTCGACCGCGATGATCGTGCGGTCCAACGCGACCGACCTCAACTGGTACGACCTCGGCGAGAGCGGCATGCAGGGCCGGCCGCTGGAGCGGCCGTCCAACGGTCGCGCGAAGCTGCCGGCGATCAACCGCAACTGGTATCAGCTGGCGGCGTCCGCCGACGGGAGCCAGGTCGCCGCCGTCGACGGCAGCAACAGCCAGGTGGGCCGATGGGTCGGCGGCACGTTGACCCAGCTGCGCGGTTTCGGCGACAACCTGGTCAAGCCGAGCTTCTCCACCGTCCACCTGGGCGGCAACGACTCGGTCGGCGAGCTCTGGATCGGCGGCCAGTCGGCCTCGCCCGCCGGCGCGCAGCGGTCGGACACCAGCGCGGCCACGGTGTGGGTGATCGACACGGCGCTGCCGGCGGCCAACGCCCAGCCGCAGCCGATCGACGCCTCGTGGATCGGCGACCGGTCGATCGTCGCGCTCAAGGTCGCCCCGGAGGGCTCCCGCGTCGTCCTGGTGCTGAAGGACGCCGAGGGCCACACCGGCGTCTATCTCGCCGGCATCGTCCGCGACGCCAAGGGCCGGGCGCGCGCGCTCACCGAGCCGACGACGGTCGCCGCGGCGGTCGACAACGTGCGGGACGTCTCCTGGATCGACTACGTGACCCTCGGCGTGCTCGGCACCACGGACGGGAGCGAGGCGCACCCGCTCAGCGCGCCCCTCGGGCAGTTCGTCACCGACCTCGGCGCCGCGCCCGGCGCCGAGGCGCTGGTGTCGTCGGGGGCCGGCTCCAGTTCGCTCTACGTCGTCACCGATCGCAAGAGCGTGCTGACCCGGGTCGGCGCTGCCTGGCAGCCGATCCGCGGTGCCACCGACCTGGTCGCCCCGGGCTCCTGACGGTCCACATCCCCGCTCCGCCGAGTGCGTCGTCCACCGGTCGATGCGCGCTCGCGCCGGTGTGCCGGGCCGGTCGAGCACACTGGCCCGATGGGCACGGTGGCCGCGCTGCGGGCGTTCGCCGAGCTCGTGCTGCCCAGTTGCTGCGCCGGTTGCGGGGCGCCGGTCGCGCCGCTCTGCCCGGCGTGCGACCAGGTCGTGCGGACCGCGCGGCGGGGGCGCGCCCGGCCCGCCCGGCCGAGGCCGTGCCCGTCCGGCTTCCCGCCCACGTGGTCCGCGGTGCCCTATGACGGGCCGGTCGCGGCGATGCTGCGCGCCTTCAAGGACGCCGGTCGCGGCGACCTCGCGGGGCCGCTCAGCGGTCTGCTGCGCACGGCCGTGGCCGGTGCGATCGCCGGCGACCGGCAGCTGCGCGCGGCGCTGCTGGAGGATCGCCCCGTCCTGGTGGTCCCGGTGCCGTCCCGGGGCGCCTCGGTGCGGGCGCGCGGCCGGGAGCCGATGTCCGAGCTCGCCCGGCACGCGGTCGCCGGCACCGGCCTGCGGGTCGTGCCGGCGTTGCGGATCGGCAGCCTCGTCGCGGGTGCGGGTGTCGACCAGGCCGGCCTCGGCGCCGACGCGCGTGCGGTCAATGTCGCCGGCACCATGCGGGTGCGCCGCCGGGCGGCGGTGGTGCCCGGCAGCGTCTGCCTGGTCCTCGACGACATCGTCACCACCGGCTCGACGCTGGCCGAGTCCGCACGTGCCCTCCGGGCCGCCGGGGCACGCTCGGTGAGCGCCGCGACGGTGGCCGCGACGCAGCGCCATACGACCTCGCTGTGAGTGCGCGATGGATGTTCGTTCCGTGATCATTTGCCGTTTACGTCGGACGCTTCGGTGGATTAACGTCAGGGGATGAAGCACAGGCTGCGTCCGGCGCCGCCGACAGCTGTGCTCGACTCCTGCACCTCCCGATTCAGGGGGTGGTGACCCGGCAGCCACGGGATGCCGTCCCACCTCTGCATGCGAAACCGATGAAGGAGTGCACCATGGAGATCACCGTTACCGGACGCCACGTCGCGGTTTCCGAGCGCTTTCGCCGTCACATCGAGGAGAAGCTGGGCAAGGTCGCCCAGCTCGACCCACGAGTCAGTCGTTGTGACGTGGTGATCACGCACGAGGCCAACCCCCGGCAGGCAAAGGAAGCGGAACGCATAGAGATCACCTGCCACTCCAAGCGCTCGGTCATCCGGGCGGAGGCGAGCGCAGACGAGGAGTATGCCGCGCTCGACGTGGCCATGACCCGGCTGGGCGAGCGCCTGCGCCGGCTGCACGACAAGCGACGCATCCACCGCGGCCGACGCCAGCCGGTGTCGGTGCACGACGCGACGGCGGCGATCAGTCCGCCGCCGGACGAGACCCCCGACGAGGCGGCACCGCTGCCCGCGCACATCGCCAAGGTCGGCGGTGACGAGGACTGCCCGATCCAGTTGCGCGAGAAGGTGCACACCAGCACCCCGATGGGCGTCGACCAGGCCCTCTACGAGATGGAGCTGGTCGGCCACGACTTCTACCTCTACCAGGACATCGAGACCGGGCGGCCGAGCGTGGTCTACCGCCGCCGCGGCTGGTCCTACGGCGTCATCCAGCTCGACGTGAGCGAGGCGCCGGTCGCGCTCGCGGACGCGCCGGCGTGACCGATCACCTGACGAGCGACCCCGCGGCCGGTGACACGCCGGCCGCGGGGTCGCTGCGGGTGGTGCTGGTCGAGGACTATGCGATCTACCGGCGCGGCCTGCAGACCCTCCTCGAGCTCGAGGACGACATCGCGCTCGTCGACCAGGTCGGCACCGCCGCCGAGGGCGTCGCGCGCACCGTCGACCTCGCGCCGGACGTCCTCGTGCTCGACATCTACCTGCCCGACGGCAGCGGGCTGGAGGTGTGCCGCGCGGTGAAGGCCGCGGTGCCGCAGATCCAGATCCTGATGCTCACCGCCTCCGACGAGGAGGGCGACCTGGTCGAGGCGATCAAGGCCGGCGCCACCGGCTACCTGCTCAAGGACGTCGCGCCGGACCAGCTGCCGGGCGCGATCCGCGCCGTCGCCGCCGGCCAGGCGCTGCTGTCGCCGTCGCTCGCCTCCACCCTGCTCTCGGAGTTCGCGGCGATGGTGCGCTCCGGCCCCGAGCCGCACGCCGACCCGGCACCCGCACTCACCGATCGCGAGCGCGAGGTGCTGCGGCACGTCGCCCGCGGCATGTCCAACCGGCGGGTGGCCGAAGAACTCTTCATCTCCGAGAACACCGTGAAGAACCACGTCCGCAACATCCTCGACAAGCTGCAGCTGCACAGCCGGGTCGAGGCGGCGATGTATGCCGTGCGCGGCGGCCTGATCGACGACCCGAAGACCGGCGGCCGCTCCGACTAGTCCTCCTCGCCGGTGCCCGGCGCGACCCGATCGAGCAGTAGCAGGTCGACCACGCTGCCGTCGCCGAGCGCCTCGGCCTGCCGGGCCCGGCCGACGACCTGCAGGCCGGCGCTCTGCAGCGCTCGCAGCGACGCGGTGTTGCCGTCGCCGACGCCGGCGGTCACCCGCCGCACGCCCAGGCCGCCCCGGCCGGGAGCGAGGAACGCGAACGCCACCAGTGCCCGCACGGCGGCGGTCGCAAGACCGTGCCCGCGGGCGTCCGGTGCGAGCCAGTAACCGACCTCGGCGGACGACGCCGGCCCGCCGGTGATGTGCTGCAACCCGGCTACTCCCGCGAAGTCGTCGCTCTCGGCAGCGCAGACGACCCACCACAGGCCGTGCGTCTCGGGGTCGGCGTATCGCTTGGCCCGCACGTAGTCGGCGGCCTGCGCGCCGAGGTCGTCCTGGGCGATCGACAGCCATTTCGCGATCTCCGGGTCGGCCCAGGTGCGCGCGAGCGGGCCGACGTCGTCGCGGCGCAGCGGCCGCAACCGGACATCGGGGAAGTCCAGGGCCGGCGGCGTCGCCGACCTCCGGCTCTCGCGATCGTCGGAGGACAGCAGCTCGAAGTAGGCGCCGTCGGAGATCGTTCCGTCACTCCCGGTGTAGGCCTGCCGGTCCTGCCCCCACCGCCGGAAGCCGGCGCCGGTCAGCAGGGCCTGCGACGCCGCGTTGGCGAGATCGGTGGCGGCGTGGAGCCGTGTCAGCCCCATGCCACCGTCATCGACCGACGAAAAAGCGTGTGGCACAACGAGTTCCAGCGCCTGTTGCAGATAGCCGTGCCCTCGCGCGTCCGGCAGGAGCCAGTAGCCGATCTCGGCCGACGTCGCGGTGCCGTCGCCGATGCCGAAGAGCAGCATGTCGCCGACCGCACGGTCGGTGGCCGGGTCGGCGATGCACCAGGCGACTGCGCTCCCGGAGTCGATGTTGCGGCGCCGCCGTGCGAACCACGCGTCGAAGGTGTCCGGCGTCGGCTGCGCACCGGCCGGCATGAACGTGCGCGCGAGCTCGTCGATCTCCGATGGGAGCGCCTCCCGGTCCGACTCGCGCCAGGGTCGCAACCGGATGGTCTCGTCCTCGAGTACCGGGACGTCCCGTGGCCAAATCGCCTGTGCCGCAACATCGTCGGTGGCGAGCAACTCCCAGTTGAGTGCGTCGGTGTGCGAGCCGTCGGCCTGCCGCAGCACCGACCGCTCGGTGCCCCACGAGCGGAAGCCGGCCCGTCGCAGGGTGCGCTCCGATGCCTGGTTGCGGGCGTCCGTGCCGGCCTGCAGCCGGTGCAACCCGAGACCGGTGGTGCCGCTCTCGTCGGTGCGTTCGGCGAAGGCGTGCTCGCGCACCAGCTCCAGTGCGGTCGTCATCACACCGCGGCCGCGGGCGTGCGGGTAGAGCCAGTAGCCGACCTCTCCGGTGCCGGCGATGAAGTCCACGTCGAGGCCGGTGACCTGGATCTGGCCGAGTGGCTCGTCATGCGCTGCGTCGGCGACGCACCAGACGACCGCCGCGCCGGATGCCATCCGTTCGCCGGTGCGCAGCAACCATGCAGGGAAGTCGCCGGGCGTCGGCTGCATGCGCGTCGCCATCAACCGCATGCCGTCGTCCGGCTCCTGCAGGTGATCGTCCGCGCGCCAGGGCCGCAGCCGAATCCCGTTCTTCTCCAGCACTTTCGGCTTCCACCACGGCCGGGTCGGTGCACCGGTCCAACCCTCCGCGTGCACGTGACCGACCCAGAGGTCCTCGGGTGCGCCGTGACCGTCGGTCGCCTGCGCGGGCCAGACCCCATCGACGGTGAAGCCGGCCGCCCACGCGGCGCGGCGCGAGCCCCAGTTGCCGCGGCCCGCGCGCCAGGTTACCGTCGGCAGCTGCATGTCCTCGAAGGCGTGCCGGACGACCCGGCGGACCGCCGCACTCGTCACCCCCTGACCGCGAGAGTCGGGATGTGTCAGGTAACCGACCTCACGAGCGGCGGGGGAGCGCCGGTGCAGGGTGATCGAGCCGGCGTATTGCCCGGCCGCCTCGACGGCCCACACGCATTCGCTCTCGTCTGCCCATCCTTGCGCGACGTGGGCGAGGTAGTCGCGGGCCTGCTCCGCGGCATACGGAGCGGGCAGTGACAGCCACTGACGCGAGCGGCGATCGTTGCAGCTGCTGACGATGCGCGGGATGTCCGCCTCGGTGTGGGCGCGCAGCAGCACGCCCTCGCCGGTCAGTCGCGGCACGTCCTGCGGAAACCGTGGCATGGCGGCAGCCAATCACGTGCCGGTGAGCGGCGCTACGAGGTTTCGTGGTTCTCGGCGTACTCGCTGGCGAGTAGCTCGAAGTAGGCGCTGTCGTGCGCGGTGCCGTCGGCGGTCACGAACGACTGGTGGTCCTGTCCCCACTGCCGGAAGCCCGCGTCGGCGAGAGTGAGCATCGACGCGTGGTTGTCTGCGACGGTTTCGGCCGCGAGCCGTTCCAGCGCGAGGCCGTCTGCCGAGAAGGCATGGTCCACAACGGCTTTCAGTGCTTCGGCGGTCACGCCGTTGCCGCGTGCCTCCGGCAGCAGCCAGTAGGCGACGGTGCCGCTGCGCAGCGGTGCGTCGAGCCCGCGCACCGACATCGCACCCAGCACCCGTCCCGACCCGGCGTCGGTGACGCACCACCGCACCGCACCCCCGGACAGTGCGTCGGCGCGCAGCTCCGCCAGCCACCGGTCGTATGACGCAGCCGGCGGACGCGGGTCGATGCCCATGCTGCCGACGATCACCGGGTCGCCCTCGGGCTCGGACGTCGGCGCATCGCCGTCGCCCCATGCGCGCAGCACCAGCCGCGCGGTGCGCAGGGTCGGTACCGGCAGGGCGGTGCGGCGCTGCGCGTCGCGGTCGTCGCTCGCGAGCAGCTCGAAGATGTTCTCGTCGGCGACGGTGCCGTCGTCATACGTGAGGACGGCGTCGGCGACGCCGGTCTGCCGGAACCCCGCCGCGCGCAGCGCCCGCTGCGACGGCAGGTTGCTGCTGTCGACCAGGCCGCCGAGGCGACGCAACCCCAGCCCGCCCTCCGTGGGCGGCGAGAACGCATGCGGCACAAGGAGTTCCAGAGCCCGCCCCAACGCGCCTCGGCCGCGCGCGTGCGGCTGCAGCCAGTAGGCGAGCAAGGCGGTGTCGCGTTGCATCGGCAGGTTCATCCGGAAGAGCTGGATGCCGCCGAGCGGCCGGTCGTCGGCGGCGTCCGCGATGCACCAGAAGACGCCTTCCCCGACGGCCATGCGCTCGCGGCGGCCCATGAGCCACTCGGCGAAGTCGTCGGTCGTCGGCGCGGTCCCGTGCAGGAAGCGGGTGATTGCCGCGTCACCTTCGTCCTGCGGTGCGTCGTCCTCTCGCCAGGGCCGCAGCCGGACGGACCCGTCGGTGAGCTCGGCGGGCTCGAACCACGGGTTGCGCGGGGCGACCCGCTCACCGGCCCGCAGGTGGCCGTACCACGTGTCCGCGACCTGGCCGTGGGCGTCGACCCGGGACGCCGGCGCGATGCCGTCGACGCCGAAGCCGAGGGCCCAGCCGACCCGGCGCGATGCCCAGTTGCCGCGGGTCGCCCGCCACTGCAGCACCCGCAGCCCGAGCTCGCCGAAGGCGTGCGCGATCACCAGCCG